>NZ_JBFAAP010000028.1:0-97956 GCF_040639815.1 Streptomyces sp. NPDC023723
GGCCGCTGTCCAGGGAGGACCTGCCCCGGCTCTGTGCCGAGGTGTGTGCGCTGCTAGGGGCCGGCGCGGCCGACCGGCAGGTGGTCGCCGAAGCCGTCCGGCGGCTGGCGTACCTGCGCCGCGCGGGACGCAGCGGCGAGGCACACGGACTGCTGGCCGAGGCCGCGCAGTGGCCCGCCGTACGCCTGCCCCTGTTCGCCGACGCGCTGCGGGACGCCGGGCTCGGCGCGGACTGGGCCACCCTGCTCTGGGAGGCCGCCGCGCTGCCCGCGGACCGGCTGGTCGACGCCGCCGACGCGCTGGCCGGGGCGGGCCGCGAAGACGACGCCGAGCAGATCCTGCGGCAGGGCGTCGTACGGCCGGCCGACGAGATCGGCCGGGGCGTCCTCGGCCTGGTCGACGCCGGCCGGCACCGCGCGGCCCGGGTCCTGCTCGGCGCCTACGTCCGGGTCCGCACCCCCGAACAGGCCGCGCCCAGCGTCGCCCCCGACCCGCCGCGCCTCGTCCCGCTGCTGCTCGAAGCCGCCCTCGGCGTCGGCGACGAACGGCACTGGGATCTCGTACACGCCCTGCGGGTGGCCGGACTGGCGGGCTGACCGGGCTGACCTGCCGGGGAGCCCGCTCGTCCACCGGAGTGTGAAACCCGATCGACATCGCGCCTTGACGACGATGGTCTTGGCAAGCTCGTCCGGGAGGCTTACTTTCGTCCTTCTACGGCCTGTTCTACGGGCGTAGAGGCTTCTGACGTCGCGTCGAAGGAGCAGCTCATGGCCAACGTCGTACGTGCCGCTCTGGTCCAGGCCACCTGGACCGGGGACACCGAGTCCATGGTGGCGAAACACGAGGAGCACGCCCGCGAGGCGGCCCGGCGGGGCGCGAAGATCATCGGGTTCCAGGAAGTCTTCAACGCCCCCTACTTCTGCCAGGTCCAGGACCCCGAGCACTACCGCTGGGCCGAACCCGTGCCGGACGGCCCCACCGTCCGCCGGATGCGGGCCCTCGCCCGCGAGACCGGCATGGTCGTCGTCGCCCCCGTCTTCGAGGTCGAGCAGTCCGGCTTCTACTACAACACCGCCGCCGTGATCGACGCCGACGGCACCGTCCTCGGCACCTACCGCAAGCATCACATCCCGCAGGTGCACGGCTTCTGGGAGAAGTACTACTTCCGGCCCGGCAACCTCGGCTGGCCGGTCTTCGACACCGCCGTGGGCCGGGTCGGCGTCTACATCTGCTACGACCGGCACTTCCCGGAGGGCTGGCGACAACTCGGCCTCAACGGCGCCCAGTTGGTGTACAACCCGTCCGCCACCCACCGCGGCCTCTCGGCCCACCTGTGGCGGCTGGAGCAGCCCGCGGCGGCGGTCGCCAACGAGTACTTCGTCGCCGCCATCAACCGCGTCGGCCAGGAGGAGTACGGCGACAACGACTTCTACGGCACCTCCTACTTCGTCGACCCGCGCGGCCAGTTCGTCGGTGACACCGCCAGCGACAGCAAGGAGGAACTGGTCGTCCGCGACCTCGACTTCGGCCTCGTCGAACAGGTGCGGCAGCAGTGGGCCTTCTACCGCGACCGCCGCCCCGACGCCTACGAGGGGCTGGTGCGGCCGTGACCCACGACCTGCTGGGCCGCCACCGGGCCGTGCTGCCCGACTGGCTCGCCCTGTACTACGAGGACCCCCTGGAGATCACCCACGGCGAGGGCCGGCACGTGTGGGACGCGGCCGGCCGCAAGTACCTGGACTTCTTCGGCGGCATCCTCACCACCATGACCGCGCACGCCCTGCCCGAGGTGTCCAAGGCGGTCGCGGAACAGGCCGGCCGCCTCCTGCACTCCTCGACCCTCTACCTCAACCGGCCGATGGTCGAACTCGCCGAGCGGATCGCCAAGGTGAGCGGCATCCCCGAGGCCCGGGTCTTCTTCACCACCTCCGGCACCGAGGCCAATGACACGGCTCTGCTGCTGGCGACGGCGTACCGGCGCAGCAACACGGTCCTGGCGATGCGCAACAGCTACCACGGCCGCTCGTTCAGCAGCGTCGGCATCACCGGCAACCGCGGCTGGTCACCCACCTCCCTCTCCCCGCTCCAGACCCTCTACGTGCACGGCGGCGTCCGCACCCGGGGCCCCTACGCGCACCTGGACGACCGGGAGTTCATCGCGGCGTGCGTCGCGGACCTGACGGATCTGCTCGGCCACACCCGCCCGCCGGCCGCGCTGATCGCCGAACCCGTGCAGGGCGTCGGCGGGTTCACCTCCCCGCCGGACGGCCTGTACGCCGCCTTCCGCGAGGTGCTGCACGAACGCGGCATCCTGTGGATCTCCGACGAGGTGCAGACCGGCTGGGGCCGCACCGGCGACCACTTCTGGGGCTGGCAGGCGCACGGCCGCGGCGGCCCGCCCGACATCGTGACGTTCGCCAAGGGCATCGGCAACGGCATGTCCATCGGCGGGGTCGTCGCCCGCGCCGAGATCATGAACTGCCTGGACGCGAACAGCATCGCCACCTTTGGCGGCACCCAGATCACCATGGCGGCCGGTCTCGCCAACCTCACCTACCTCCTCGAACACGACCTCCAGGGCAACGCCCGGCGGGTCGGCGGACTGCTCATCGAGCGGCTGCGGGCCGTCGCCGCCCGGGTGCCGCACGTCCGCGAGGTGCGCGGCCGGGGCCTGATGATCGGCGTCGAGCTGACCCGGCCCGGCACCGACGAGGCCGACCCGCGGGCCGCCTCGGCGGTACTGGAGGAGGCCCGGGCCGGCGGACTGCTCATCGGCAAGGGCGGCGGCCACGACACCAGCGCGCTGCGCATCGCCCCGCCGCTCACCCTGACCGTCGCGGAGGCCGAGGAGGGCGCCGCGATCCTGGAGCGCGCGCTCAGCAGTCTGTAAGTGCCCGGCCCTGAGAGAGGGAACCGCATGAGCAGCAGCAGCCGTACCGTCGTCCGCGGCGGTCTGGTCGTCACCGCCGCCGACGAGGTGCACGCCGACGTCCTGATCGAGGACGGCCGGATCGCCGCCCTCGCCGCCACCGGCACCCCGGCCGCCGAGGCGTTCACCGCCGACCGGGTGCTGGACGCCACCGGCAAGTACGTCATCCCGGGCGGGGTCGACGCCCACACCCACATGGAGATGCCGTTCGGCGGCACCTTCGCCGCCGACACCTTCGAGACCGGCACCCGGGCCGCCGCCTGGGGCGGCACCACCACCGTGGTCGACTTCGCCATCCAGTCCAAGGGCGGCTCGCTGCGCGCGGGCCTGGACGCCTGGCACGCCAAGGCGGAGGGCAACTGCGCGATCGACTACGGCTTCCACATGATCGTCTCCGATGTGCACGAGGAGACGCTGAAGGAGATGGACCTGCTGGTGGCGGAGGGGGTGACCTCGTTCAAGCAGTTCATGGCCTACCCGGGTGTCTTCTACTCCGACGACGGCCAGATCCTGCGCGCCATGCAGCGCGCCGCCGACAACGGCGGCCTGATCATGATGCACGCCGAGAACGGCATCGCCATCGACGTCCTGGTGCAGCAGGCCCTGGCCCGCGGCGAGACCGACCCCCGCTTCCACGGCGAGGTCCGCAAGGCCCTCCTGGAAGCCGAGGCCACCCACCGCGCGATCCGCCTCGCCCAGGTCGCCGGGGCACCGCTGTACGTCGTGCACGTCTCGGCGGTGGAGGCGGTCGCGGAACTGGCCCGGGCTCGCGACGAGGGGCTGCCGGTCTTCGGCGAGACCTGCCCGCAGTACCTGTTCCTGTCCACCGACAACCTGGCCGAGCCGGACTTCGAGGGCGCCAAGTACGTGTGCAGTACGCCGCTGAGGCCGCGCGAGCACCAGGCGGCGCTGTGGCGGGGACTGCGCACCGACGACCTCCAGGTGGTCTCCACCGACCACTGCCCGTTCTGCTTCACCGGCCAGAAGGAACTGGGCCGCGGCGACTTCTCCAAGATCCCCAACGGGCTGCCGGGCGTGGAGAACCGGATGGACCTGCTGCACCAGGCCGTGGTCGACGGGCACATCTCGCGCCGCCGCTGGATCGAGATCGCCTGCGCCGCACCGGCCCGGATGTTCGGCCTGTACGGCCGCAAGGGCACCATCGCGCCGGGCGCGGACGCCGACCTCGTGCTCTACGACCCGGCCGCCGAACAGGTCATCTCCGCCGCCACCCACCACATGAACGTCGACTACTCGGCGTACGAGGGCAGGCGGATCACCGGCCGGGTCGACACCGTCCTCTCGCGCGGCGAGCCGGTCATCACCGAGCGGGAGTACACCGGCCGCAAGGGCCACGGCGTCTACACCCCGCGCTCCACCTGCCAGTACCTGAACTAGGAGCCGCGCCCATGGACTTCGGACTCGTCCTGCAGACCGACCCACCGGCCGCCCGTGTCATCAGCCTCATGAAACGGGCGGAACGAAACGGCTTCCGCTACGGCTGGACCTTCGACTCCGCCGTGCTGTGGCAGGAGCCGTTCGTCATCCACAGCCAGATCCTCGCCAACACCCGGAAGCTGAAGGTCGGCCCGATGGTCACCAACCCGGGCACCCGCGCCTGGGAGGTGACCGCCTCCACCTTCGCCACCCTCAACGACATGTACGGCAACCGCACCGTCTGCGGGATCGGCCGCGGCGACTCCGCGATGCGGGTGGCCGGCCGGCCGCCGACCACACTGGCCCGGCTCAGCGACGCCATGCGGGTCATCCGGGCGCTCGGCAGCGGAGCGGAGGCCGACCTCGGCGGTGGCACGGTGGTCCGTTTCCCGTGGATCGGACCCGGCGCCGAACTCCCCGTCTGGATGGCCGCGTACGGGCCGAAGGCCCTGAAGCTGGCCGGCGAGGAGGCCGACGGCTTCATTCTCCAACTCGCCGACCTCTACCTCACCGAGTACATGGTGCGGGCGGTGCGGGACGCGGCGGTGGCCGCCGGCCGCGACCCGGCCGAGGTCACGGTGTGCGTCGCCGCGCCCGCCTACGTCACCGAGGACGACTCGCCCGCCGCCCTCGCCCACGCCCGCGAGCAGTGCCGCTGGTTCGGCGGCATGGTCGGCAACCACGTGGCCGACCTGGTCGCCAGGTACGGCGAGCACTCCGCCGCCGTACCCGCCGAACTCACCGCCTACATCAAGGCCCGCGACGGCTACGACTACGCCCACCACGGCCGCAGCGGCAACCCGGACACCGGCTTCGTGCCGGACGAGATCGTCGACCGGTTCTGCCTGATCGGACCGGTCGAACGGCACATCGAGAAGCTGACCGCGCTGCGCGCCCTCGGCGTCGACCAGTTCGCCCTCTACGCCATGCACGACGCCCGGGAATCCGTCATCGACACCTACGGATCACAGGTGATCCCGGCCGTCGACGGCTGACCCCGCGCACCCCACCGGTCCCGCACCCGCACGGCCTCTCCCGTCCCCTCGCCCGATTGGCCTGCCCATGACCGACACCGCTCCGATACCCGCCCCCGCCTCCACCGGCGCCGTCGAGCTGCCGGCCGGCGCCTACCCGGCCGGCAGCCGCTACGCCAACGACGACCTGCGGCCCGTCCCGCTCGCCGAGCGGCGCTGGACCACGTACAACTTCGTGGCGCTGTGGATCGGCATGGCCCACTGCATCCCGTCCTGGACGCTGGCCTCCGGGCTGGTGGCGCTGGGCATGGACTGGAAGCAGGCGGTGCTGACCATCGGGCTGGCGAACGTCATCGTGCTGCTGCCGATGCTGCTGACCGGCCACGCCGGGCCGAAGTACGGCATCCCCTTCCCGGTGCTGGCCCGCGCCTCGTTCGGCGTCCGGGGCGCCAACCTGCCCGCGCTGCTGCGGGCGGCGGTGGCCTGCTGCTGGTTCGGCATCCAGACCTGGATCGGCGGCCAGGGCATCTTCGTACTGCTCGGCAAGATCTTCGGCGGCTGGGCGGACGCCGGGCGGGTCGGCGGCTACCCGTGGACCCTGTGGCTGTGCTTCCTGGTCTTCTGGGTGATCGAACTCGCCCTGATTCACCGGGGGATGGAGACGCTGCGCCGGTTCGAGAACTGGGCCGCCCCGTTCGTCCTGGCCGGCGCGGTGGTGCTGCTGGTCTGGATCGCCGGCAAGGCGGGCGGCTTCGGCCCACTGCTGCACGAGCCGTCGAAGGTCGGCTGGGGCGCCGACTTCTGGAAGGTCTTCTTCCCCGGCCTGATGGGCATGATCGGCTTCTGGTCGACGCTGTCCCTGAACATCCCCGACTTCACCCGCTTCGGCCGGGGCCAGCGGGCGCAGGTGTGGGGGCAGAGCCTCGGCCTGCCCACGACCATGACCCTCTTCGCGCTGCTGTCGGTCCTGGTCACCTCCGGCTCGCAGCAGGTGTACGGCGCGGCGATCTGGGACCCGGTCGAGCTGGCCGGCAAGACCGACAACGTGTTCGGTCTGCTCTTCGCGCTGATCACCGTGTTCGTGGCGACGATCTCCGTCAACGTCGCCGCGAACGTCGTCTCACCCGCCTACGACCTGGCCAACCTCGCGCCGAAACGCATCACCTTCCGCACCGGCGCGATCATCACCGGGGTGCTCGGTGTCGTCACCATGCCGTGGAAGCTGACCTCGACGCCCGAGCTGTACATCTTCACCTGGCTCGGTGTGGTCGGCGGTCTGCTCGGCACCGTCGCGGGAATCCTGATCGCCGACTACTGGATCGTGAGGCGCACCGAACTGCACCTGGCCGACCTGTATGTCGCGCACGGGCGGTACTGGTACTCGGGCGGCTGGAACTGGCGGGCCGTCGCCGCGTTCGTGGCCGGCGGCCTGCTCGCCGTGGGCGGCTCTTACTCGACGCTGGACGCGGACGGGAACAAGGCGGGCCCGTTCCCCGTGGACAGCCTGATCCCGTTCCTCCAGCCGCTCGCCGACTACGGCTGGGCCGTCGGACTCGGCACCTCCCTCGCCGTCTACCTCGCGCTGACGGCCGGCCGCCGGCGCGGGGCGGGTCAGCCCTGACCGTCCGCCAGGGAGGCCACGGCCTCCTTGGCGGCCTTGATGGCACCCTTGTTGATCGTGTCCGTGTCCGGTGCCTTCTTCGACTCGAAGTCGCTGCCGTTGTAGGTGATGACCACCAGGGCGTTGGCGGCCCGGACCACCACCGTGCCCTCCCGGGTCTGCTGCTTGTCCTCGGTGGTGAGGTTGACGACGGAGTACGCCGCGTCGCCGAGCCCTTCGACCGCGCCGCCGCCGCTCTTGTCGGTGATCCGCTCCTGGTACGTCTTCGCGGCCGCCTCGTCGGACTCCGTCACCTCGAAGGAGACGTCGAGCCAGCGGTAGTCGTACCCCTTGAGCGCGTTCCACGAGCAGGTGCGGCGCACCGCGGCGTCGGTGGAGGCGATCTCCTTGCCGGCCGTCTTGGCGCCCGGCACCAGCGAGGTGATCGTCTTCTTCGCCAGGCTCGCGCAGGGACCGGGGGCACTGGCGTACGTCTTCGTCGCCGCCCGGCTGGCGGACGCGGAGGCGGTCGGTGTGCCGGAGGCGGTCGCCGTCGCCTCGGGGCCGGCGGCCGAGGTGGTGTCGGACGGCGACGACAGCACCCAGCCCGCCGTGGCGAGCACGGCGACCGGGGCCAGGCGCGCGGTGAGGGCGAGCGGCAGGGGTAGCGAGGACACGGCGCACTTCTCGTGGGGGACGGTGCGGAGGGGTCCGCACAGCGGACGGGACGCCAGTCTCACACGTCTCCCTGTGGGGCGGAAGGGTGAACTCGCTCCGTGCCCGCGCGGTGACGCAGACGGCCCCGCACGGACCGTCAGGGGCGGCGGGCGACCGCCGTCCGAGACGTCAACTCCCGTTGCGGCTCGGCCCGTTCGCCGTCTCCTCCTGCCGGCGATGCGTCTCGTCGATCGTCGCCATGTGCCGCTCGGCCCAGGCGCGCAGCGCGGACAGCGGCTCCTCCAGGGAGCGGCCGAGGTCGGTCAGCCGGTAGTGCACGGCGGGCGGCACGGTCGGCTCCACCCGGCGGTCCACCAGGCCGTCACCGACCAGGCCGCGCAGGGTGACGGAGAGCATCTTCTGCGAGATGCCCGGCATCCGGCGCCGCAGATCCGCGAACCGCACCTCGCCGGGGGCCGCGTCGGCGAGCACCTTGATCGCCATCGAGGTCCACTTGGTGCCGATGCGGTCCAGCAACTGCCGGGTCGGGCACAGCGGATCGAAGAGGTCACCGCGCCGGGACGTGGTCACGCCGGGCTCACCACCTGTCGGGAAAGTGCCGTCTGGGCAACCCGATGGTAGTTCCCTACGGTTGCCTTGTCTCCTTTGGTTACCGCCCGCCACCTCCTGCTTTCTGGAGTTCGACATGCCCGAGCTGCGCCGGATCGCCGTCAACGGAGTGGAGCTGAACGTGGCCCTGGACGGCAGCGGACCGCCCGTCCTGCTGCTGCACGGCTTCCCGCACACCTGGGAGGTGTGGCGGGAGGTGCTGGCCGGCCTCACCGACCGGTACACGGTCATCGCGCCCGACCTGCGGGGCTTCGGGGCCAGCGGCCCGGCCGCCGCCGGGTACGACGCCGGCACGCTGGCCGAGGACGCCGCCGCCCTGCTGGCGGCGCTCGGCGCGAGAGGCGCCGCGGTGGCCGGCATCGACGCCGGTGCGCCCCCGGCGTTCCTGCTGGCCGTGCGCCGCCCGGACCTGGTGCGCCGGCTGGTCCTCATGGAGTCCCTGATCGGCCGGCTGCCCGGCGCCGAGGACTTCCTCGCGCACGGCGCCCCGTGGTGGTTCGGCTTCCACCGCGTGCCCGGACTGGCGGAATCGGTGCTGGCGGGCAACGAGGCCCGGTACGTCGACTTCTTCCTCACCTCGGGCACCCTCGGCGACGGCGTGCCGGCCGACGTACGGGACCGCTTCGTGCACGCCTACACCGGACGCGACGCGCTGCGCCGGGCCTTCTCCTCCTATCGCGCGCTGGACGAGAGCGCGGCCCAGATCGAACGGGCCGTCGCCGCCGCGCTGCTGACCGTGCCGACCCTGGCGATCGGCGCGCACCCGGTCGGCGCCGCGCTGGAACGCCAGCTCGGTCCGGTCACCGACGACCTCACCGGTCGGATCGTCGAGGACTGCGGCCACATCATCCCGCTGCACCGCCCGCGGCGGCTCCTCGCCCTCCTGCGCCCGTTCCTGGCGGGTCACCCCGTGCCACCGGACCGGAGGGGTGCTTGATCACTCGTCCAAGTGGCCGGTCAGGCGGCGGCGTTCCCGGTGACGAAGTCGGTCAGCGCGGCGGCGACGGCGGCGGGCTGTTCATCGGGGATGAAGTGGCCCGATTCCGGCACGACGATCCCGGTGGCGCGGTCGGCCCACGGCTTGAGGGAGGCCGCCATGTCGGGGATGGAGCCGTGGCTGCCGGAGATGCCGAGCAGCGGGAGCTCCAGGCGCTGCCGTTGCAGCGCTTCGTGGTTCCGCCGTGCCGACTCGGCGGCGTCCCGGTAGTAGGCCAGCGAGGCACGGAGACCGCCGTCGGCGGCCACCGACGCGGCGTACCGCTCGATCTCGGCGTTGTCGAAGGTGTCCGCGGCGAGGGTCTTGGCCTTCAGGAACCAGCCGACGTACTCCCGTTCGCGGCCGGCGAGCAGTGTCTCGGGCAGCTCGGGCACCAGGTGGAAGGCGAAGTGCCAGGTCTTCCAGGCCCGCGCCGGGTCGGTCGGAACGGCGTCGGGGAGGGTGATGCCCGGGATGCCGGCGTCCAGCAGCGCCAGGCCGCGCAACCCGCTCCGGTACTTCAGGGCGAGGGAGAAGGCGACCCAGGCGCCGATGTCGTGGGCGACCAGCCAGTAGGCCGGGACACCGAGCGCCTCGACCGCGGCGTGCACGTGCGCGGCGACCGTGTGCGTGTCGTAGCTGATGTCCGGGCGTTCGGAGTGGCCCTGGCCCGGCAGGTCGATCGCGATCACGCGGAACCGGCCGGCCAGGCTCGGCATCACCTTGCGCCATGCCCACCAGGTCTGCGGGAACCCGGCGAGCAGCACGACGGGCGGCCCGTCCGGCCGGTCGCCCTCGACCGCGTGCAGCCGGACGCCGCCCGCGTCGACCCAGCGGTGGGTGAAACCGGCCAGGTCGGGCAGTGGCAGGTCGCGGACCGGGTTGCCGGGGACGCGGGGGGTGTGCGCGGGGTCGGCCATGACTTTCCTCCACTGGTGTCAGGTGTGCGTGCGCGTGCCGGTCGATCCGGTGCGCCGGGGCCGGCCGGGGGCGCGGCCCACGAGCGCGGCGGCCACGACGAGCGCGGCGGGCATGGCTGCACCCTAACCCATCTTGAACTGATTAGTTCAAGATGGGTATGGTGGTCTCCACCGAGAAGGCCGGGAAGGCCGGGTAAGCCGGAAGGCCGACAGGAGGGAGGCGCGGCATGGCGGGCAAGAAGCAGTTCGACGTCGCCGCGGCGCTGGATGCCGCGATGGTCCAGTTCTGGCGGGCCGGTTACGCGGACACGTCGGTGGACGACCTGTCCCGGGCGACCGGGCTCAACCGCAGCTCCATCTACTCCTCCCTCGGCGACAAGGACACGCTCTTCCTGCGCTGCCTGGAGCGGTACACCACGCGCTACGGAGACAAGTACGACGCCGCGCTGTCCTGCGCCGCCGACCGGCCGCTGGCGGCCGCGCGGGCGTTCTTCGACGTCACCCTGGAACGCATCGCGGACCCCCGCCTGCCCGACGGCTGCCTGGTGGCCCAGACCGTCATGGCCACCCCGGTGCTGAGCGCGGGCGTCGCGGCCCGGGCGCGGGAGGCGATCGGCTTCCAGCACGCCCGGCTGCGCACCGCGCTGACGGCCGGCCGGCTGTCCGACGCGGCGGCCGAGTCCTTCGCGGCCCACCTCGCGGCCGTGAACCAGTCCCTCGCCGTCATGAGCAGGGCCGGAACCAGTACGGAGCAGTTGCGCGCCGTCGTCGACGTGACCCTCGACGCACTCGCGCGGGCTCTCGGCGCCAGCGACTGAGGTGCCGGCGGTCAGGGCACCCGGGCGGTCCACTCCGGACTGCTGAACTTGGTCTCGGCGAGCTCCTTGGCGCGGGCCATCTCCTCGGCGGTGACGTGGCCTTCGGCCAGTCCGTAGCGGTTGCGGAAGGAGGCCAGCATCCGGTCGATGACCGCTTCCCGGGGCAGGCCGGTCTGGCGGCGCAGGGGGTCGACGCGCTTCTTGGCGCTCCTGGTGCCCTTGTCCGACATCTTCTCCTTGCCGATGCGCAGGACCTCCAGCATCTTGTCGGCGTCGATGTCGTAGCTCATGGTGACGTGGTGCAGGACGGCGCCGGGACCGTCGTCGGTGGCGACCACGCGCTTCTGGGCGGCGCCGCCGATCTTGCCGGCGTCGGTGGCGATGTCGTTGAGGGGCTGGTACCAGGCCTTGATGCCCATGTCGGCGAAGGCGCCGAGCACCCAGTCGTCCAGGTAGGCGTAGGACTCGGCGAAGGACAGGCCGGAGACGAGCGGCGCGGGCACCGACAGCGAGTAGGTGATGCTGTTCCCGACCTCCACGAACATGGCACCCCCACCGGAGATGCGTCGCACGACGCTGATGCCGTGCCGGGCGGCGCCCGCCGGGTCGACCTCGTTGCGCAGCGACTGGAAACTGCCGATGATCACCGCGGGCCCGCCCCATTCCCACACCCGCAGGGTGGGGCCGCGGCGGCCGGCGGCGACCTCGGCGGTGAGGACCTCGTCGAGGGCCATGTGCAGGGCGGGGGACTGGGGGGCGTCATGGACGAGCTGCCAGTCGTAGTCGGTCCAGTCCGTCGCCCTGGCCAGGGCGCGGCGCACCGCCACGGCCACGCCCTCCGACGTGAGGCCGTACATGACGGTGCCCTCGGGCAGGGCGGCGTCGACACGGGCGGCGAGGCCGGCGGCGTCGGTCTCGGCCGCGGCGCCTTCGAGGGCCCGGTCGATGGCGAGCAGGGCCTCGTCCGGCTCCAGGAAGAAGTCGCCCGACACCCGGACGTCGCGCAGCGCGCCGTCGGCCACGTCGAGATCGACGACGACCAGCTTGCCACCCGGGACCTTGTACTCCCCGTGCATCTTTCCTCCACGTGCCGTTTTCCCGATCAACGGTAACTCGCCCGCACACCGGCCCGGCGGGCACCGAGGGCTCCCGGGCGCACCCGGTGTTCGTCCCGATTCCACCCGGTGCACACCGCCCGGGAGGGGATTGTCAGTGCCGCGTGCTCTCATGGAGGCATGATCGAGAACAACGAAACCATCGACGAGTTTCTCGCCCGGCACGCCGACGACGTGGAGGAGGCCGTCCGCAAGGCGGCCGCGCAGGAGGTGATGCCGCGCTGGCGCCGGCTCGCCGCGCACGAGGTCGACCAGAAGGCCGGACCGCACGACCTGGTGACGGACGCCGACCGCGACGCCGAGCAGTACCTCACCGAGGCCCTGATCGCCCTGCTCCCCGGCTCGGTCGTGGTCGGCGAGGAGGCGGTGCACGCCAACCCGGCCAGCTACGACGCGGTGCGCGGCGACGCGCCGGTGTGGATCGTCGACCCCGTCGACGGCACCCGGCAGTTCGTCCACGGCGACAGCGGCTTCTGCACCCTGGTCGCCCTCGCCCACCACGGCGAGCTGCTCGCCTCCTGGACCCACGCGCCCGCCCGCGACCAGTTCGCCACGGCGATACGCGGCCGGGGCGCCTTCCTGGACGGCGAGCGGCTGTACGCCGGTCCGCCCGAGCCCGGCCGCGACCTGCGGATCGCCACCTCCCACCCGGACTTCACCACCGACGAACAAAAGCGCGTCCTGCGCGCCCTCGACGTCCCGGGCCTGGCACCGCGCCCCTGCGGCTCGGCCGGACTGGAGTACCTGGCCGTCGCCCGCGGCGAGCTGGAGGCCACCGTCTTCGGCTGGGAGGCCGCCTGGGACCACGCGGCGGGGCTGCTGCTGGTCGAGGAGGCCGGCGGTACGCACCTGACCCTGACCGGCGAGCCGTTCCGCGTCACGGGCGGCAACGACCTGCCGTTCACCGCGGCCCGCGACGCGGCCACCGCCCGCCGGACCATCGCGGTGCTGTCCGGCGGCGCCGCCTGACGGGCCCGCGCCCCGACCGGCCCGGTGGCCCGCGCCCCGACCGGCCCGGGGCTCGGGCCGGTCGGGCCAGTCGGGTCGGTCGGGCCGGTCCAGTGGGCACCGGTGCCCGGGGCCCGCGAAGACCCGGGGCCTATCCTGGTCCGAGTGGCCATCGGCTGACGAAGGGGTCCGAGGTGCCGTCGATGCTCGATGCGGTCGTGGTGGGTGCGGGGCCGAACGGGCTGACCGCTGCCGTGGAGCTGGCCCGGCGCGGCTTCTCCGTCGCCGTCTTCGAGGCCCGGAGCACCGTGGGCGGCGGTGCCCGCACCGAGGAGCTGACCCTGCCCGGCTTCCGGCACGACCCGTGCGCCGCTGCCCACCCCCTCGGGATCAACTCACCGGCCTTCCGCGCCCTGCCCCTGGACCGCTACGGCCTCCAGTGGCTGCACGCCGACCTGCCGATGGCCCACCCGTCCCTGGACGGTTCGGCCGCCGTGCTCGCCCGCTCGGTGGGGGAGACCGCCGCCTCCCTGGGACCGCGCGACGCGGGCACCTACCGCAGACTGGTCGAACCCTTCCTGCCGCACTGGGACACGCTGGTCCGGGACTTCATGTCGCTGCCGCTGACCGCGCTGCCCCGCGACCCGGTCACCCTGGCCCGCTTCGGCCTCACCGGTCTGCCCCCGTCGACCTGACTGATGCGCCGTTTCCACGACGAGAAGGCCAAGACCTTGCTGGCCGGTCTGGTCGCGCACGTCATGGCACCGCTCGGCGGCCTCGCCACCTCCGCCATCGGCCTGGTCTTCCTCCTCGCCGCGCACGCCCGCGGCTGGCCGGTGGCCCGCGGCGGCTCCCAGGCGATCTCCGACGCCCTCACCGCCTACCTCACCGACCTCGGCGGCACCGTGCACACCGACTACGAGGTCAAGCGGCTGGACGACCTGCCGCCCGCCCGCGCCTACGTCTTCGACACCTCGCCCACCGCGCTGGCCCGCATCGCCGGCTTCGGCCGGGCCTACGACGGCTACCGGTACGGCCCCGGCGTCTTCAAGATCGACTACGCGCTGGACGGCCCCGTCCCGTGGACCGCGCCCGAGGCCCGCGTCGCCGGCACCGTGCAGGTCGGCGCGGACAGCGCCGAGATCGGCACCGCCCTGCACGACGCCTCCCGGGCCGGCCGCGCCCCGGAGCGGCCGTTCCTGATCACCGTGCAGCCCAGCGTCGCCGACCCCACCCGCGCGCCGCGCGGCAAGCAGGTCTTCTGGGCGTACGGCCATGTCCCCAGCGGCTGGCGGGGCGACCTCACCGATGTCATCGAACGCCAACTGGAGCGGTTCGCCCCCGGCTTCCGCGACCGCGTCCTGGCCCGCGCCACCGCCGGCCCGCCCGAACTGGCCGCCCGCAACGCCAACTACGTCGGCGGCGACATCGCCTCCGGCGCGGTCTCCGGCCTCCAGGCGCTGCTCCGCCCCAAGCCGTCCCTGTTCCCGTACGCCACCCCGCATCCGGCCGTCTTCATCTGCTCCTCGGCGACCCCGCCCGGCCCCGGGGTGCACGGCATGTCGGGGCACAACGCGGCGAAGGCCGTCTGGCGCAGACTGCGGCAGCCATGACCCGCATCACCCTGGTCCGGGGTGACCTCACCCGCGAGCACGCCGACGCGATCGTCAACGCGGCCAACTCCTCGCTGCTCGGCGGCGGCGGTGTCGACGGCGCCATCCACCGCCGCGGCGGCCCGGCGATCCTCGACGCCTGCCGCGACCTGCGCGCCTCGCGGTACGGCGGAGGTCTGCCCACCGGACAGGCGGTCGCCACCACCGCGGGCGCGCTGGCCGCCCGCTGGGTGATCCACACCGTCGGCCCGGTCTGGTCCGCCACCGAGGACCGCTCCGGCCTGCTCGCCGCCTGCCACCGGCAGTGCCTGCGCGTCGCCGACGAACTGGGCGCCCGTACCGTGGCGTTCCCGGCCATCTCCACCGGTGTCTACCGCTGGCCGGTGCCGGACGCGGCGCGCATCGCCCTGGCGGCGGTGCGGGACGCGGACACCGAGGTGGCGGAGGTCCGGTTCGTGCTCTTCGACGACCGGGCGCACGCCGCGTTCGCCGCCGAGCTCGGCCGGCCGCGGCGATCAGCGGCCGGGGACCCGGGGGACGCGTAGCCGGAAGCACGCGCCGAGGGTCCGGGGGGCGAGGGTGAGCGTGCCTTGGTGGCGGTGCGCCAGGTCGCGGGCGATGGCGAGGCCCAGGCCGGTGCCGCCGTGGTCGCGGGAGCGGGCGTCGTCGAGCCGGACGAACCGTTCGAAGACGCGCTCGGCGTCCTCGGCGGGCACGCCCGGTCCGTCGTCGTGCACGGTGAGGACCACCCAGCCGTCCTCGGCGCGGACGGTGATCTGGACGCGGTGTGCGGCGTGCCGGACGGCGTTGTCGACGAGGTTGCGCAGCAGCCGTTCGTAGCCGTCGGGGTCCCCGTGCACGGGGGCGGGGGCGGTGCTGTCGCAGGTGAGGGCCAACGGCCGTCCGGTGAGCGGGTACTGCTCGGCGAGCCGGGCGGCGAGGGCGGTCAGGTCGACGGTGCCGGGGCCGGCCGCGGGGGTGCGGGTGTCGAGGCGGGCGAGGAGCAGCAGGTCCTCGGCGAGGGCCTGGAGACGGCGGGTCTGCCGGGCGGCGGTGGTGGCCGCGGCGGGCCAGTCGGTGCGGTCCGGGTAGGCGAGCGCGACTTCCAGGCTGGCCAGCAGGGTGGTGAGCGGGCTGCGCAGTTCGTGGGCGGCGTCCGCGACGAACCGGCGCTGCTGGGCGGCGGCGTTGTCGAGGCGTTGCAGGGTGGTGTTGATGGTGGTGGCCAGGGCGGTGATCTCGTGTCCGGTGGCGGGGACGGTGACGCGTTCGCGCGGGTCGCCGGCGGTGACCGAGGCGGTGAGCACCCGGATGGCCTCGACCGGCCGCAGCGCGACCCGGACGGCGAAGTAGGCGGCGGCGGCGATCAGCAGGAGGCCGACGAGCCCGGCCCGCAGCAGCACGCGGTCGGTGGTCTCGGTGATGTCCTCGGCCGTGTGCGGGAGCACCACCACATAGGCCCGCAGCGTGGCGTCGTCGGCGACACCCAGAGCGGCGACTTGGTCGCGGCTCAGCCGGCCGGCGCTGATGTCGGTGGACAGGACCGGGTAGGTCCCGCCGGCCATCCGGAGCCGGTCCCTGGAGTCGCCGCCGCCGCGCACCGGTATGCGCAGGGGACGGATCGTCAGGACGTCGGGCGCCTCGGCCGCCGAGGGGGCGGGCAGCACATGGCGGGTGCCGGGATCGAGGTCTTCCATGCCGCCGCCGAAGGAGACAGCGGCGCGTCGGCCGGTCGCGACGACCTCGTACGGCGCGGCCCCGCCTCTGCGCCGGGGAACCACCCCCTCGTTCAGCTGATCGGCGAGCGCCCACACCTGCGTCTCGGCCTGCTTCTCGGCGATCCGGGTGCCCTGGCGGTAGACGTCGTGGTGCACCCACCAGCCGAGGCCGGCCAGGACGACGGCGGTGGCCGCGGCGGCGGCCAGGGCCGTGCGGGCCCGTACCGAACGCGGCCACCAGCGGCGTCCCGGCTCAGTCGCGGTCACGGTCGTCCACCAATCGGTAGCCGGTACCCCGCACGGTCTGCAGGGACTGCCGGTGGAACGCGGCGTCCACCTTCTTGCGCAGGGCGCTGACGCGCGCCTCCACCAGGTTGGGATCCTGGGCCTCGTCGGGCCAGGCGTGGTAGAGCAGATCGGTCTTGGAGACCGCCTGGCCCGCCCGGCGGGCCAGCAGCTCCAGCACGGCGAACTCCCGGGGGGTGAGGTCCACCCGGGCCCCGGCCCGGCGGCAGACCCGGCCGGCCACGTCCAACGAGAGGTCGCCCACGGCGAGGACCGGCGGGGCGACCGCGGCGGCTCGTCTGACCAGGGCCCGCAGCCGGGCGACGAGCACCACGTAGGAGAAGGGTTTGGCCAGGTAGTCGTCGGCCCCCGTGTCCAGGGCCTCGGCCTGGTCCCACTCGCCGTCCTTGGCGGTGAGCACCAGGATGGGGGTCGCGTTGCCCTCCCGGCGCAGTTGGGCGCAGACCTTGTAGCCGTTCAGTCCGGGCAGCATCAAGTCCAGTACCACCAGGGCGTATTCGCCGGTCCGGGCCATCCACAGGCCCTGCCGGCCGTCATGGGCGAGGTCGACGCTGTAGCCCTCGGCGGTCAGGCCGGTGTGCAGGGTATGGGCGAGGTCCACCTCGTCTTCGACCACCAGGATGCGCATGCGGGGCAGCCTCGCACAGCGCCGGCCCGTCTTCCTGATCGTCCGGTCAGGTTGGATCAGCATCCGGTCAACCAGGTCCCGGCACGCTGGCGCGGTTCCCTCGCCGTCGCTGAAAGGCCCCGTCGCCGATGTCCCTAGACCAACGTGCCCCGACCGTGGCCAGGACGGTCCCGCCTCCCGCCGCCGTCCGCCGGCGATCACCGAGCCCGGCCGCAGCCGTCGTCGGCGTACCCCTGCTGCTGACCCTGGCGCTGGGGCTCTGGGGCATTCGCAGGCAGAACACCATGTGGGGGGACGAGTCCGTCACCTGTCAGCTCGCCCGCCGCGACCTGTCGCAGATATGGCACACCGCCCAGCACATCGACCTGGTCCATGCCCTCCACTACGCCGTGATGCACGAGCTCTTTGGTCTCTTCGGCGCCGGGCTGCTGACGTTGCGGCTGCCGTCCGTGCTGGCCATGTCGGTGGCGGCGAGCGGAGTCGGACTGCTGGGGCTGCGGCTGGCCGGCCCCCGGGCCGGACTGCTCGCCGGGCTGGTGTTCGCGCTCCTTCCCCAGGTGCAGAAGTACGCGCAGGAAGGCCGCTCGTACGCCTTGGTCTGCGCCCTGGTCACCTGGGCCACCTACGCACTCGTGGCCGGCGTCGCGCGTCGCGCCCGGTGGCGGTGGGCGGTCTACGGCGTCACCATGCTGCTGGCCTGCCTGCTCCACGAGTTCGCGGTCCTCGCGCTGGTCGCCCACGGTGTCACCCTGCTCGTCTCCCGGGTGCCACGACCGGTGCTGACGGCCTGGAGCGCGGCCGCGGCGGGCGTCGTGGCCGGGCTGCTGCCGCTGGTGATCCGCAGCGCGGGGCAGTCGGAGCAGGTGTCCTGGATCGTCGGACCGGTGCGGTTCCGCTACTTCCTGGTGGTGGCGGTCCTGGGCCTGCTGTGTGCCCGGGCGCCCCTGCGGACGAGGGGCCCGGTGCGGCTCGCCGTGCTGGCCCTGCCGATTCTGGTGCTCCCCGGCCTGTTGCTGCTGATCACCTCACCCGTCAAGCCGCTCTTCGTCGACCGGTACGTGCTCTACGGCAATATCGGCGCCGCCCTGTTGCTGGGCGCCTGGATGGACTGCTTCCTCCGGCTGCGGCGCTCCTCGCGCTACGCGTGGCTCGCGGCGGCCGCAGCACTGGCCGCGCTCGTCCAGCCGAGCCTGGCGCTGCGGACGCCGCAGAGCCGGAGCAACGACGTCACCGCCATCGGCGCCGCCGTCCGCGAGGCGGGCCGCCCCGGCGACGGGCTGCTCTACCTCTCCGGGCAGCACCGCATCCTGACCGCGGCCACCCCCGAGGACACCCGCGGGCTGACCGATCTCGCCCTGGCCCAGGACCCTGTCTCGTCCAACACGCTGGCCGGGGTCGAGCTGCCCGCCCGGGACATCGCGGCCCGGATGCTGGACTTCGACCGGATCGTCGCGGTCCGCGCGGTGGGTGTGCGCCGGCCGGCCGACCCGCGGGAGGCGGCGAAGACCAGCACCCTGCGGCGCCACTTCCACGAGTACCGGACGACCCCGGTCAACGGGGCGCGGATCACCGTCTATGTCCGGGACCACGCCCTCTCGCCGGGGGGATGAGGTGACGGGTGCGGAGGGGACAGGTGCGCAGGCGCCGGGTTTGACGGTCCATTGGATAACCGCTATCTATAGGCGGGTCGTGAAGGAGGGCGGTCCGTGCAGGACGTGGTGCTGGCGCTGCTGGTCAAGGAGCCGTCGCACGGGTACGACCTGCGCAGACGGCTGGCGGCGGCGCTCGGGCCGGTGGGGGAGTCGTTGAACGCGGGGCAGATCTACGTGACGCTCACCCGGCTCGAGAAGGCGGGCCTGGTGGTCCAGGAGCGCGAGGACGTGCCGGTGCGCGGCCCGCGGCGCAAGGTGTACGCACCGACCGCGGCCGGGCACGAGCGGGTGACCGCGTGGCTGGCGGAGGGCGCCGGGCCGCGCGCGGACGTGACGGAGTTCCACCTGAAGCTGGTGGCCGCCGCCGAGTCCCGCCGCGCCGACCCGCTGGCACTCGTGGACGCGCGGCGCCGCGAGCTGCTGCACCGCCTCGCCGAGACCCAGCGCGCCGTCCTCGCGCACGACACCGACTCGGAGGCCGGACTGCTCCTGGAGGGCATCGCCCTCCGGTTGCAGGCCGAGCTGCGCTGGCTGGAGGCGTGCGCGCGGACCTGGTCCGCCCGCGCCCCACGTGGGAAAGGCGGAGGGGCCGGATGACGAGAGACGGTCGGTGGACCGGGAACCGGTCGCGGGGGAGAAGCCGGCGGGGACGGCCGGAAGGGTGCGTGGGCGACGGCGCGGGGGCCGGGTCCGGGCCCGCGCTCCGGGCGGTCGGCCTGTCGCGGACGTACGGGCGGGACGAGAGCCTGGTGTGGGCCGTCGACGCGGTCGACCTCGACGTCCCCGCCGGGCAGACGCTCGCCGTCACCGGCCCCAGCGGCTGCGGAAAGTCGACGCTCCTGCAACTGCTCGGCGGACTGGACCGGCCCACCGACGGCGAGGTGTGGCTCGGCGGGCGGCGCGTCGACGACCTCGGTGAACGCGCGCTGGCCAGGCTGCGCCGCCGGGCCGTCGGCTTCGTGTTCCAGGGCTTCCACCTCATGGACGAGCTGACGGCCGCGGAGAACGTCGAGCTGCCCGCGCTGCTCGCCGGCGCCGGGCCGCGCGCCGCCCGCGACCGGGCCGCGGCCCTCCTCGACCGGGTCGGGCTCGCCGACCGGGCCCGGCATCTGCCCGCGGAGCTGTCCGGCGGGCAGCGGCAGCGGGTCGCCATCGCCCGGGCCCTGGTCAACGAGCCGCTGGTGGTCCTCGCGGACGAGCCCACCGGAAACCTGGACAGCGCCGCGACCCACGACATCCTCCGGCTCTTCGGCGAACTCGGCGCGGCCGGACAGACGTTGGTCGTCGTCACCCACGACGAGCGCGTCGCCGCCACGGCGGACCGCGTCGTCGCCCTGCGCGACGGAACCCTGACGGACGACACCCGTCTGACAGACGGCACCAGCACCGGCACCGGCACCGGCTCCATAGGTTCCGGTGTTGCCACCTCCCCCACCACCCCCCGCGCCACGGCCCCCCGCCCCGGCGGCGCGGGCCTCGGCTCGCTGCTGGACTGGGGGGAGGACTGACATGGGACGCCTGCTGCTGCTCTGCCGCCTGATCGCGCGCGACCTGCGCCGCCGCCCCGGCGAGGCCGCCATGTTCCTGCTGGCGGTCACCGCCGCCACCGCCTCCCTGGCCCTCGGCATGGCCGCCGACGACGCCCTGGGCACCGCCTACCTGAAGACCCGCGCGGCCACCGCCGGTCCCGACATCACGGCGATCACGACGGCCACCGACCCCGCCGCGGTGGCCGAACGGCTGGCGCGGACGCCCGGGGTGGTCGCGCAGTCCGACCCGGTCTTCACCTTCGACACCGTCGTCCGGGCGCACGGCCGCGACGCGCGGTCGGCGGTCGAAGGACGGGACGCCGAACCGTCCGCCGTGGACCGGCCGCTGGTCACCTCCGGCAGCTGGGTGCGGTCCGGCGGCGTGGTGGTCGAGCGCAGCTTCGCGCAGGTGCTCGGGGTGGTCGTCGGCGACCGTGTCACCATCGGTGGCCGCGACTACCCGGTGGTCGGGATCGCCCTCAGCGTGGCCACCGGCGTGTACCCGGGGAGCGACTGGGCGCAGGAGCCCGGACCGTCCGACTACGGCGGCAAGGTCTGGCTCACCACCGCCGACACCCGCGCGGCGGCCGGGGACACGCCCGGCGTCCACCTGATCCACCTGAAGCTGGCGGACCCCGCCGCGACCACCCGGTGGATCGCCACCGCCTTCCCGGAGGGCGACCGGGGCGGCGACTGGGTCAACGTCCGTTACTGGCAGAACGTCCTCGACGAGGACGCCAAGTTCATCATGTTCGCCCGGCCCGCCCTGGTCGTCGGGGGCTGGCTGCTCGCCGCGGCCGCGATCGTCACCCTCGCCGCGCTCACCGCCGTACGCGCCGGCCGCGACAACCGGCGGGCCGGACTGCTCAAGGCGGTCGGTGCGACGCCCGCCGCCGTCGCCGCCGTACTGCTGGCGCAGCACCTGCTGCTGACCCTGCTGGCCACCGCCCTCGGGCTGACCGCCGCGTCCCTGCTCGCCCCCGAACTGGCCGACCCCAGCGCCGGGTTGATCAACAGCGTCGGTCCGCCGGCCACCGACACCGTGGTCGGCACGGTCTTCCTCGCCGTCGTGGTCGCCCTCGCCGGGACGCTCGGCCCCGCCGTGCGCGCCGCCCGCACCAGCACCGTCGACACCCTGGCCGACCCGGCCCACCAGCTCGTCCGCCACCCGCGGCTGACCGCCGTGTCCGCGTACCTGCCCGCCGCGCTGCTGGTCGGCGTCCGGCTGCTGGCCCGCCGCCCCGGCCGCGCCGCGCTGACCGCCGTCGGCGCGGGCGCCACCAGCGTCATGGTCACCGCGCTGCTCACCCTGCACGCCGTCCCCGACGTGAAGGTCTCCTACGGGGTGTCCAACCCCGGCGGGCTGCGGGACATCGTGACCGTCCAGACGGTGACCGGCGTCACCTGCGTACTGGTGGCCCTGTCGGTGCTCAACACGGTGTTCCTCGGCTGGAGCGCGGCGGTGCGGGCCCGGCGCGCCCTGGCCGTCACCCGGACCCTCGGCGCCACGCCGGGCCAGGTGGTCATGGCGCTGTGCACCGCCCAAGTTCTGCCGGGCGCGCTCGGGGTGGCGGTGGGCACCCCCGTCGGACTCGTGCTCTACAACCTGTTCAGCCGCACCGTCGTCGTGCCCCCCGGTTCATGGCTGCTCGGCGCCGCGCTCGCCGTCCTGCTGACGGTCGGCGCGCTGACCGCCCTGCCCGCCTGGGTCCACACCCGGGGCCCCGCCGGCCCCACCCTGAACGCCGAACCCGCCTGACCGCCGCGGTACTCGGAGGTGCGGGCCACCCCCGCTCGAGGCGCCGCCGCAGCCGCACTGGCCGTGGGCGTCGGCGCCTGCTCGCCCCCGACCGGGGGCGGCGGTGACGCGAAGGGCGCCGAGTCCCCCCGCGTTCTTCGGCCCGCCCGGCCCCCGCCACCCGCGGTGGGGTGCGGATGGTGGCGGGCGACCGTGCCGGACCGCTGCGGCGGGGTGCCGCAGGCGTCGGTGGCGCGGTCGCTGCGGGCGGCGGGCAGCGAAGGCACAGCCGGCGGGCAGGTCGCCGAGTTTGCCCGGCGGCGGCCGCCGACCCCCGGCCACGGCCGACCTGACCGCCGAACCGCTGCGCGCCACCGGCCGCCGCGCCGGACTCACCGGCCGGGTCACCGAGCTGGCCGTCGGCCTCACCGGCGACCTGCCGGGCCGCCGCCCGCCCGAGGTCAGCGACGGCCAGTCGCAGCGGGCCTGTCCGGCCCGGGCCCCGGTGCCGCGCCCGCGCCGGCTGGTGTGCGACGAGATGACCGCGATGCTCGACGCGTCCACCACCGCCGCGCTGATCGCGGTGGTCGAGGAGTACCGCGCCGCGACCGGCGCGGGCCTGCCGGCCGCCGGCCACGACCGGGTCCTGCTGGGCCGCTGGTGCGACCGCACGGTCGACTGGCCCGCGCACCGGCCACCGGACCAGCCGTCTCCCCCAGGACCGCACAAAGTCCGACGGGGTGATTGATTCGGTTGTGTCCGGGTCCTAGGGTGACCGTGTTTGTTTCAGTAGTCGCTCCCTCACCGGCAGTTGCCACGCACCTCCCGAGCAACCGCCGTCCGCGCACCGTGCGTTGAGCCGCCCACCGAATCCCACGGAAGGCCACGGTCATGCCGCACCCGCCTCTCTCCTCCGTCGTGCCCCCGGTCGTCAGCCGCCGCCGCCTCCTGGAGGGCGGCGCCGCCGTCCTCGGCGCGCTCGCCCTGTCCGCACCCCCGCTCAGGGCCCACGCGGCCGCCCAGGACAGCCCGCCGCAGTGGCAGGACTTCGGTGTCTTCCGGCTCGGCACCGAGCCGCCGCACACCACCCTCATGCCGTACGCGGACGTCCGGCAGGCCCTGGCCGCCGACCGCACCGACTCGCCGTACCGCCGCTCCCTCGACGGCACCTGGAAGTTCGCCTACGCCGACCGCCCCGAGGACCGGGACGCCGACTTCCACCGCCCCGACCTCGACGACGGCGACTGGGACACCATCCCGGTGCCGTCCGTCTGGCAGTTGCACGGCCACGACCGGCCGATCTACCTGAACATCACCTACCCCTACTGGGGCCCGAACGGCCTGGGCGAGGAACCGCAGCCGCCCGCCGCGCCCACCCGCCGCAACCCGGTCGGCCAGTACCGCCGCACCTTCACCGTCCCCGGGGACTGGACGGGCCGCCGCACCTTCCTGCACTTCGAAGGCGTCAAATCGGCGCACTACGTATGGATCAACGGCGAACTGGCCGGTTACGACGAGGATTCCTACACCCCGTCCGAGTACGACATCACCGACCACCTCCAGCCCGGCACCAACCACATCGCCGTCGAGGTCTACCGCTACGCCGACGGCGACTGGCTGGAGGACCAGGACATGATCCGGCTGAGCGGCATCTTCCGCTCGGTCTACCTGTACTCCACCCCGGCCGTCCACCTGCGCGACTTCCGCCTGGACACCCCGCTGAACGACACGTACACCGACGCCGAACTGGCCGTCACCGCCAGCGTCCGGGCCTACGGCGGCGGTGACGCCGGGCGCTACACCGTGGAGACCCAGCTCTACGACACCCGCGGCCACGCCGTCTGGTCCCGGCCGCTGCGCACCGCCGCCGACCTCGGCACGGCCGGCGCCGGGCAGGACGTCACCGTACGCGCCACCAGAGCCGTATCCGCGCCGCAGCTGTGGTCGGCCGAGCAGCCGCACCTCTACACGGCCGTGCTGCGGCTGCGCGACCCCGCCGGAAAGGTGACCGAGACCCTCTCGCACCGGGTCGGCTTCCGGGAGTTCGCGCTCAAGGACGGCCTGATGCGGATCAACGGCAGGCCGGTCTCGCTGCGCGGCACCAACCGCCACGAGATGCACCCGGACCGCGGCACCGCCCTCAGCCGCGCGGACCTGGTCGAGGACATCACCCTCATCAAGCGGCTCAACATGAACAGCGTCCGCACCTCGCACTACCCGAACCACCCGCTGTGGTACGAACTCGCCGACGAGTACGGCCTCTACCTGGTCGACGAGACCAACCTGGAGACGCACGGCATCCGCGACCAGTACCCCGGCCGCCACCCCGAGTGGAGCGCCGCCTGCGTGGCCCGCGCCCAGAACATGGTGCACCGCGACAAGAACCACCCCTCGGTGGTCATCTGGTCGCTCGGCAACGAGGCGGGCACCGGCTCCACCTTCACCGCCATGCACGACTGGATCCGCTCCTACGACCCCACCCGGGTCATCCAGTACGAGGGCGACGACCGCCCCGGCATCAGCGACATCCGCTCCGAGATGTACGACACCCCGCAGCGGGTCGAGCAGCGCGCGCGGGACACCTCCGACACCCGCCCGTACGTGATGATCGAGTACGCCCACTCGATGGGCAACTCCACCGGCAACTTCAAGAAGTACTGGGACGTCGTCCGCGCCCACGACGTGCTCCAGGGCGGCTGGATCTGGGACTTCGTCGACCAGTCGCTGACCTGGCCGGTCCCCGCCCGCACCCGGCTCAGGGAGAGTGGCCCGGCCCGGCTGCGCGGCGAGATCATCAACCCCAGCGGCTCCTTCGACGAGGACGCGGGCCTGTCCGGCGGCACCCTGTTCGCCCGCGACGAGCGCCTGGACCTCACCGGCTCCCTCACCCTGGAGGCCTGGGTCACCCCGCACTACCTGGGCTACCACCAGCCCGTCATCGCCAAGGGCGACACCCAGTACGCCCTGAAGCAGAACGGCAGGAGCCTGGAGTTCTTCATCTACTCCGGCGGCCAGTGGATCACCGCCAGCTGGGCGCTGCCGGACGACTGGACCGGCCGCGAGCACCATCTCGCCGGGGTCTTCGACGCCGACGCCGGCACCCTGACGCTGTACGTCGACGGCACGGTCCGGGCCACCCGCGCCACCACCCGGCGCCCCGAGGTGAACACCGCGCCGCTCGCCCTCGCCACCGACGCCGACAACCAGACCCGCGAGTTCAGCGGCACGATCCGGCGGGCCCGGGTCTACGCCCGCGCCCTCGGCGCCGCCGAACTCGCCGACGACGGCCGCGAGTCCGACGACGACGGCGTGCGCTTCTGGTTCGACGCCGACGACGTCGACACCGACCGGGAGCGGCCGGACGAGAAGACCTTCCTGGCGTACGGCGGCGACTGGGGCGACAACCCCAACGACGGGGCCTTCGTCGCCGACGGCCTGCTCATCGCCGACCGCCGCCACACCGGCAAGGCCGCCGAGGTCAAGCGCGTCTACCAGGCCGTCGACGTACGGGCCCGGTCCGGCGGCCCGGGTGCCGTGACCCTCGTCAACGAGTACCTGTTCACCGACCTGGGCGAGTTCGACGCCCGCTGGGAACTGGCCGCCGACGGCGAGGTCGTCCGGCACGGCCGGCTCACCCGCGGCCAACTGGCCGTCGCCCCGCTGTCCAGCAAGGACATCACCCTGCCGGTGACCCTGCCGGACGACCCCGCGCCCGGCACCGAGTACTTCCTCCAGCTCTCCTTCACCACCAGGGAGCCGACCCCCTGGGCGAAGGCCGGCTTCGAGGTGGCCCGGGTCCAGCTCCCGCTCGACGCCGACACCCCCGCCGTGACCCCCGTACCGCCGGCCCGCGTCCCCGCCCTGCGCTCGCGCGAGCGCGCCGACGAGATCACCGTCACCGGCCGGGACTTCGCCGTCACCGTCGACAAGGGCAGCGGCACCATCACCTCCTACCGGTCCGGCGGCACCCGGCTGATCACTGCCGGACCGGTGCCCAACTACTGGCGGGCGCCCACCGACAACGACCACGGCAACGGCCAGCACACCCGCAACCAGACCTGGCGGGACGCGGGCGCCCGCCGGAAGGTGACCGGCGTCGAGGTGCGGGAGCTCGGCGACCGGGCGGTCGAGATCAAGGTGACCGGCACCCTGCCCACCACCACCGAGTCCGGGTACTCCACCACCTACACGGTGTTCGGCAACGGCGAGATCAAGGTCGACCACACGCTGCACCCGGGCGCCGCGAACCTGCCGTACCTCCCCGAGGTCGGCAGCCTGCTCTTCCTGCCGCGCCGCCTGGACCGGCTGCACTGGTACGGACGCGGCCCCGAGGAGAACCACTGGGACCGCAACACCGGCACCGACGTCGGCCGGTACTCCGGGACCGTCGCCGCGCAGTGGACGCCCTACATCCGCCCGCAGGAGAACGGCAACAAGACCGACGTCCGCTGGGTCGCCCTCACCGACGCGCGCGGCGCCGGGCTGCTCGCCACCGGCGCACCGCTGCTCGAGGTCAACGCCTCGCACTTCACCCCCGAGGACCTGTCGACCGGCGTACGGCACGACTACCAGCTGACCCCGCGGGACGCCGTCGTACTGCGGCTGAACCACCGTCAGATGGGCGTCGGCGGGGACAACAGCTGGGGCGCGCACACCCACGACGAGTTCAAACTCTTCGCCGACCGGGACTACGCGTACACCTACCGGCTGCGGCCGATCAGTGACGTGCGGCAGGCGCCGGAGCTGGCGCGGCGCCCCACGGCCGCCGAGTGACGGCCCGGGAGCCCGGGTAACCGGGCTCCCATGAGTGACGTACGGGTCGGCGCGTGTTCCTGGACGGACCGGCAACTGGTCGCGAGCGGCTGGTATCCGCGCGGACGGCGGGACGCCGAGGGGCGCCTGCGGCACTACGCCGCCAAGCTGCCCGTCGTCGAAGTGGACGCCGGGTACTACGCGTTGCCCAGCCGCCGCAACAGCGAGCTGTGGGTAAAACGCACCCCCGAGGGCTTCCGCTTCGACGTCAAGGCGTTCTCGCTGCTCACCGGGCACCCGACCCGGCCCGAGGCGCTCCCGGCCGACCTGCGCGGCGCCGAGCGCGGCCCGGCCCTTCTCGACGAGGTGTGGGACCGGTTCGCGTACGCCGTCGAACCGCTGCGCCGGGCCGGGCGGCTGGCCGCCGTGCTGTTCCAGTACCCGCCCTGGTTCGCGCCGGGCACCGCCGCCGAGGAGACGCTCACGGCGACCGCCCGGCGCACCGCCGGCTGGCCGCTCGCGGTGGAGTTCCGGCACCCGGGCTGGTGGGCGGCGGACCGGGCCGAGGACACCGCCGCGCTGCTCACCGCCCTCGGCGCGAGCGCGGTCGGCGTGGACATGGCGCAGGGGCTGCCCGGTTCACTGCCGCCCGTCCTGCCGGTCACCCACCGCGCCCTGGCCGTCGTACGGTTCCACGGCCGCAGCCCGGCATGGGGCAGGGGCAGCAAGGAGGACCGCTTCCGGTACGCCTACGACGTGCCCGAACTCGCCGCCTGGCTGCCCCGGCTGCGGCGGGCCGCCGACCGGGCCGACGAACTGCACGTGCTGTTCAACAACTGCTGCGCCGACGCGGCGGTCCGCGCCGCCGAGACCATGCGGGACCTGCTCAGCCGGCCGGCTCCGCGTCGCTGAGCCCCAGCCGCAGGTGCTCCACGTGGAAGACGGCCTGGTCGAGGAGTTCGGCCACGTGGTCGTCGTGCAGCGCGTAGACGACCGACCGGCCGCGCCGCTCGCCCACCACCAGACCCAGGTTGCGCAGCAGCCGCAACTGGTGCGAGCACGCCGACTGCTCCATGCCGACCTCCGCCGCCAGCTCGGTGGCGGGCAGCGGCCCCTCCCGCAGCCGGGCCAGGATCAGCAGCCGGGACGGAGTGGACAGGGCCTGGAGGGTGGTGGCCACCTTGGCGACGTTGTCCGCGTCCAGCCGTACGCGTGCGGCGTTGCGCGTGCTGCCGGCGGCTCCGTGACCCATGCCGCCATCCTACGCACCGCCCGCGGCCACACGGGTGACCACTCGGGAGGCCATTCAGAGAGGCCATTCACGAGGCCATTCATATGAACGAATGAATGAGTCTTCATGTGTTCCTGTATGGTGTGCGGCGTGTCCACCACCCTCGCCCCGACCACGCCCACGGCGGCCCCCAGCCGCCCGGCGCTCCGCCGCCGCACCCGGGTGCTCGCCCTGCCCGAGGCCCGCTGGGCGCTCGTCGCCCTGCTCGCCTTCCTGGCCGCCCTCGCCCTCGACCTGACCGGCACCCCGGCCTGGGCGTACGGCCCGCTGTACGCCGTCGCCTACCTGGCCGGCGGCTGGGAACCCGCCCTGGCGGGCCTGCGCGCACTGCGCGAGAAGACCCTCGACGTCGACCTGCTGATGATCGTCGCGGCGCTCGGCGCGGCGGCGATCGGCCAGGTCCGCGACGGCGGCCTGCTGATCGTCATCTTCGCCACCTCGGGCGCCCTGGAGGCCCTGGCCACCGCCCGCACCGCCGACTCGGTACGCGGCCTGCTCGACCTCGCCCCCGGCACCGCGACCCGGGTGCGCGCGGACGGCACCGAGGAGACCGTCCCGACCGCCGGCCTCGCCGTCGGCGACACGCTGCTGGTCCGCCCCGGCGAGCGGATCGGCGCCGACGGCACGGTGCTGGACGGCACAGGCGAGGTCGATCAGGCCACCATCACCGGCGAGTCCCTCCCGGCCCTGAAGACCCCCGGCGACGACGTCTTCGCCGGCACCCTCAACGGCACCGGCGCGCTGCGGGTCCGCGTCGCCCGCGACCCCGCCGACTCGGTCATCGCCCGGATCGTCGCCCTGGTCGAGGAGGCGTCCCGCACCAAGGCGCCGACCCAGCTGTTCATCGAGAAGATCGAGCAGCGCTACGCGGTCGGCGTGGTCGTCGCCACCCTCGCGGTCTTCGGCCTCCCGCTCGCCTTCGGCGCCGGCCTCACCGACGCCCTGCCGCGCGCCATGACCTTCATGATCGTCGCCTCGCCCTGCGCGGTGGTGCTGGCCACCATGCCGCCGCTGCTGTCCGCCATCGCCAACGCCGGCCGGCACGGCGTCCTGGTCAAGTCGGCGGTCGCGATGGAACGGCTCGGCGAGATCGACGCCGCCGCCCTGGACAAGACCGGCACCCTCACCGAGGGCACCCCCGAGGTCACCGCCGTACGCCCGCTGCCCGGCGCCGGCCTCGACGCGGACGCGCTGCTCGCGCTCGCCGCCGCCGCCGAACTGCCCAGCGAGCACCCGCTCGGCCGCGCGGTGGTGGCCGCCGCCCGGACCCGCTCCCTCGCCCTCGCCGGCGCCGAGGACTTCACCGCCACCCCCGGCCACGGCGTGACGGCCACCGTCGCGGGCCGCACGGTCACCGTCGGCCGCGCGGACACCGCCGCCGAGGCCGCCACCACCGTCCAGGTCACCCGCGACGGCACCCCGGTCGGCACCCTCGTCCTCACCGACCGGTTGCGCCCCGACGCCGCCGGGGCCACCGCCGCGCTCACCGCCCTCAACGGCACCCCGCCGACCCTGCTGACCGGCGACAACGCCCGCGCCGCCGCCCGCGTCGCCGAGGCCACCGGCCTCACCGACGTGCGCGCCGACCTGTTCCCGCAGGACAAGGCCGACGCCGTGCGGGGGCTTCAGGACGAGGGCCGCAAGGTGCTGTTCGTCGGGGACGGCGTCAACGACGCGCCCGCCCTGGCCGTCGCCCACGCGGGTGTCGCGATGGGCCGGGCCGGCTCCGACCTGGCGCTGGAGACCGCCGACGCGGTGATCGTCCGCGACGAGCTGACCGCCGTACCGGCCGTCGTCCGCCTGTCCCGCGCCGCCCGCCGCATGGTGGTGCGCAACCTGGTGATCGCGGGCACCTTCATCACCGTCCTGGTGCTGTGGGACCTGATCGGCCACCTGCCGCTGCCGCTCGGCGTCGCCGGCCACGAGGGCTCGACCGTCCTGGTCGGCCTGAACGGGCTGCGGCTGCTGCGCGAGTCCGCCTGGCGATCCGGGACCGCCGAGGACGCGTGAGCACGATGTCGGATTCCCGCCGGAACGGCCGGACCCGGTGCACCATGCTGGACGTATGCAGATGGGGATGCACACCGACACCGAGCGCTGCCTGCGCGCCGTCCGGTCCAAGGACGCGCGGTTCGACGGCTGGTTCTTCACGGCCGTCCTGACCACCGGGATCTACTGCCGCCCGAGCTGCCCGGTGGTGCCGCCCAAGCCGGCGAACATGGTGTTCCACCCGAGCGCGGCCGCCTGCCAGCAGGCGGGCTTCCGGGCCTGCAAGCGCTGCCGCCCCGACACCAGCCCCGGCTCCCCGGAGTGGAACCGGCGGGCCGACCTCACCGCCCGCGCCATGCGGCTGATTGCCGACGGCGTGGTCGACCGCGAGGGCGTGCCCGGCCTCGCCGCCCGGCTCGGCTACAGCACCCGGCAGATCGAACGCCAGCTGCGGGCCGAGCTGGGCGCGGGCCCGCTCGCCCTGGCCCGCGCCCAGCGCGCCCAGACCGCCCGGCTGCTCATCGAGACGACCCGGCTGCCGATGGCCGACCTCGCCTTCGCGGCCGGCTTCTCCTCCGTGCGCACCTTCAACGACACGGTCCGCGAGGTCTTCGCCCTGACTCCCGGAGAACTCCGCACCCGCGCCCCGGAACAAGGCACCGGCGGCGCCCCGGGCGGCGCGCTCACCCTCCGCCTGCCGTTCCGCACCCCGTTCAACCCCGACAACCTCTTCGGCCACCTGGCCGCCACCGCCGTCCCCGGCGTGGAGGAGTGGCGAACGGGCGCCTACCGCCGCACCCTGCGCCTGCCCCGGGGCCACGGCATCGTCGCGCTGGCCCCCACCCCCGACCACATCGCCTGCCGGCTCACCCTCACCGACCTGCGCGACCTGCCCGTCGCCATCAGCCGCTGCCGCCGCCTCCTCGACCTGGACGCCGACCCGGCCGCCGTCGACGGCCAGCTGCGCACCGACCCGGTACTGGCCCCCCTGGTCGACAAGGCACCCGGCCGCCGCGTCCCGCGCACCGTCGACGCGGCGGAGTTCGCGGTCCGCGCGGTCCTCGGCCAACAGGTCTCCACCGCCGCCGCCCGCACCCACGCGGCCCGGCTGGTCACCGCGCACGGCGACCCGGTCGACGACCCCGAGGGCGGCCTGACCCACCTGTTCCCCACCCCCGAGGCACTGGCGGAGGTCGACCCCGGCACCCTCGCCATGCCCCGCACCCGCCGCGCCACCCTCACCACCCTGGTCCGCCACCTGGCCGACGGCTCGCTGGCCCTCGGCGTGGACAGCGACTGGCCGGCCACCCGCGAACGGCTGCTCGCGCTGCCCGGCTTCGGCCCCTGGACCGCCGACGTCATCGCCCTGCGCGCCCTCGGCGACCCCGACGCCTTCCTCCCCACCGACCTCGGCATCCGCCGCGCCGCCCAGCACCTCGGCCTGCCCTCGACCCCGGCCGCCCTCGCCGCCCGCGCGACCGGCTGGCGGCCCTGGCGGGCGTACGCCGTCCAGTACCTGTGGGCGACCGACGACCACCCGATCAACTTCCTGCCGGTATGAGGACCCTCCCGATGCGACAGCACACCGTCACCGACAGCCCCTACGGCCCCCTCACCCTGGTCGCCGAGGACGGCGCCCTGTGCGGCCTCTACATGACCGACCAGCGCCACCGCCCGCCCGAGGAGACCTTCGGCGCCCGCGACGACAGCCCGTTCGGCGCCGCCCTGGACCAACTGGCGTCCTACTTCGCCGGCGAACTGCGCGACTTCACCCTCGCCCTGAACCTGCGCGGGACACCCTTCCAACGCACCGTCTGGGACCACCTGCGCACCATCCCCTACGGCGAGACCCGCACCTACGGCGAACTCGCCGCCGCCCTCGGCAACCCCGCCGCCTCCCGCGCCGTCGGCCTCGCCAACGGCCGCAACCCCGTCGGCATCATCGTCCCCTGCCACCGGGTGATCGGCGCCAGCGGCAGCCTCACCGGCTACGGCGGCGGAGTGGCGCGCAAGCGGCAACTGCTGGACTTCGAACGCGGCGCGGGTCTCTTCTAGCGTTCGGCGGCGCCGCGCTCCACACAGAACTCGTTGCCCTCGGGATCGGCCAGCACCGCCCAGCCGGTCCCGTCCGCTTCGCGCCGGTCGTCCACCAGCGTGGCGCCCAGACCGAGCAGCCGCTCGACCTCCTCGTCCCGGGTCCGGTCCTGCGGCCGGAGGTCGAGGTGCACCCGGTTGCGGGCGGCGCCCTTGGCCTCGGGCACGGTGACGAACAGCAGACCGGCGCCCTCGATGAGGGCCTCCGGATCGCCGGGGTGATCGTCCTCCTGCAGGGGCTGCCCGAGCACCTCGGCCCAGAAGGCGGCCAGCCGGTAGGCGTCGTTGCTGCTGATGGTCGTGTGCCGGATCGCTGAGGTCATGGGGGGATTCTGGGCTACCCGGCAATCTTCCGCAGCAGTTCCGGCAGCGCCGTGCCGATCGGTTCCCGCACCACCTCGTCGGCCCGGTCGTCGTACGGCGTCGGCTCCGCGTTGACCACGACCAGCCGCGCGCCGTGGTCGGCGGCGACCCCGGCCAGCCCGGCGGCGGGCCGCACCTGGAGACTGCTGCCGACCGCGATGAACACCTGGCACGCCTTGGCGACGGCCGCGGCCGCGCCGAGCACCACCGGATCGAGCCGCTCACCGAACATCACGGTGGCCGGCCGCAGCACGCCCCCGCACGCGCGGCACGGCGGATCGGCCTCGCCGGCCGCCACCCGCGCCAGGGCGTCCGCCATCGGCCCCCGGGCAGGGCACCCGGCGCAGCGGTAGCCGCGCGCCGTGCCGTGCAGTTCCAGCACCTTGCGGGCGGACAGCCCGGCGAGCTGGTGCAGCCCGTCCACGTTCTGGGTGAGCACCCGCACCGGCACCCCGACCCGCTCCAGCCCGGCGACGGCCCGGTGCGCGGCGTTGGGCCGGGCGGCCAGCGCCTCGCCGTCCCGCCGCATCAGCCAGGCCCGCCGCCGGATCTCCGGGTCGGCCATGTAGTACTCGTAGGTCACGAGCTTCTCGGCCTCGGGATCGCGCCGCCACAGGCCGTTCGGGCCGCGGTAGTCGGGGATGCCGGAGTCGGTGGACACACCGGCGCCGGTGAGCAGGGCGACGAGGGGCTTGCCGGTCATGCGGCGAGCGTAGGGCGCCGCGCGCGACGGACGCGAGCCGTTATCGGTCCACCCGGCGCCCGTTCTCCAGCTCCGCCGTCCCCGAGCCGTCGGCCAGCACGTCCAGCGCGGCCAGCACCCGGCCGTGCGTGGCGCCGAGCAGGTGGGCGGACAGGTCCTCCCGGGACACCAGACGCCAGGAGAGCAGCTCCGCCTCCTGGAGGCGGATGGCCTTGAAGTCGTCCTCGGCCAGGACCCCGCCGTCGTAGAGGTACGCCACGATCGGCGGCCGGTCCGTCCCGCCCACCCAGTCCACCGCGAGCAGCCGGCCCAGGGTGACGTCGAGGCCGATCTCCTCGGCCGTCTCCCGCCGGGCGCCCTCGCGGGGCGTCTCCCCGTCGTCGGACTCGACGGTCCCGCCCGGCAGCGCCCAGCCCTCCCGGTAGTTGGGCTCGACCAGCAGCACCCGGCCCTCGGCGTCCCGGATCAGGGCGGCGGCGCCGGCCAGCACGCGGGGCAGGCCGGCGATGTACGTGGCGTAATCAAGAGTGGTCATCCACCGCAGGGTAACCGGCCGGGGCGGCGGCGGGGCATGACGCCGAGGGGGCGCTGCGGTTAAGGTCACAACGGCGCGACTGCCTTGACGTGCGCTGACGTGCGCGAGGCCTGATGAGCAAGGGGAGATCAGGGTGGCTGAGGCTGCGGTGGACGGCGGGACCCGGCGGGTTCTCGTCGCCGCGGACAAGTTCAAGGGGTCGCTGACGGCCGTCGAGGTCGCCGAGCGGGTGGCGGCCGGACTGCGCCGTGTCGTGCCGGACGTGCGGGTGGAGGCACTGCCGGTGGCCGACGGCGGGGACGGCACGGTGGCCGCCGCGGTCGCCGCCGGGTTCGAGCGCCGGGAGATACGGGTCGCCGGGCCGCTGGGCGCGGAGGTGCCGGCGGCGTTCGCGCTTCGCGACGGTACGGCGATCGTGGAGATGGCCGAGGCGAGCGGGCTGCAGCGGCTGCCGGCCGGGGTCTTCGCACCGCTGACGGCGTCCACGTACGGCTCCGGGGAACTGCTGCGGGCCGCGCTGGACGCGGGCGCGCGGACCATCGTGTTCGGGGTCGGCGGCAGCGCGACCACGGACGGCGGCGCCGGGATGCTGTCGGCGCTGGGCGCGCGGTTCCTGGACGGGGAGGGGGAGCCGGTGCCGCCGGGCGGCGGCGGTCTGGCAGAGGTCGCCTCGGCGGACCTGTCCGGTCTGGACCCGAGGCTGTCCGCCGTGGACCTGGTCCTCGCCAGTGACGTCGACAATCCGCTGACCGGGCCGAAGGGCGCCGCCGCCGTCTACGGACCGCAGAAGGGCGCCTCGCCGGACGATGTGGAGACCCTGGACGCGGCGCTGGCGCACTTCGCGCAGGTGCTGGAAGAGGCGGTGGGGCCGCGGGCGGCCGAGTGCGCGGGGGCGCCGGGCGCGGGCGCGGCGGGCGGCATCGGCTACGGCGCCCTGCTGCTGGGCGCGCGGTTCCGGCCCGGCATCGAGGTGATGCTGGACGTGCTGGGCTTCGCCCCGGCGCTGGAGCGGGCCGAGCTGGTGATCACCGGGGAGGGGTCGCTGGACGCGCAGACCCCGCACGGGAAGGCCCCTGCCGGGGTCGCGGCGGCGGCGCGGGCGGCCGGCAAGGAGGTCGTCGCGGTGTGCGGGCGGCTGGCGCTGGCGCCGCAGACGCTGGGGCGGGTCGGTATCCGGCGGGCCTATCCGCTGACGGAGGAGGAGCCGGACGTGGCGACCTGCATCGCGGAGGCGGGGCCCATCCTGGAACGGGTCGCCGAGCGGATCGCGCGGGACTTCCTGGTCTGACCGGCGTCCCGGCCGGCTGCCGGGGGCCGGCCCGGGCCGGCCCCCGGCACGTCTCACTCACTCGTACCGATCAACGTGCGCAGGGCCGGCACGCCGGCCCCGCCGGCGATCAGCCCGGCCAGGGCGGCGCCCGCGGTGGGAGTGCCGCCGAGGAAGGTGAGGCCGCCGACGACCAGGCCGATCAGAGCCGCCGCGACGAGCACGACGGCGGTGTGCAGGGTCAGGAACGGGGTGGGTGCCGGGGGCGTGGCGGGCGGGTGCCCGCAGCGTCGGTCCGTCATCCGGGCTCTCCGCACTCGTGCAGGGTGACCGTCGCCAGTCCGGTGTCCGTGATGTTGCCGCGGTTGTCCTTGGCCAGGACGGAGACGCTCAACGGGACCGTACGCGAGGGCCTGGGCCCGGTCCGGTAGGCGGGTACGTCGAACCGGACGGCGTCGCCGTCGGCCACTCCGTCGTTGGAGAAGAACGTCCCGTCGGAGGGGTGCCGGACGACCAGGAAGACGCGGGCGACTCCGGAGGGGTCCCAGGCACCGACCCGCACGCTGTAGGTCGTGGGTGTCCCGGCCGGCCCGCAGGTCTCCATGATCACGTCGCCGCTGCCGAGGACCTGCTGGCCGACCGCGTCGGTGGCCGGCCCGGCGAGCCAGACGGTGGGGCCGGTGGTGTCCTGCGGCTCTTCGGTGACACCGCCGCCACTCCCGCCACCGGGGTCGCCGGGGTCGCCGGGATCGCCAGGGTTCTCGGAGTCACCGGGGTCGGAGTCACCGGGGTCGGGATCGCCAGGGCCCTCGGGATCGCCAGGGCTCTCGGAGTCACCGGAGTCACCGGGGTCACCGGAGCCGCTGGGGTTTTCGCCCGCCGGGCCGGAGTCCTCGCCGCCGTCCGGCGCGTCGTCCTCGCCCGACCGGTGGCCGTCCCGGGGGCCCTTCCCGTCGCCGGTGCCGCCGGGGGTCCGCTGCTCTCCGGACGGTCCGTCGTCGCCGCCTTCCCGCCCGCCGTCGGCCTCGGCCGTCGTCGCGGGACCGCTCAGCGCGTCCGGCCTGGGCAGGGCCTCCGGCCAGGGCAGCCCGCTCAGGTCCGCCGGCTGTGCGCGCAGGGCCACCACGGCGAGTCCGGCGACGGCACACGCGCCGATCGTCTTCGCCAGCCGGTGGGACCGCCGGGACGGGGACACCGCCCGGACACCTTCGGGGGACCGTCCCCGCCGGGGCCGGGCCGCCCTGACCGACCGCGTCGCGGGTTCCCGGGCCAGTTCGTCGCAGACGGCGCGCATCCGGTCTCGTAGCTCCGCGGAGGGCACCAGGAGGACGACGGGGATCTTCGACCACTTCTTGCGGCGGCCCGCGCAGGCGTCCTCGGCGTCGCAGTCGCTCAGGTGGGCGGCCACCTTGGCGCGCAGCAGCGGCCGGATCAGTACCTCCGCCGTCCCCAGGCACACGGCACCGGCGAGGAGACGGCGTGCCTGCTTGTCGGCGGCCAGGATGTTCCGCAGTTCCGCGCAGTCCGGCAGCTCCGGCGCCGACAACAGGTGCAGGACCAGCATGGCCTCCTGCGCCCGCGTCCGGGCCCGCCTGCGCCGGGTGCCGTAGGTGTCCTCGGAGAGGCCGTGTTCCGCCGCCAGCTCCCGCGTCGGCGTGCCGCTGTCCTGCTCGGTCCACAGCTCGTCGAGCAGTCGCTGGTCCCGCTCGGAGAGGAACCGCTTGGTGTCGTTCAGCGTTTGCAAGGCCATCAGCAGCTCCCCGGGCGCCTGCTCCGCCTGAGCGGCCGTCCCCGCCCGTACGGACAGCAGCACGGGGTCGGTCGGCCTTTCGCGCTCCGCCCTGCGGACGGCGGCGAGCGCCCGGTACCTGACGGCCGTCAGCAGCCATGCCTCCACACTGTCGATCTCCTGGCGGCCGGTCGCCAGGGCGGAGAAGGCGTCCGCGACGGCGTCTTCGATCAGGTGCCATCGCCCTCCGACGTATTTCGCCGCCTGGCGGCGCAGTACTCCCTCGAACCGCGCCATCAGCAGTCCGCAGGCCGCGTTGTCGCCCCTGCGCGTGCAGGCGACGAGGACACGTGCCGCCTCGTGGCGCTCCTCGGCCGTCCCGCCGTCCGGCCCGACGCGGAGCTGCCGGGCCATCCGGTCCCGCACCTCCTTGTCCCCCCTGCAGTACCGCTCGACCAGACGCTGTTCGGCAGCCTTCATGGCCCTCACCGCTCGCTTCCCCGCCCTTCGGCGGTCCCGCGCGCGTCGCCTCCGACGCGCTGTCCGCGAAGTAGTCGCGCCGGCGGCCGTTCTCCCGACACTTTCCGGAGAAGTCGACGAAGATCTTTTCCGCCCCCGTCCCCCCGCCCCCGCCCCTCCCGCTCATCCATCATGGCGACCGGACCACCGGCCCGTCATGACTTCCCGTAACGCGGCCCTCACCGCGCGTGGCGGAAGGTGGCGCGGCGATGCCCGGGGACACGTGTGGCCCCGGACCACTCGGGTCCGGGGCCACACGGGAAGACGACGAAGCGCTACGGCAACTGCGCCGCCCGCGCCTCCCGCCGGTTGTCACGGAAGTTGTTCACCCGCCGAGCCGTCGCGAACAGCGGAATCACCGCGCCCATGACCAGCTGCAACGCACAGCCCGTCTGGAGCAGCAGCTGCCCGCTCGGCGCGTCGAACGCCCACCCGGCCAGCAGCCCCATCGACAGCACGATCCACGACAGCATCGCCACCGCGAGACGCCCCCGCGGCTTCGGGTACTCAACCCGGCTCACCATCAGCCAGGCGGTCCCGACGATCGCCAGCACGGTCGCCACGAACGGCAGCTCGAGCAGCACGATCGACACGACGGTCAGCGCGCCGAACGGCGACGGCATGCCCTGGAACGTGCCGTCCTTCACCGTGACGCAGGAGAATCTCGCCAGCCGCAGCACCACCGCCAGCAGCACCACGATCGCCCCGACCGCCGCGAGGCGCTGGTGCGCGTCGTCCGCGACCATGCCGTAGACGAGGACGAAGTAGGCCGGCGCCAGGCCGAAGCTGATCAGGTCGGAAAGGTTGTCCAGCTCCGCGCCCATCGGCGAGGACCGCAGCTTGCGCGCGACCAGGCCGTCGAAGAGGTCGAAGACCGCCGCGCAGAGCATGAGGATCACGGCGGTCGCGGCGCTGTGCCGCGCCATGCCGGTCTCCTGGCTGCCCTGGAGGTGCGGAATGAGGATGCCGGTGGTGGTGAAGTACACCGCCATGAACCCGCACGTGGCGTTGCCGAGGGTGAGGGTGTCCGCTATCGACAGACGGAGCGAGAGCGGCATCTCCTCCTCTTCGAACACCTCGTCGACCTCGTCGGCGGCCTCCGGCACCCAGCCGGCCTTGGTATCCGGATCAATCACGGTCAATGCGAGTCACCCCAGCCACGGTCTTCTGACCGACCTCGACCGCCACCTCCACACCCTCCGGCAGATAGAGGTCGACGCGCGAGCCGAACCGGATCAGGCCGATCCGCTCGCCCTGCTCGACCTTGGTGCCCTGCGGCACGTAGGGGACGATGCGACGGGCCACCGCGCCGGCGATCTGGATCATCTCGATGTCGCCGAGCTCGGTGTCGAAGTGCCAGACGACGCGCTCGTTGTTCTCGCTCTCCTTGTTGAAAGCGGGGACGAAACCGCCGGGCACGTGCTCGACCGAGGTCACCGCGCCGGCCAGCGGGGCGCGGTTCACGTGCACGTTGAGCGGGCTCATGAAGATGGCGACGCGGGTCCGGCCGTCCTTCCACGGCATGATGCTCTGCACCACGCCGTCGGCGGGCGAGATGACCCGGCCCGGGGCGATCTCGCGCTCGGGGTCGCGGAAGAACCACAGCATCCCCGCCGCGAGCGCGGTGGCGGGGACGGCGACGGCCTTGGCGGCACCCGAGCGGCGGGCGCGCAGCAGGCTGACGGCCGCGGTCGCGACGGTCGGCAGGAGCCACGGCGATGCTCCGCGCGCGAGGCGTACGCCGGCGAGGCGGTCGCTGGGTGCAGAGGTTTGGCTGTGGGGCATGGATGACCTTCGTAGCGGATGATGCCGCGCTTCGGAAACGGGGGACGGCGGCTTTCTCGCGATCGTAGCGGGTACGTGCCACAACTGGGTAAGCCAGGAAGTGGAGTCGAAGGCCGAGACACGCCTACGGGGTGTGATCTTCTTCTCCAAGAAAACACCCCGTATCCGGACATCTAGCCCTGGAATCGATATTCCTCAAGCAGCCTGCGGCCGATGATCATTTTCTGGATCTCGGCGGTCCCTTCACCGATCAGCAGCATCGGCGCCTCGCGGTAGAGACGCTCGATCTCGTACTCCTTGGAGAAGCCGTACCCGCCGTGGATCCTGAAGGCGTCCTCCACGACCTCCTTGCAGTACTCGGACGCGAGGTACTTGGCCATCCCCGCTTCCAGGTCGTTTCGTTCGCCGGAGTCCTTTTTGCGTGCAGCGTTCACCATCATCGCATGCGCGGCCTCCACCTTGGTAGCCATCTCGGCCAGCTTGAACTGGATGGCCTGATGCTGGGCGATCTGCTTGCCGAAGGTGTGCCGCTGCTGGGCGTAGCCGATGCCGAGTTCGAAGGCGCGCTGGGCGACGCCGCAGCCGCGGGCCGCCACGTTGACGCGGCCCACCTCGACACCGTCCATCATTTGGTAAAAACCTCGGCCGGTGCTGCCGCCGAGCACCCGATCGGCCGGAATGCGCAGTCCGTCCATGATCAGCTCGGTGGTGTCGACGCCCTTGTAGCCCATCTTGTCGATCTTCCCGGGGATGGTCAGCCCGGGGCGGACCTCGCCGAACCCGGGTTCCTTCTCCACCAGGAACGTGGTCATCGACTTGTGCGGGGCGGTCCCCTCCGGGTGACCCTCCTCACTGCGGACGAGCACGGCCACCAGGGACGACGTACCGCCGTTGGTCAGCCACATCTTCTGGCCGGTCAGGACGTACTCGTCGCCCTCCCGCACCGCCTTGGAGGTGATCGCCGACACGTCCGAGCCGAGGGCCGGCTCCGACATCGAGAACGCGCCGCGGATGTCACCGGCGGCCATCCGGGGCAGGAAGTGGTCCTTCTGCTCCTGGGTGCCGTGCTGCTTGAGCATGTACGCCACGATGAAGTGCGTGTTGATGATGCCGGACACCGACATCCAGCCGCGGGCGATCTCCTCGACGCACAGCGCGTACGTCAGCAGGGACTCGCCCAGGCCGCCGTACTCCTCGGGGATCATCAGGCCGAACAGGCCCAGTTCGCGCAGGCCGTCGACGATGGCCTGCGGGTACTCGTCGCGGTGCTCCAGCTCGGTGGCGACCGGGAGGATCTCCTTGTCGACGAAGTCCCGGACGGTGGACAGGATCTCCTGCTGGACGTCGGTCAGACCGGCCGTCCGGGCGAGTCGCGCCATTACCTCTTCCCCTGTTCCCTCGGCTCGGGGCGGCCCGGCTGTTCTCCGCCGCGTTCCTTGATGTACGTCTCGGTGGGCACCATCACCTTGCGGCGGAACACGCACACCAGCGTGCCGTCCTGCTTGTGGCCCCTGGTCTCCACGTGCACGATCCCGCGGTCGTCCTTGGACCGGGACGGCCACTTGTCCAGCACGGTGGTCTCGCCGTAGACCGTGTCGCCGTGGAAGGTGGGCGCCACGTGCTTGAGCGACTCGATCTCCAGGTTGGCGATCGCCTTGCCGGAGACGTCCGGGACGGACATGCCGAGCAGCAGGGAGTAGATGTAGTTGCCGACCACCACGTTCTTGCCGAAGTCGGTCGTGGACTCGGCGTAGTTGGCGTCCAGGTGCAGCGGATGGTGGTTCATGGTGAGGAGGCAGAAGAGGTGGTCGTCGTATTCGGTCACCGTCTTGCCTGGCCAGTGCTTGTAGACCGCGCCGACCTCGAACTCCTCGTAGGTGCGTCCGAACCGCATCGCCTCAGCCCTCCGGGATCTCGAACTTCGAGGTGCGCCGCAGGCCCGCCGCCCGGCCCTTGCCCGAGACGACCAGTGCCATCTTGCGGCTGGCCTCGTCGATCATCTCGTCGCCGAGCATCGCCGAGCCCTTCTTGCCGCCCGCCTCGGACGTGCAGTAGTCGTACGCGTCCAGGATCAGCTCGGCGTGGTCGTAGTCCTCCTGGGACGGCGAGAAGACCTCGTTGGCCGCCTCCACCTGGCCCGGGTGCAGCACCCACTTGCCGTCGAAGCCGAGAGCGGCGGCGCGGCCGGCCACCGCGCGGAAGCCGTCCACGTTCTTGATCTGCAGGTAGGGGCCGTCGATCGCCTGGAGGTCGTTGGCGCGCGCGGCCATCAGGATCTTCATCAGGATGTAGTGGTAGGCGTCCGCGTCGTAGCCGGGCGGCTGCTCGCCCACCACCAGGGACTTCATGTTGATGGACGCCATGAAGTCGGCCGGGCCGAAGATGATCGTCTCGATGCGCGGGGACGCCTCGGCGATCGCGTTGACGTTGTTCAGGCCGCGCGCGTTCTCGATCTGCGCCTCGATGCCGATCCGGCCCACCTCGAAGCCCATCGTCTTCTCGATCTGGGTGAGGAGCAGGTCGAGGGCGACGATCTGCTGGGCGTCCTGGACCTTCGGCAGCATGATGCAGTCCAGGTTCGGGCCCGCGCCCTCGACGACCGTGGCGACGTCCCGGTACGTCCACTCGGTGGTCCAGTCGTTGACCCGCACCACCCGCGTCTTGCCGGTCCAGTCGCCCTCGTTGAGGAACTTGACGATGGTGTGCCGGGCCTCCGGCTTGGCCAGCGGCGCGCAGGCGTCCTCCAGGTCCAGGAAGACCTGGTCGGCGGAGAGGCCCTGGGCCTTCTCCAGGAAGCGCGGGTTCGAGCCCGGTACCGCCAGGCAGGAGCGCCGGGGGCGGAGACGGTCGACGGTCGTCATGCGGGGACCTCCAGGGGGTCGAGCTTGTTCGCGTGCCGGATCTCGTCCACGATCCGGCCGATGATGCCGGTGATGTCGAAGTCCTTCGGGGTGAAGACCGCGGCCACTCCGGCGTCCCGCAGCGCCGCGGCGTCACTGCTGGGGATGATGCCACCGGCAATCACCGGGATATCTGTGGCACCGGCCACACGCAGCCGTTCCAGCACGTCCGGGACGAGCCGCGCGTGCGAACCGGACAGGATCGACAGGCCGACCGCGTGCACGTCCTCGGCGAGCGCGGCGTCCACGATCTGCTCGGGCGTCAGCCGGATGCCCTGGTAGACCACCTCGAAGCCGGCGTCCCGGGCGCGTACGGCGATCTGCTCGGCCCCGTTGGAATGCCCGTCCAGACCGGGCTTGCCGACCAGGAAGCGCAGCTTGCCGACGCCGAGGTCGCGGGCGGTCGCCTCGACCCTGCCGCGGACCTGCGCGAGCGCCGAGCCCGCCTCGGCGGCCACCGCGACCGGCGCCGCCGACACGCCCGTCGGCGCCCGGAACTCGCCGAACACCTCACGCAGCGCCCCGGCCCACTCGCCGGTGGTGACCCCGCAGCGGGCGCACTCCAGGGTGGCCTCCATCAGGTTGCCGGTGCCGCGCGCCGCCTCCTTCAGCCGGTCCAGCGCCGAACTGCACCGCGGATGGTTGAACGGCGGCTGCCACCGGGTCTCCCGCCAGTGCCGCAGGGCGGTGACGACCCGGTCCTCCACCGCCGGGTCGACGGTGTGGATCGCGGTGTCCAGGTCGGCGGTGAGCGGACTGGGCTCGGTGGACTCGAAGGCGTTGACCCCGATGATCTTCTCCTGGCCCGACTCGATCCGGGCCCGGCGCTCCGCGTGCGAGGCCACCAGCCGCGACTTCAGATAACCGGACTCGACGGCGGCCATCGCGCCGCCCATCTCCTCGATCCGCTCCATCTCGGCGCCGGCCTGCTCGACCAGCTCGGACACCTTCGCCTCGACCACCTTCGAGCCCTCGAACAGGTCGCCGTACTCCAGCAGGTCGCTCTCGTACGCCAGCACCTGCTGGATGCGCAGCGACCACTGCTGGTCCCAGGGCCGGGGCAGGCCGAGCGCCTCGTTCCAGGCGGGCAGCTGCACGGCCCGCGCGCGGGCGTCCTTGGACAGGGTGACGGCCAGCATCTCCAGCACGATCCGCTGGACGTTGTTCTCCGGCTGCGCCTCGGTCAGCCCGAGCGAGTTGACCTGGACGCCGTAGCGGAAGCGGCGCTGCCTTGGGTCCTCGATGCCGTACCGCTCACGGGTGATCCGGTCCCAGATGCGGCTGAAGGCGCGCATCTTGCACATCTCCTCGACGAAGCGGACGCCCGCGTTGACGAAGAAGGAGATCCGGCCGACCACGTCCCCCATCCGCTCCCGCGGCACCTGGCCGCTGTCCCGCACGGCGTCCAGCACGGCGATCGCGGTGGACATCGCGAACGCGATCTCCTGCACCGGCGTGGCGCCCGCCTCCTGGAGGTGGTAGCTGCAGATGTTGATCGGGTTCCACCGGGGCAGGTGGGTGACCGTGTAGGCGATCAGGTCGGTGGTCAGGCGCAGGGAGGGCCCCGGGGGGAAGACATGCGTGCCCCGGGACAGGTACTCCTTGACGATGTCGTTCTGGGTGGTGCCGCTGAGCCTGGTGAGGTCGGCGCCCTGCTCCTCGGCGACGACCTGGTAGAGCGCCAGCAGCCACATGGCCGTGGCGTTGATGGTCATCGAGGTGTTCATCTGCTCCAGCGGGATGTCCTGCAGCAGCCGGCGCATGTCCCCGAGGTGCGCGACCGGCACCCCGACCCGGCCGACCTCGCCGCGGGCCAGCACGTGGTCGGCGTCGTAGCCGGTCTGGGTCGGCAGGTCGAACGCCACCGACAGACCGGTCTGGCCCTTGGCGAGGTTGCGCCGGTACAGCTCGTTGGACGCCTCGGCGGTCGAGTGGCCGGCGTACGTGCGCATCAGCCACGGCCGGTCCTTCTGACGCTCGCTCATCTACGTACCCTCAGATGTTCCGGAAGCGGTTGATGGCGTCGGCGTGCTCGGCGCGCTTCTCCGCGTCGCGCACCCCGAGCCCCTCCTCGGGGGCCAGGCAGAGCACTCCGACCTTGCCCTGGTGGAGGTTGCGGTGCACGTCGTACGCCGCCTGGCCGGTCTCCTGGAGGGGGTACACCTTGGAGAGGGTGGGGTGGATCTTCCCCTTGGCGATCAGCCGGTTGGCCTCCCACGCCTCGCGGTAGTTGGCGAAGTGGGAACCGACGATCCGCTTCAGTGACATCCACAGGTAGCGGTTGTCGTAGGCGTGGTCGTAGCCGGAGGTCGAGGCGCAGGTGACGATGGTGCCGCCCTTGCGGGTGACGTAGACGGAGGCGCCGAAGGTCTCCCGGCCGGGGTGCTCGAACACGATGTCGACGTCCTCGCCGCCGGTCAGTTCCCGGATGCGCTTGCCGAACCGCTTCCACTCCCGGGGGTCCTGGGTGTGCTCGTCCTTCCAGAACCGGTAGTCCTCGGCCGAGCGGTCGATGATCAGCTCGGCGCCCATCCGGCGGCAGATCTCCGCCTTCTTCGCGCTGGAGACCACACAGATCGGGGTGGCGCCGCCGGCCAGCGCGAACTGCGTGGCGTACGAGCCGAGTCCGCCGCTGGCGCCCCAGACCAGCACGTTGTCGCCCTGCTTCATCTGGGCGCCGTTGCGCGAGACGAGCTGGCGGTACGCGGTCGAGTTGACCAGCCCGGGCGCCGCGGCCTCCTCCCAGCTGAGGTGGTCCGGCTTGGGCATCAGCTGGTTGGACTTGACGAGGGCGATCTCGGCGAGTCCGCCGAAGTTGGTCTCGAAGCCCCAGATCCGCTGCTCCGGGTCGAGCATCGTGTCGTTGTGCCCGTCGCTCGACTCCAGCTCCACGCTCAGGCAGTGCGCGACGACCTCGTCACCGGGCTTCCAGGAGTTGACGCCGGGTCCGGTGCGCAGCACGACGCCCGCGAGGTCGGAGCCGATGACGTGGTACGGCAGGTCGTGCCGGCGGGTCAGTTCGCTGAGCCGGCCGTAGCGCTCCAGGAAGCCGAAGGTGGACAGCGGCTCGAAGATCGAGGTCCACACCGAGTTGTAGTTGACCGAGGAGGCCATCACGGCCACCAGGGCCTCGCCCGGGCCCAGTTCGGGCACCGGCACCTCGTCCAGGTGGATCGACTTGCGCGGGTCCTTGTCGCGGGTGGCCAGGCCCGCGAACATCTCGGTCTCGTCCTTGTGCACGGTGATCGCGCGGTACGACTCGGGGAGCGGCAGAGCGGCGAAGTCGGCGGGGGTCGCCTCGGGGGACTGGATCGCGTCCAGGATGTCCTTCACGGTCACGGTGTTGCCTCCGGCGGTGCGGTGCTGCTGCTGAGGGTCGGAAGGGTGCCTGTGACGCAGGCGTCCGGGACGCGGGGACGACGGCCCCGCGGGGACTGCCCGGACCACTTCAACGTATGGCACCCCGTGTCACCTCGCAAGGCACTGGGTGCCAGAAAATGGACTCAGATGAAATCTTTACGTAACAGATGAGCGATGATCGATCAGAACGTGGTATGGGTACGCGAAAGGCGGCCACCCCCAACAGGGGTGGCCGCCTTTCGCGTCAGCGGTCAGCGGTCAGTGGTTAGTGATCAGCGTTCCTTGAGTGCCTGCTCGATGGCGCGCATGACCTCGTCCAGCGGGGCGTCGGTGCGGGCGACGGTCACCAGCACCTCGCCCTCGGAGGAGGCGGTCGCCGCGGGCGGGACGGTGCGGCCGGCGCCGATGCCGGTGCCGAAGGTCTTGCGGACGATGGCGAAGGCGTGGTCGAGCTGGGCCTCCAGGTCGCCCTGCCCGGCCGCCCGCAGCCAGCGGCGCAGCACGTGGTTGTGGGCGGTGACCACGGCGGACGCGGCGACCTCGGCGAGCAGCGGGTCGTCGTTGGCGTCGTCGGCGTGCACGTGCTCGTCGAAGTGGCCCAGCAGATAGCGGGTGAACAGCCGCTCGTAGCGGGCCACCGAGGCGATCTCCGCCTCGCGCAGGGTGGGCACCTCGCGGGTCAGCTTGTAGCGGGCCACCGAGATGTCCGGGTGGGCCGCGTACATCTTCATGACTTCCTTGATGCCGCGGCACACCGTGTCCAGCGGGTGCTCGTGCGCGGGGGCGGCGTTGAGCACCGCCTCGGCCCGGACCAGGGTGTCGTCGTGGTCGGGGAAGATCGCCTCCTCCTTGGACCGGAAGTGCCGGAAGAAGGTGCGGCGGGCGACCCCGGCCGCGGCCGCGATCTCGTCGACGGTGGTGGCCTCGTACCCCTTCGTCGCGAACAGTTCCATCGCGGCGGCCGCCAGTTCCCGGCGCATTTTCAGCCGCTGGGCGGCGGCTCGGCCGCCGGCGGCGGTCTCCGGCGCGTCGGACGCGGCTGGGGTACGTGTGGACTTGGCGGGCTGGGACATGAACATGAACGTACTGCATGTGCCCAGCTCGCCGCGCACGGCCGGGGTTCCCCGGACGGGGGAACCCCGGCCGGGGCCGGCCCCGGTCAGCGGGCGTACTCGCGGAAACCGCGGCCCGTCTTGCGGCCGAGGCAGCCCGCGGCCACCAGGTGCTCGAGGAGCGGCGCCGGCGCCAGCCCCGGGTCGCGGAACTCGCGGTGCAGCACCTTCTCGATGGCCAGCGAGACGTCCAGACCCACCACGTCCAGCAGCTCGAAGGGGCCCATCGGATAGCCGCCGCCGAGCTTCATCGCCGCGTCGATGTCGTCGAGGGTCGCGTAGTGCTCCTGCACCATCTTGACCGCGTTGTTCAGGTACGGGAACAGCAGCGCGTTCACGATGAACCCGGCCCGGTCGCCGCAGTCCACGGGGTGCTTGCGGACCTTGGCGCACACCTGGCGGACGGTGGCGTGCACATCGTCGGCGGTCAGCACCGTCCGCACCACCTCGACCAGCTTCATGGCCGGCGCCGGGTTGAAGAAGTGCATGCCGATCACGTCCTGCGGGCGCGAGGTGGCGCGGGCGCAGGCGACGACCGGCAGCGAGGAGGTGGTGGTGGCGAGCACCGCGCCGGGCTTGCAGACCTTGTCCAGGGTGGCGAACAGCTGCCGCTTGACCTCCAGGTCCTCGGCGACCGCCTCCACCGCCAGGTCGACGTCGGCGAAGTCGTCGTAGCCGCCGGTGGGCGTGATCAGGTCCAGGGTGCGCGCGGCGGCCTCGGCGGTCAGCCGACCCTTGTCGACGGACCGGGCCAGCGACTTGCCGATCCGGGCCCGGGCGGCCGCGGCCTTCTCCGCGCTGCGGGCGGCGAGCACCACCTCGTATCCGGCCTTCGCGAACACCTCGGCGATCCCGGACGCCATCGTGCCCGAACCGGCCACGCCCACCGCGCGCACCGGCCGGCCGGCGGCCCGGGTGGCGCTCTCGCCCGGGGTGAGCGGGTCGGGGACGACGACGGTGCCGCCCGGACCGTCGTAGGTGTAGAAGCCGCGGCCCGTCTTGCGGCCGGTCAGGCCCGCCTCGCTGAGCTGGCGCAGGATCGGGGCGGGGGCGTGCAGCCGGTCGCGGGAGGCGGTGTACATGGCCTCCAGGACGGTGCGCGCGGTGTCGATGCCGATCAGGTCGAGCAGGGCCAGCGGGCCCATCGGCAGGCCGCAGCCCAGCCGCATCGCCGCGTCGATGTCCTCGCGGGAGGCGTAGCGCGCCTCGTACATCGCCGCCGCCTGGTTGAGGTAGCCGAACAGCAGGCCGTCGGCGACGAAACCGGGCCGGTCGCCGACCGCCACCGGCTCCTTGCCGAGGTCCAGCGCGAGGTCGGTGACGGCCGCGACGGCGCCCGGCGCGGTGAGCACCGAGGAGACGATCTCGACCAGCTTCATCGCCGGGGCCGGGTTGAAGAAGTGCAGGCCGAGCACGCGCTCGGGGTGCGCGGAGTCGGCGGCCAGCCGGGTCACCGACAGCGCGTTGGTGCCGGTGGCCAGGATCGTGCCGGGCCGCACGATGCCGTCCAGTTCCCGGAAGATCCGCTGCTTGACCTCGTACGACTCCGGCGCCACCTCGATCACCAGGTCGGCGTCGGCCGCGGCCCGCGGGTCGGTGGCGACGCGGAACCGGGCGAGGGCGTCCGCGCGCTCCCGCTCGGTCAGCCGGCCGCGGGCCACGGACCGGGCGGTGGAGGTCTCCAGCGCGGCGACGGCCCTGGCGGCCTGCGCCTCGCTGATGTCGATGCCGACGACTTCGCGGCCGGCCCGGACCAGCACGTCGGTGATGCCGGTGCCCATGGTGCCGAGGCCGATCACGGCGACGGCCCGGAGCGGGGACGGGGGAGTGGCGGAGCGGGGAGTGGCCATCGCGGGACTCCAGGAAGGTGACGACGGAAACGCGCCCGGCACGCCGGACGGCGTACGGGGGCGTACGGGAGAGGTGCGGGCGTGCGGAGTGCGCGGCACGGGCGCGGAGGCGTCCATACCGAGGCACTGAGTGCCACCGGGCTCACTGGCGGGTACGCCCGGCGGACCGACCGGCCCTGTCCCCGGGCCGAGTCGCACTGCTCCCACGGCGGCCGCGTCACCAGACCACCGAGAGACGAACACGAGTGGGTCACTCGCTCGTCTGAGCTTAACTTGCGGGTAACGAGCGCGCCAGACCTCCGGGTTGGTGATCCACGTCCCATCCCGCCGAGGACCCCTCTAGCCTCGGTGCCATGGACGAAGAGTTGCGTACGCTCACGGAGCGCTTACGGGCGGAGTCGGGGGGCTCGCCGGCGTTCGGCCGGCTGGTGGCGGCCGGCGACCACGACGAACTGGCCGAGGTGCTCACCGGACCCGGGCAGCCGCTGTGGGCCCGGGAGCTGGCCGCGTTCCGGCTGGGCGTGGCCGGCGACCGGCGGGCCTTCGAGGCGCTCGTACTGCTGCTCAACCACCGCGACCCGCCGCGCTGTGCCAGTGCCGCGTACGCCCTCGCCCGGCTCGGCGACCCCCGCACCGCCCGCGCCGCCGCCGCGCTCGCCACCAACGAGCTGCGCGTCGCCTACGCCCTGCACCCGGTCCGGCTGCTGACCGAGCTGCACGCCCCCGAGTCCGTGCCCGCCCTGATCACCACCCTGCGCCGCCGGCTGCGCCCGCACGACCCGTACCGCCGGGTGGCACTCGCCTGCGTCGAGGGCCTCGGCACCCTCGGCGACCCCCGGGCCGCCCCGGTCCTCAACGCGGCCCTGGCCCACCCGGCACTGGCGGAGGCGGCGGTACGGGCGTTGAAACGGTTGCCTTCCTGACGGGGCCCGCCCGTCGGCTGGTTGGCCTCCGCGTACCGCACCTGCGGCAGTGGAGGGAGGTCATGGCGCCACGACCGCCAGCGCCTCGATCTCCATCAGGAACTCCGGGCGGACCAGTGCGGCGACCTGGACGGCGGACGAGGCCGGCAGGCGGGTGTCGGGCAGGTGGGCGGCGCGGGCCTCGCGGATGGCCGGCAGGTGGGCCATGTCCGTGACGAAGTAGGTCAGTTTCAGCACGTCGTCGAAGCCGGCGCCGGCGGCGGCCAGGCAGCGGCGCAGGTTCTCGAAGACCTGGCGGGCCTGGGCCCCTGGGTCGCCCGCGCCGACGATCCGGCCGGCCTCGTCCAGCGGCAGCTGGCCGGAGACGGCCACGAGCCGGCCCGTGGCCGTCACCACATGGCTGTACTGGGCCGCGGGGAAGACACCAGCGGGGGCGGGGATCCTGGTCGGCTCGCTCATGCGTCCATCATGGACCAGGGGTCTGACAACAGCCCCCCGCCCCCGGGCCGTCCAGGGTGTTCAGCGTCGGAAGCCCAGCAGTCCGTGCAGTGTCGCGCCCCGTGCGGAGGACGCCGCCGCCTTCGACGTCAGCGGCTCCGGGTCGGGCAGTGCCGGGCAGACCGCGTCGGCCTCGCCGCCCGCGCCGCGCGGCACCGTCCCGTCGGCCAGGTACGCGGCGAGGTGCGCGTCGAGGCAGGCGTTGCCGCTCAGCGTGATGCCGTGGTTGCCGCCGCCGTCCTCGACGACCAGGCGGGAGCCGCGCAGCAGCCGGTGGGCGGTGACGGCGCCCGCGTAGGGGGTGGCGGCGTCGCCGGTGGCCTGGAACAGCAGCGTCGGCGGCAGTTCGGCGTTGGCCACGTCCACCGGCCGCGACGAACCGGCCGGCCAGAACGCGCACGGCGCGTTGTACCAGGCGTTGTTCCAGGTCATGAACGGCGCCTTCGCGTGCACCTGCCAGTTGTCCGCGCGCCACTTCGCCCAGTCCCGCGGCCACTTCGCGTCGCGGCACTGCACCGAGGTGTAGACGCTGTACCCGTTGTCGCCCTCGGCGTCCACGGCGCCGAAGTCCTCGTACGCCTCGACCAGCGGACCGGCGTCCCCGCCGTGGACGTAGGCCGCGAACGCCTGCGCCAGATACGGCCAGTAGCCGTTGAAGTAGCCGCCCGGCAGATAGGTGTCCTCCAGTTCGGCGGCGCCCACCGTGCCGCCGGCCGGCCGCTTCGCCAGCGCCGCCCGCATCGCGTACCACGCGGTCTCGACCCGCTCCGGATCGGTGCCCAGCCGGTACGTGGTGTCGTGCTCGGCGACCCAGGCGAGGAACGCGCGGTGCCGGTCGTTGAAGGCGAGGTCCTGGCGGAGGTTGGCGTCGTACCAGACGTCGTCGGGGTCGACCACCGAGTCCAGCACCAGGCGGCGCACCCGGTCCGGGTGCAGCCGGGCGTAGACCGCGCCGAGGTAGGTGCCGTACGAGTAGCCGAAGTAGCTCAGGCGCCGCGCGCCCAGCGCCGCGCGGACCGCGTCGAGGTCGTGCGCGGCGCTCACCGTGTCGAGATGCGGCAGTACGCGCGCGTACTTCCTGCCGCAGGCGGCGGCGAAGGACTTCGCGCGGGCGAGGTTGGCCCGCTCCACCGCCGGCGTGGCCGGCAGCGAGTCGGGCCGCACCGGGTCGAAGTGGCCCGGCCGGCAGTCCAGGGCGGGCTCACTGGCGCCCACCCCGCGCGGGTCGAAGCCGATGACGTCGTACTGCGCGGCCACCTTCTTCGGCAGCGTGGCCGCGACGAAGCCGGCCAGCGTCAGTCCGCTGCCGCCGGGGCCGCCGGGATTGACCAGCAGCGGGCCCTGATACCCGCGCGCGGTGTGCGGGACGCGGGAGAGCGCCAGGGTGATCCGCTCGCCGCGCGGACGGGTGTGGTCCAGCGGCACCGACAGGGACGCGCACTGGAGCGTCGGGTGGCCGGCCGTGCCGCACTTCCTCCAGTCCAGCTCCGGTGCGGGGGCGGCCGTCGCGGCGGGGGCCGCGGTCAGGGCGCCGGCCAGCAGCGCGGCGGTGGCGCACAGCACGGCTGCGCGATGACTCATGGGGTCCTCCGGGAGACGGAGCGGCGGTGGAGCGCGAAAGCCGCGATCCTCGCCGCATCGTCCCGGAGAGCACTCCCGAAAGAACATGTTCTGTCAATAGTTGACCCAATTGGGTCGCTTATTGCCCTCCAGTGCCCTCCAGTGATCTCGGGTGATCTCGGAGCGAGAGCTCACAGCAGGGTGAGCTGGGTCGGCCCGGGTGGTACCGGAGTGGCCGGTTGCGCGAGCTGTCGGGAGGCTCCCGCGCGGGCCGGTCCGATGCCGTACTCCCGGGCCAGGTCGTGCACCTGCCGGGTGATCCGGCGCTGGTACCACTTCGGGGCGTAGGCGCCCTCCGCGTACAGCCGCTCGTAGCGGCGCACCAGGTGCGGGTGGAGCCGCCCGAGCCAGGCCATGAACCACTCCCGGGCGCCGGGCCGCAGATGCAGCACCAGGGGCGTCACGGAGGTCGCCCCGGCCGCCGCGATCGCCCGGACCGTCGCCCGCAGTTGGCCGGGGTCGTCGCCGAGGAACGGGACCACCGGCGCCATCAGCACCCCGCAGCCGATGCCGCGCGCCCCGAGCGCCCGTACGACGTCCAGGCGCCGCTGCGGCGCGGGCGTGCCCGGCTCCACGGTGCGCCACAGCTCCGGGTCGGTGAAGCCCACCGAGACCGAGATGCCCACGTCCGTCACCCGGGCGGCCCGCTCCAGCCGGTCCAGGTCGCGCAGGATCAGCGTGCCCTTGGTGAGGATCGAGAACGGGTTGGCGCGCTCGGTCAGCGCGTCGATGATGCCCGGCATCAGCCGGTAGCGGCCCTCCGCCCGCTGGTAGCAGTCGACGTTGGTGCCCATCGCGATGTGCTCGCCCCGCCAGGAGGGCGAGGACAGGGCGCGGCGCAGCAGTTCGGGCGCGTTCACCTTCACCACGATCTGGCTGTCGAAACCCAGGCCGGTGTCGAGGTCCAGATAGCTGTGCGTCTTGCGCGCGAAGCAGTAGACGCACGCGTGCGTGCAGCCCCGGTAGGGGTTCACCGTCCATTCGAACGGCATTCGGGAGGCCCCCGGCACCCGGTTCACGATCGAGCGGGCCCGCACCTCGTGGAAGGTGATCCCCCGGAATTCCGGCGCCTCGAAGGTGCGGGTGGTGACCGCGTCCGCGTCGAACAGCGCGGCGTCCGCCGCCCGGCCATGACCGGGCTCGGAGAGGTTCTCCCAGCGCATGGTGCCTCCTCGGTAGTGCAGGAGCACAGAATAGAACATACGTTCCCTTGATCGTGTGGTCCGAGGTCCGGGCGGTCGCCCCGGGCCGTCAAACGCCCTTCGATTTGGTGGCCGGGCGGCGGGGTGGTTGGCTTGCCCCGACCCCTCAGCACCAGGCCCTGGAGGAACCCGATGGCGCAGGTCGAGGCCACCACCGAGCGGATCGTCGCCGCCGACGCGGAGACGGTGTTCGACGCGCTCGCCGACTACAGCGGCACCCGCGCGAAACTGCTGCCCGAGCAGTTCAGCGAGTACGAGGTCCGCGAGGGCGGTGACGGCGAGGGCACCCTCGTGCACTGGAAGCTCCAGGCCACCAGCAAGCGGATCCGCGACTGCCTGCTGGAGGTCACCGAGCCCTCCGACGGCGAACTGGTCGAGAAGGACCGCAACTCCTCGATGGTCACCACCTGGCGGGTCACCCCGTCCGGCGAGGGCCGCTCACGCGTCGTCGTCACCACGGTGTGGAACGGCGCGGGCGGCATCGGCGGCTTCTTCGAGAAGACCTTCGCCCCCAAGGGCCTGGCCCGGATCTACGACGCGGAGCTCGCCAAGCTCGCCGCCGAGGTGGAGAAGTAGCCAAGAGCCGCGCGTGCGGCGGCCGTTGGCGGCCGCCTCACCGGTTCGAGTGATCTGCGCGCGGCCGCGCCGGACGCCGTAACCCCTTGCATGTGTTCGCAGTTGTCGCCTGAGCGGAAATGGTGCGCTCAGGCGACGAATTGCGACTAAGGGGAGCGGTACGTGGGCGGGATCACTCTGGTGCAGGACGAGCCGGCCGTCGTCGCGCCCCCCGACCCTCCCGGGCCGCCCGCCCCGCCACCGGCCGCCGCGCTCAGCCCGCGCCGGGTCCGGCTGGTCTTCATCGGCCTGATGCTCGCGCTGCTGCTCGCCGCGCTGGAGCAGATGATCGTCGCCACCGCGCTCCCGAAGATCGTCGGTGAGCTGCACGGCCTGGACAAGATGTCCTGGGCGATCACCGCCTACCTGCTCACCTCCACCGTGGGCCTGCCCATCTACGGCAAGCTCGGCGACCTCTTCGGCCGCAAGGGCGTCTTCCAGTTCGCCATCCTGGTCTTCGTCGTCGGCTCGGCGCTGGCCGGCCGGGCCCAGACCATGGACCAGCTGATCGCCTACCGCGCGGTGCAGGGCGTCGGTGCGGGCGGCCTGATGATCGGCGTGCAGGCGATCATCGCGGACATCGTGCCGCCCCGCGAGCGCGCCCGGTTCATGGGCCTGATCGGCGCCGCCTTCGGCCTCGCCTCGGTCGCCGGACCGCTGCTCGGCGGCTACTTCACCGACCACCTCTCCTGGCGCTGGTGCTTCTACATCAACGTCCCCTTCGGCCTGCTCACCATGGCTGTCGTCGCCGTCGTCCTGAAACTGCCCAAGCCGCGCGTCCGGGCCCGGCTCGACGTCCTCGGCGCGCTGCTGCTGGCCGCCGCCTCCACCTGCGTGGTGCTGCTGACCAGCTGGGGCGGGATCGAGTACGACTGGGACTCCGAGGTCATCCTCGGGCTCGGCGCGGGGGCGCTCGCGGCCACCCTGCTCTTCCTGGCCGCCGAGCGGTTCGCCGCCGAACCCCTCATCCCGCTGCGGCTGTTCCGCGACTCCGTCTTCAACGTCACCGGCCTGGTCGGGCTGGTGGTGGGCGTCGCCCTGTTCGGCGCCGCCAGCTATCTGCCGACCTTCCTCCAGATGGTCGACGGCGCCTCCGCCACCGAGTCCGGGCTGCTGATGCTGCCGATGATGGGCGGCATCGTCGGCGCCTCGGTCGTCTCCGGACAGCTGATCAGCCGTACCGGGCACTACCGGATCCACCCGATCCTCGGCGGCGCCCTCTCCGTCGTCGGCATGTGGCTGCTCTCCCGCCTCGACACGGACACGCCCCGGCTCCAGTACAGCGTCTGGATGTTCGTCCTCGGCGCCGGCATCGGCATGGTGATGCCGGTCCTGGTGCTCGCCGTGCAGAACTCCGTGCGCCCCGCCGACCTGGGCACCGCCACCAGCGCCAACAACTACTTCCGGCAGATCGGCGGCAGCGTCGGCGCGGCGGTCTTCGGGACGCTGTTCGCGGGCCGGCTCACCGACGCCCTCGCCGAGCGGCTGCCGGCCGGAGCCGGGCTGCCCGACGCCGACGCCATCACCCCGCAACTCGTCCACTCGCTGCCGCCCGCGCTGCGCGACGCCTACATCCAGGCGTACGCCGACGCCATGCCGCGGATCTTCCTGTACCTCGTGCCGGTGCTCGTCCTCGGCCTGTTCCTCGCCTTCTTCCTCAAGGAGAAACCGCTCGTGTCCCACCACACGCCCGTGACCGAGACGGAGACCGCACCGCCCCCCGCCGCGGTCCCGCCCACCGTCCCCCACCCCTCGGGCGGGGGGAACCCCACCCCGCACCGCTCGCCCTACCCCGGCGGCGTCCCGGTCTGCGGCACGGTGCAGCACCCCGACGGCACCGTCGTGCCCCGCGCGGCGCTCACCCTCATCGACGCCGCCGGGCAGCAGATCGGGCGCGGCGCCAGCGGCGGCGACGGACGGTACGCGCTGGCCACCCCCGGCACCGGGTCCTACGTCCTGATCGCCGCGGCCGGCGGCCACCAGCCGCAGGCCGTCTCCGTCACCGTCGGCGAGCGCCCGGTCGAACTCGACGTCGTCCTCGGCGGCGCCGGACGCCTCGCGGGCGCGGTCACCACCGCCGACGGCACCCCGGTGCGGGACGCCATGGTCACCCTCACCAACGTGCACGGCGAGGTGGTCGCCTCGACCCGCAGCGGCCGCGAGGGCGGCTACGTCATCACCGAACTGGTCGCCGGCGAATACACCCTGGCCGGCAGCGCCCCGGCCTTTCGCCCGGCCGCGCTGCCGGTCACCGTCCAGGCGTCCCGGGAGACCCGGCAGGACATCGAACTCGCGGGCGGCGCCGTGCTCAAGGGCACCGTCCGGGCCGGCGGCGGACGGCCCGTCGAGGACGCCCGGGTGACCCTGCTGGACGCCGCCGGGAACGTCGTCGACACGCTCACCACCGGCGCCGACGGCACCTTCCGGTTCGTCGACCTGTCGTCCGGCGAGTACACCGTCATCGCCGCCGGTTACCCGCCGGTCGCCACCGTGCTCCAGGTGGCCGGCGGCGGCCGTACCGAACGCGACCTCCAGCTCGGCCACGAGGACTGAGCCGACCGTGCCGTGCCACCGGCGCGCGGGGCGCGCGCCGGTGCTTTTCCGCGCCGCCGATTTCCGGTTCCCCGCACATCGCGCAAGGCCGCGGCTCTACGGTGGTGAGGGCGGCACAGATCTTGCCGAGCCGCGGGGAGAGAGGGCCTGACGCCATGGACCGTGGCACCGAGCAGCCCGCGCCCGGCCGGATCCCGCTGGCCGTGGCCGTGGTGGACCGGGACGGACTGGTCTCCCACTGGAGCCGGGGCGCGCGGCGACTGTTCACGCTCCCGAAGGACGCGGCCATCGGCCGCCCGGCCCTCGACCTGCTGCCCGTCTCCGGCGCCCTGCCCGAGACGGACGACCCCTTCCCGCTCGGCTCCTACGACTCCCTGGGCCCCGACCTGGAGTCCGCCGCCCTCGGCGGACGGCTGTCCTACCCGTCCTGCGGCCGGGCCCGGCTCACCGTCCCCGAGCAGGGCCGCATCGACATCCTGTGGTGGGCGTACCCCCTGGTGGGCCCCGGGCCGGAGCGGCTGCTGGTGCTCGCCGCCGACGCGGGCGCGCTGCGGCGGGCGGACGGCGGCGCGGCGACCGCGGCGGAGCGGATCGCCCCCGGCTTCGCGCTGCACACCGACTTCCCCGGCGCCGACGAACTGGCCCGCCGCCTCCCCGAGATCCTGCCCAGCATGAGCGTCGGCGAGGGCGCCCGCATCGTCGCCCAGATCCTCGAACTCGGCTACCCAGTCCTGGAGTTCAGCCAGGACCACCGGGTGCCCGTCACGCCCGACTGGGGGGTGTCCCGGCGGGCCGTGCGGCAGCGGACCGCCCGGCCGCCGTCCCCCGGCCAGCCACCGCCGGCCGGGGAACCGCCGGACGACACGCAGGACCTGGAGTACGCCGCCGTCCGCGAGCGCCTGGAGTTCCTCAACGACGTCAGCGGCCGGATCGGCACCTCCCTGGACCTCGCCGAGACCATCGTCGAGGTCAGCCGGGCCGTCGTGCCCCGCTTCACCGACGTCGCCGGCACCTATCTGCGCGAACAGGTCGTGGCCGGCGAGGGCTTCCCCGACGGCGTGCCCGACACCACCACCATGTGGCACCGGGTCGCCCTCGAACACACCGACGAACCGGGCCGCTGGGACGACGTGGTACCGGTCGGCGAGGCGATGCCCTTCCCGGCGCACACCCCCTTCTTCCAGTGCATGACGTCCGGCGAACCCGTCCTCGTGCCCCGCATCACCGAGGAGATGGGCCACGCCATCGCCTCGCAGTTCGAGAAACGGGACATCCGGCCGCTGATCACAGGCCGCTCCATGCTGGTCGTCCCGCTCAAGGCCCGGCAGGTCGTCCTCGGCTTCATGATCCTGCTGCGCCACCCCGACCGCACCGTCTTCAACGACATGGACCGGGTCACCGGCGCCGAACTCGCCGCCCGGGCCGGCCTGGTGCTGGACAACGCGCGCATGTACACCCACCAGGAGAACGTCGCCGAGACACTCCAGGACAGCATGCTGCCGCACATCCCGGCCCGTATGTCGGGCTGCGACATCGCCACCCGCTACCTGCCCGGCACCCTGCTCGGCCGGGTCGGCGGCGACTGGTTCGACGCGGTCAAGCTGCCCGGCGCCCGCACCGCGCTGGTGGTCGGCGACGTCATGGGCCACGGCCTCAACTCCGCCGCCATGATGGGCCAGTTGCGCACCGCCGTACAGACCATGGCGGGCCTCGACCTGCCGCCCGCGCAACTGCTGCGCGGCCTCGACGACCTCGCCCAGCGGCTCGGCGACACCTACCTCGCCACCTGCCTGTACGCCGTCTACGACCCGATCGCCGGCGAACTGCACCTCGCCAACGCCGGACACATCCCGCCCGTCCTGGTGCGCGCCGCGGACGGCCGCAGCGAGCTGATCGACCTGCCCACCGGGGCGCCGATCGGCGTCGGCGGGGTGGCCTTCGAGGCGGTCCGGGTGCCGGTGGCGAGCGGCGACCGGCTGGTGATGTGCACCGACGGACTGGTCGAGGTGCGCGGCGAGGACATCGGCGTCGGCCTGGCCACGCTCTGCGCCTCCGCCGCACACCCGGCCGCCGCCATGGACGACGCCTGCGACACCATCACCCGTGCCCTCGCCTCGCGCGGCGGCCGCAAGGACGACGTGGCGCTGCTGATGGCCCGGCTGAGCGGCATCGAGCCCGGCAACGTCGCCGAGTGGTGCCTGCAGCGCGAGGCGGGCGAGGTCCGCCGGGCCCGCGCGGCGGTCCGCGAACAGCTGCACGCCTGGGGACTGGCCCCGCTGGCGGAGACCGCCGCGCTGCTGGTCAGCGAACTGGTCACCAACGCCGTACGGCACGCCCACCGCCCCGTCGTCCTGCGGCTGGTGCACGGCGACACCCTGCTGTGCGAGGTGGACGACGACGATCACGAACTGCCGACCCTGCTGGACGCCGGCCCCGGCGACGAGGCCGGGCGCGGGCTGCTGGTGGTGAGCACCCTGGCCCGCGAATGGGGCACCAGCCGCACCGCGACCGGCAAGACCGTCCGGTGCGAGCTGACCCTGCCCCGTAACTCCCGGCGGTGAATGGGCCTGAAGGACCCGTGAAGGTCCGGACGGCCCGCTTGTGGCCCGCTCCGGTGCGCGGTAGACCGTACTGGTCCGTCACTCGGGACGGACCGGACCGTCGCACCCAGGGGAGTCGGGCATGAGCGTGACAAGACGGTACCGGGACGCCTGGGAGGGGTTCTGGCGCGAGGCACCCGACGCGCCGCACGCGGTGTTCTGGGACGCGGAACCGGCCCTGACCGCCGGCCGTCATCTCGCCCTCTTCGAACCGCATCTGACCGACCCCGGCCTGCCGATGGTGGACCTCGGCTGCGGCAACGGCACCCAGACCCGCTACCTCGCCGACCGCTTCGCGCACGTCGTCGGCGCCGACCTGTCCACCGCCGCGCTCGACCACGCCCGGCGCGCCGACCCGGCCGGGCAGGCCGCCTACCGGCAACTGGACGCGGCCGACAAGAGCGAGGTGCAGACGCTGCACGCCGAACTGGGCGACGTCAACGTCTATCTGCGCGGGGTGCTGCACCAGTGCGACCCCGACGACCGGCAGCCGCTGGCCGACGGACTCGCCGCCCTGCTCGGCACGCGCGGCCGGGCCTTCCTGGTCGAACCGTCCGAGGCGGCGGTCACCGTGCTGTCCGGGCTCGCCGAGGACGCCGGCGGACCGCCGCCCAAACTGGTGCCGGTGCTGCGGCACGGCATCGCGCCCGGCACCCTCGTCGACGACGCGGTGCATGAGCAGTTGCGGGCGGCCGGACTCGAGGTGCTCAGACACGGCGAACTGCCGCTGATCACCACGGAGTACCGGCCCGACGGCACCCGGATCGAACTGCCGTCGATCTGGCTGGTCGCCGGACGCGCGGGCTGAGCGTACGGTCCGGTCCCGCGCCGCCGGACGCGGCGCGGGACCGGACCGGGGCTCAGCGGTGCGCCGGGCGGGCCCGGCGGTACAGCGCCCAGCCGGTGACCGCCAGGGCGGCCGCGAGCGCGCCGGTCCACAGCACGGTGACGCCGGTGGCGGCGAGGCTGCCGCCCGCGGCGGAGGCGCCCGAGCCGGCCGAGCCGCCTGTGCCGCCCGAGGCGCCGCTGCCGTCCGGAGCGGCGGACGACGCGGACTGGGAAGGGGACGGGGCCGCAGGTGTTTCCGGGTCCGTGTCCGGGTCCGTGTCCACCGGGTCCTGGCCGGTGAAGCTGACCGGGACCTTCACGTCCTGGGAGCGGTCGCCGGAGCGGGTGTGGTCGGCGCGGGTGGTGAGCACACACGTGGCCTTGAGGCAGTCGGTGAACTCGTCCCGCGCGTCCACGGTCAGTTCGACCTCGAAGGACCCGTCCGTCCCGTACGGGTCCGCCAGGTCCTGCCCGTAGTCGGGCGGGTTCGACGAGATCCACGCCGAGGAGTGCGAACCGCCGGTCATGTCGACACCGCCGACGCACGGGGTGGGCAGCTCGCCCGCGCCGTTGTCGACGCACAGGGCCACGTAGATGCCCTTGTCCTCGTCGTAGCCGGTGCCGGTGACCTGCAGGGTCTGCTGCTCGGTGGCGAGGCCGTTGACCGGGCTGACGGTGAGTTTCTGGCCCTCGGGCCCGGTGACGGTCTTCGTGCCGGACGGCTCCCCGGGGTCCGTGGCCCCGCCGCCCCCGCTCTCCTCGGTCACCGTGAGAGTGACCGGTGAAGTACGGGTCGTCCCGGCCGAGTTGGTGAACTCGGCGCGGTACCGGTAGCCGTCGTGGGCGGCCCTGGCGGTGAACGCGTACGTGCCGGCCGTGGCGTTCTCGACGGCGGACCAGGTCTGGCCGCCGTCCGTGCTGACCTGCCAGCGCACCGTGGGCTCCGGGGCGCCCTCGGCGGCCGCGACGAAGGCCACCTCGTCGCCCGGCGCCACGGTCCGGTCGGTGGGGCTCTGGATCACCTTCGGGGACATCCGGCGGTCCAGCTTGGTGACGGTCGCCTCGGCCGGGCTGGTCACGTACACCGCCGTGCCGCCGGGGGCCACCGCGACCGCGGCCTGTCCCAGCTGGCCCTGATTGCCGGGCAGGGCGGTGGGCCGTGCCGCCTCCTGGAAGGTCGCGGTGTCGTACACCGCCAGCGAGCCGTCGTTGTCGCCGCCGTCACCGGTGTCGCCGCTGTCCTGCCAGGCGACGAAGGCCCGGCCGGTGGCGGAGTCGAAGGCGACGGCCGCCGCCCGGTCCTCGCCCTCGATGGTGGTCAGCGGCGTGGCGTTCTTGTCGTACACGCGGACGGTGTTCCCGCTGCCCACCCAGACGTTGCCGGTGCCCGGGTCGGGGGTGACGAACCAGAGGGTGTCGGTGGGGAGTTCGGCGGTGGCGGTCACCGTGAAGGAGCCGGTGTCGACGCGGCTGAGCCCGCCGCCCGCGACACCGGTCCAGGCCAGGCCGCGGGCGGTGTCCACACCGAGCGCGGTGCCGCCGCCCGCGACGGTGAGCGTCCGGTCGGCGGCGCCGGTGGCGGTGTCGATCTCGGAGAGGGTGCCGCCCTGCTGGACGAGGACGGTGGACGCCTTCGTACCCGGGCCGGTGCCGGTCACGGTGGCGCCGGTCAGCCACACGCCCTGGGCGCTCTCGTCACCGTCCTTCGCGGTGCCGATGCCGCGCAGCGGGTAGTGGAAGACCACGCCGTCGCCGGCCAGCGGCGCGGCGATCCGGGAGACCCGGCGGCCGGCCAGGGTGCCGGTGGAGCCGGGCGCCTGGCTGATGTGGTCGCGGACCGTGCCGTCGGCGGCGTCAAGGACGTACAGGCCCTGCTCGTTGACGTCCGCCGTGTCGGCGATGTTGTCGGCGCCGACGTAGAGCTTGCCGGAGTCCGGGTGCAGCAGCAGGTCCAGCGGCTTGCCGGCGGTGGTGAAGCGGGCGGCCTGCGCGTAGCCGACGGTGCCCGGCGGTACGTCCACGCCGTCGCCGCCGTCGTCCCCGCCGCCGGTGTCCTGGCCGGTGAAGGTGATGGGGACCCGGACGTCCTGGGAGCGGTCGCCGCTGCCCCGGTGGTCGACGCGGGTGACGACCGAGCAGGTGACCTTCAGGCAGTCCAGACCGCTGTCCTTGGCGGTCAGTTCGAGCCGGACGTCGAAGGTGCCGCCCGCGCCCCAGGGCTGGGCGAGATCGCCCGCGTAGGGGTCGTCGGCGGGCACGATCCACTTCGAGGCGCTGCCGCCGCCGGTCACGTCGGCGCCGCCCAGGCAGGGGGACGGGACGCGGTTGTCGCCGTTGTCCTTGCACAGGGCGACGTAGATGCCCTTGGTGGCGTCGTAGCCGGAGCCGGTGACGCGGACCGTCTCGCCGGCCGGGTCCAGGTCCGCGCTGGCCGAGACGGTGAGTTTCTGGCCGTCCGGGCCGAGCCCGGTGCGCGGGGTGTCGGCGGCCCGCGCGGCCGGGCCGGCCGCGACGGAGGCGAGCACCAGCCCGGCGGCGCCGAGGAGCGCCGCCGGGCGGCTGCGCCGGCCCGTTGTGTCAACTGCCATGGTTGTCCTCAAGGCTGGCTGGTCAGCGGCTCGTCACTGGAAGCTGATGGGCACGTGGACGTCGTACTTGCGGTCACCGGAGTCGAGGTGGTCGGCGCGGGTCACCACGGCGCAGGTGACGTCCTCGCCGCAGACACTGCCGTCGTCCAGGGTGGCCTTGACGTAGATCTGCGCGCTGAAGGCGCCGCCGGCGGTGAACTTGGAGCTGTTGGCGAACAGGCCGCCGAAGGTGTTGTTCACCCAGTGCGAGGCGCCGGTCGAGCCGCTCTCGTCCTGGCCGCCCAGACAGGGGGTGGGCTTGGCGGCGCCCGGCGCACCCTCGACCACGCACAGGCCGACGTAGATGCCCTGGGCCGGGTTGAAGCCGGTGCCGGTGACGGTGATGACCTGGCCCGCGGCGGCGGCCGAATCCGGGGCGGTCACCGACAGGTTGTAGGTGGTGGCGCCGTCGGTGACGGTCCGGGTCGCGGTGGCGGCGGCGGCCGAGCCCGCCAGCCCCAGGGTCAGGGCCGTGGCGGCGGTGACGGCGAGGACGGCGCGGGCGGAGGTACGGACAGCTCTCATGACGGTCGCCTTTCAGGCAGGAGGTAAGGAGAGGAGGTGCAGAGAGGAAATGGTTCGGTCGGGGTGGGATCAGTGGTCCACGTCGAACCGTGCCGTGGCCCGGCCGGTGCCGGACACGGCCGTGAGCTCGACGGTGTGCGCGCCCTCGGTGGCCGTGGCGTACACCGGGAAGGCGCGGGTCAGCCGGCCCTGTGCGTCGGCCACCGCCTGGTAGCGGGTGTCCGCGTCGATCGCGACGAGCACGACCGCGCCGGGCGGGAAGCCGGTGCCGGTGACTTCCTGTTCGCCGCCGGGCGACAGGGCGGTGTCGCGTACGGCGGCCGAGGGGGCCGGGGTGCCGGTGGCCCGGGGCGCCGGTGCGGCGGGTGAGGGGGTGGGGGTGCCGCTCGGGCTCGGCGCCGGGGGCGCGGGCGGCTGGGTGGCGTCGCCCGTGCCCACCGTCACGTCGAGCCGGCCGGCGTCGTCGCCGGCGGTGAACTCCCGTCCGCTCCAGGCGGACAGCAGTTCCGCGCCGTCCGCGGTGAGGGCCGCGCCGAGACCGCTCCAGGTGACAGCCGAGGCGCGTACGGCGGGAGCGGAGGCGGTCGACTCGACATCGAACAGCGCGAGTTCGTGCACCTCGCCGCCGGTGACCGCGCGGGCCCGCAGGGTGCCGGTGCCGCCCCGCAGGTCCAGCCGCAGGCCGCCGATGACGAGCGGCTCGGCCGCGGTGGCGCCGGTCAGCCGGGCGGTGCCGGCCAGGTCGACCTCCGCCGCCCCGCTCGCCGGGCCGGTGCCGCCGCCGGTCGCGGGGAACCAGGCGCGGTCCGCCGCGTCGCGCACGGCGGGTTCGGCGACGTCGAACGACAGGCCCCGGTCGGTCAGCCGGGTCCCGTCCGTCGTCCAGCTCGCGTAACCGTCGGACACCTCCTGGGTGTCCTGCGCCGCCGCCAGGTGCGGGCTGAGCAGTGCCAGCAGGACACCGCCCGCCGCCGCGGCGGCGCCGGGTCTTCTCGTCATGTTCCGTTCTCCCTGGAGGAATTCGGGGGTACGTCGGTCAGGCGGCGGAGCCGGTCCGGCGCCGGCGTGCCCAGAGCCGGGCACCGGCGCCCGCGGCGAGCAGCACGGCGGCGGCACCGCCGAGGGTCAGGGCGGCCGATCCGGTGCTGGCGAGCGGCCCGTTGGAGGTCTTGGCGGTCCCGGAGTCCGACCCGGAGCCGCCCGTGCCGGCGCCCGGGGTGTTCGCGGTGGCGTCCGAAGTGGCCGAGGAGCCGCTTCCCGCCGTACCGTCGCCGTCCGTGGCGTCCGTGCCGTCCCCGAAGGTCACCGGCACCCGTACCGTCTGCGACTGGTCGCCGCCCCGGGTGTGGTCGTTGCGGGTGATGACCGCGCAGGTGACGCCGGATGCGGTGCAGTCGGTGTTGGCGTCCTTCGCCCGCACCTTGACCCGCACGTCGAACGTGCCCTTGTGCCCGCTGCCGCCGTAGGGCTCGGCCAGTCCCTCGCCGTAGGACGGCGGGTTGGACGAGACCCAGACGGAGGCGCCGGACTCGCCGGTCATGTCGACCCCGCCGACGCACGGCGTCGGTGTCTTTCCCGCGCCGTTGTCCACGCAGAAGGCCACGTAGATGCCCTTCTCCGTGTTGTAGCCGGTGCCGGACACCGTCACCGTCTCGCCGGCCGGATCGAGACCGGACGTCTTCGACACGGTCAGCCGCTGTCCCTCGGGACCGGTCGCCGAGCCACCGGCGGCCGACGCGGGCACGGCGGAGAGCGCCAGCGCCAACGCCGTGATGGACACAACTCGACCGCAACGCACAGCACTTGGGCTGTTCACAGCATCACCCCCACCGCTGAGAATAAGGTAAACCTAACCTAACCTAAGACTCAACTGTGTGACTCAGGAGAACGGAAAGGCCGAGCGATGCGTATGTCCGGAAGATCCCGTCCGTTGCCGTTGCCGTTGCCGTGGCGCGGGGGAGCGGCCCCCGTCGTCCTCGCCCTCGTGTTCGCTCTCGCGTTCGCGTTGACCGGCTGCGGAGGTGCCTCCTCGGAGGCGTCCTCCGGGGCGAAGGCGCCGGTGTCGGCGGGGGAGCGGGCCGCCGCGGCCGAACGGCGGCTGGCCGCCAACACGGTGACGCCGCTCGACGGGCCCGCCCCGACACCGAAGCTGCCGGTCACGGTGGCGTCGTCCGACGGCCGCGAGGTCACCGTCACCGACGCCTCGCGTGTCCTGCCGCTCAACGGCGGCGTCGCCGAGACCGTGTTCACCCTCGGGCTCGGCGACCGGGTGGTGGGCCGCGACATCACCGCCACGTTCGCCGAGGCGAAGGAACTCCCGCTGGTCACCAAGGCGCACGACGTCAGCGCCGAGAGCGTGCTGTCACTCGGGCCGACCGTGGTGCTGGCCGACACCGACACCGGGCCGAAGGAGGCGATCGACCAGATCCGGGACGCCGGAGTGCCGGTCGTCGTCCTCGACCCGGTGGCCGACCTGGACGGCGTCGCCACCCGCACCACCCGGGTCGCCGCGGCGCTCGGCGTGCCGGCCGCGGGCAAGGCCCTCAACGCCCGTACCGACCGGGAACTCGCCGCCGCCCGCGCGGCCGTCCCGGACGGCAGCCGGCCCAAGGTGGCCTTCCTCTACATGCGCGGCAGCGCGGCCGTCTACCTCATGGGAGGCAAGGGCTCGGGCGCCGACTCGCTGATCGAGGCGGCGGGCGCGGTCGACGCGGGCGTCGAGACCGGCCTGGACCGGCCCTTCACCCCCCTCACCAGCGAGGCGCTGGTCGCGGCCCGGCCCGACGTCATCCTGATGATGGACAAGGGCCTGGAGTCGGTGGGCGGTCTGGACGGCCTCGCCGAGATCCCGGGCATCGCGCAGACCCCGGCCGGCGCGGACCGCCGGGTCGTCACCCTGGAGGACGGCGTGCTGCTCGGTTTCGGACCGCGCACCCCGCTGGTGATCGACATCCTGGTGGACCGTATCCACACCACGTAGGAGGATTTCGCGGCGGTGCGGCCGGCGGCGGACCCCGGGGCCGCTGTCTCGCGTCGCGGTGTCCGGCGGACTCCGGGGTGGCCGCACCAGGGGCGGCGGCAGTCGCCTCGGCTGCTCTCGGCCAGGCTGGTCAGGAACGCGCGGCGGCGCGGTCGGGGCAGCGGCCGGCCACGAGTACCGGGCCGCCGGGCACGGTGGGTATCTGGCGCAGGTCCTGGAACCCGAGGTCCGCCAGTGCCTCGGTCATCCGGTGCGAGGTCAGGGCGCTGCCGCCGTTGCGCGCCGCGTGCCAGTCCGCGACGGCCGCGAGCAGCGGATCGCGCGGTGCCGGGTTGGTACCGGCCACCAGCCACCCCCCTTCGGTGAGGGCGGCCGCCACGCGCGGCAGGCAGGCCCGCAGCGCGTCGGGGGAGAGGAACGGCGCGGGCAGCCAGATCAGGTCGTAGTGATCCTGTTCGCGCAGCTCGACGGCGTCCTGATGCCGCAGCTCCACCCGGTCGGCGCCGGGTCCGGCCCCGTCCAGTTCCCGGCGGGCCAGCAGGATCGCCCGCTCAAGGCTGTCGATCCCGGTCACCCGCACGTGCGGGAGTTCCTGGGCGAGCGCGAGGGCGAGCGCCCCGGTCCCGGTGCCGATGTCCAGTACCCGGCTGCCCGCGGTGGCGACCCGCTCGGCCAGTCCCGGCAGGGCGGGCACGAGCCGGGTGGCGAGCGCGTGCCCGGTGGCCGCGGAGGCACGCCCCTGATCGAGCAGTACGTCGTCGCTCTGCGCCGCCCACCCCGTCGTGGTCTCGCCGTCGGCGGCGGCGACGGCCTGCCGCATGGAACTGAGCCGGGCGGCCGCCGCGTTGGCGGTGCCGGGTCCGACCCGCAGTGCGGGGGCGGCGACCACGGCATCCCCCTCGTGGCGCACCACACCCGCCGCCGCCAGCACCGCGGTACGTGCCGGGTCCGCCGCCAGGGCCTTCTCCAACGAGCCCGTTCCGGCCTCCCGCAAGGTCGCGACCACCGCGGCAAGCGCCCACACCTGCCCTTCCAGGACGGCCAGCGGATCGTTCTGCTCCACGTTGTCGTTCATGCCTCACCCATTGTTCTTGTTCGTCACGTCACATCACGTCATGTCGCGTCATGTCATGTCATGGCCCGGACCCGCCCCGGCCGGCCGGGCCGGCAGGGGAGTGGCGTGAAACACCCCGTCGGGGTCGAATCGGCGCTTCGCCGCGAGCAGTCGTTCGGTGTTCGGCCCGTAGGCGTGTGCGATCTGCTCGGTCTCGTCGGGGCCGAGCAGATTGGGGTAACCACCCGGCATCGCCTCGGACGCCAGCGCGGCGGACAAGTCACGGGCCCACGCGCGGTGTTCCGGTTCCCGGGGATCGCCCGCTTCCCAGCGGGCGATGGTCTCCACCATGAGATGGGGAGCGCGGTTCGCGAATGCCGTGTCCGTCGCGGGTGTCCGGGACGCGGCGCCGTGCAGGCTGTGCAGGGACACGGCGGACAGTGGCGAGGTCAGGGCGTCGCCCGCGGCGACGAGGGCCGCCCGCACGGTGGAAGTCAGCGCGGGGACCGTCCGGGGGCGGATCTCGACGTGCTTGCCGAACGGGAACATCGCGTCGGTTCCGGCCAGCATGTCCGGGCCGGTGGTGCGGCCGAGCCGGGCGGCCAGCGGCTCGCCGAGGGCGGTGAGCCGCGCCAGCGCCTCCTCGCCGGCCCGGGTGTCGTCGCCGCTCCAGGTAGGTATGACGAACACGACGGGCGTGCCGTCCGGACCGGCGAGGAAGCCGCACTGCACGGTCAGCTCGTCGGGCCCCTCGGGCACGAACTCCGCGAGCCGGGCCAGCACCGAGGACGCCTGCGCCCAGGGGAACAGGACACGGCCGGACAGCAGCGTCGGGGTCCGGTGCAACTGGACGCGCACCGCGGTGACCAGGCCGAAATTGCCGCCGCCGCCGCGCAGCGCCCACAGCAGCTCCGGTTCCCGCTCGGCGTCGGCCGTGACCAGTGAGCCGTCGGCGAGCACCACGTCCGCGGACAGCACGTTGTCCAGGGCGAGCCCGAACCGGCCGCTCAACGGCCCGTAGCCGCCGCCCAGGCTCAGGCCCACCACGCCGACCGAGCCGACCGTGCCGGTCACCGCGGTCAGGCCGAAGGGCTGGGCGGCGCGGGCGAGGTCGGCGCCGGTCGCGCCGCCGGCCAGCTCGGCCACCGCCGTGGCCGGGTCCACCCGCACCGAGCGCAGGCCGGACAGGTCAATGGTCAGGCCGCCGTCGGTCAGCGCCCGGCCGGCCCAGTCGTGCCCGCCGCCGCGCACCGAGAACGCGACACCGTGCTCCCGGGCGGCCAGGACCGCCGCCCGGGCGTCGGCGGCGGTGGCGCAGCGGACGACCACGCCGGGGCGGTGCGTGACCGCGCCGTTCCACACGTGCACGCCGGCCTGGTAGGCGGACCCGGAGGTGACGACCCGGTCGGCGTCGATGGCGCGGCGAAGGGCGCCGGCCAGCCGGATGATCCGCTGGCCCGTCGAGTCGCCCGTCGAGTCGCCCGTCGAGTCGCCCGTCGAGTCGTCCGTCGAGTCGTCCGTCAAGTTGTTCGTCGGTGTGGTCACGAGCTGCCTTCGCCGTGGAGAGGGTTCACTGACGCGATTCAGGGTATCGCTCGGCTCATTGGAGTCAATCTCTGATCAATGACCGGAGGCTCTGGAGCCACCGCACCGGCTATGCTCACCGGGCCATGACTTCATCAACCACCAGCCGCCGCGCCGAGTACGCCGAAGCGACCCGCGCCGCCATCGTCGACGCGGCCCGTGAGCTCTTCGCCCGGCAGGGGTACTTCGCGACCACCGTCGAGGACATCGCCAGAGCCGCCCGGGTCGCGCCCGCGACCGTCTACGCGGTCGGCGGTGGCAAGCAGGGGCTGATCGGCACGCTCGTCGAGCTGTGGAGCCAGGCCCCGATCGTCGCGGAGACCCGCAGCCGCGGGGCGGAACTCACGGACCCCGAGGAGATCCTGCGGAACGCGGCCGCCACGGTGCGGAGCATGCGTGAGGAGTACGGGGACATCATGCGGGTGGCACTGGCCACCGCCCCGCACCACACCGCGGTCGCCGAGGGGCTGCGCGTCGCGACCGGGCGGTACCGGGACGCGGTCGCCGCCCTCGCCGGGCGACTGCACGAGGTCGGCGGCCTGCACCCCGGCTTCACGGTGGAGCAGGCGACCGACGTGCTGTGGTTCTACTTCGGCTACGCGGGCTTCTTCACGCTGGTCGACGACAACGGCTGGACCTTCGAGCGGGCCGAGCACTGGCTCGTCCGACAAGCCGCCGCGACCCTGCGCACGGCACCCTGAGCCCGCCGGGCGGGTGCGGCACGAACCCGGCGACTGCCCCGGGCGGCGACGCCGGGGTGTGGTCTCTGGCCACCCCATTCGGCGGCCTGTAGCGTCCTGTGCATGAAGATCCTGATCAGCGCCGACATGGAGGGCGCCACCGGGGTGACCTGGCCGGCCGACGTGCTGCCGGGGACGCCGCAGTGGGAGCGGTGCCGGTCGATGTTCACCTCGGACGTCGACGCCGCCGTACGGGGCTTCCTGGACGGCGGCGCCGACGAGGTCCTCGTCAACGAGGCGCACTGGACCATGCGCAACCTGCTGCTCGAAAAGCTGGACGAACGGGCGCAGCTGCTCACCGGGCGGCACAAGGCGCTGTCCATGGTGGAGGGCGTGCAGCACGGCGACGTGGACGGCATCGCCTTCGTCGGCTACCACGCGGGCGCGGGCATGGAGGGCGTCCTCGCCCACACCTACCTCGCCAACCAGATCACCGGCGTCTGGCTGAACGACGTACGGGCCAGCGAGGGTCTGCTCAACGCGCATGTCGTCGCCGAGTACGGCGTCCCGGTGGTGCTGGTCACCGGGGACGACGTGGCCTGCGAGGACGCCCTCGGGTACGCGCCCGAGGCGCTGAAGGTCGCGGTCAAGGACCACGTGTCGCGGTACGCGGCGGTGTGCCGGACGCCCGCCCGGACCGCCGCCGGCATCCGGGCGGCGGCCAAGGAGGCGGCCGCCCTCGCGGTGCGGCACGAGCCGGTCGACGGCGGCCCGTTCACCGTCGCGGTCGAGTTCGACGCCGAGCACCTGGCGGCGGCCTCGACCGTGGTGCCGGGCGTCGAGCGGGTCGGTGAGCGCAAGGTGGCGTACACCACCGGCACCATGTACGAGGGCATCCGGACCTTCAAGGCGGTCACCACGATCGCCTCGGCCGCCGTGGAGGAGACCTATGGCTGACCAGCAGGCCCTCGACGAGGTGGTCCGCTTCACCTCCGACCTGATCCGGATCGACACCACCAACCGGGGCGGCGGCGACTGCCGGGAGCGGCCCGCCGCCGAGTACGCCGCCGCGCGGCTCGCCGAGGCGGGCCTCGAACCCGTCCTGCTGGAGCGCACCGAGGGCCGTACCAACGTCGTGGCCCGGGTCGCGGGCACCGACCCGGCGGCCGACGCGCTGCTGCTGCACGGTCATCTGGACGTGGTCCCGGCCGAGGCCGCCGACTGGAGCACGCACCCGTTCTCCGGCGAGGTCCGGGACGGCGTCGTCTGGGGGCGCGGCGCGGTCGACATGAAGAACATGGACGCGATGATCCTGGCCGTCGTGCGCGGCTGGGCCCGGCACGGCGAACGGCCCCGGCGGGACGTGGTGATCGCGTTCACCGCCGACGAGGAGGCCAGCGCCGAGGACGGCTCCGGGTTCCTCGCCGACCGGCACCCCGAACTGTTCGAGGGCTGCACCGAGGGCGTCAGCGAGTCCGGCGCGTTCACCTTCCACGACGGCGCCGGCCGGCAGCTCTACCCGATCGCGGCCGGCGAACGCGGCACCGGCTGGCTGAAGCTCACCGCGCGCGGCCGGGCCGGCCACGGCTCCAAGGTCAACCGGGAGAACGCGGTCACCCGGCTGGCCGCCGCCGTCACCCGGATCGGTGAGCACGAGTGGCCGCTGCGGCCGACCCCCACGGTCCGCGCCGCGCTCACCGAACTCGCCGCGCTGTACGGCATCGAGACCGACCTCACCGACGTGGACGCGCTGCTGGACAAGCTCGGGCCCGCCGCGAAACTGGTCGAGGCGACCGTCCGCAACAGCGCCAACCCGACCATGCTGGACGCCGGTTACAAGCTCAACGTCATCCCGGGCGAGGCGACCGCCTTCATCGACGGACGCTATCTGCCGGGTGCGGAGGACGAGTTCCGGGCCACCCTGGACCGGCTCACCGGACCCGACGTGGACTGGGAGTTCGCCCACCGCGAGGTCGCCCTCCAGTCGCCGGTCGACGCCCCGACGTACGCCCGGATGCGGGCCGCCGTCGAGGAGTTCGCGCCGGAGGGGCACGTGGTGCCGTACTGCATGTCGGGCGGCACGGACGCCAAGCAGTTCTCGCGGCTCGGCATCACCGGCTACGGCTTCACCCCGCTGCGGCTGCCCGCGGGCTACGACTACCAGGCGCTCTTCCACGGGGTGGACGAACGGGTCCCCGTTGACGCGCTGCACTTCGGGGTACGGGTGCTCGACCGGTTCCTGCGGACGGCTTAGCGAGTGGGGGAGACAGTGCGGACCCTGGCGTACGGATCGTGGCCCTCGCCCATCGACGCGGCGCTCGCCGCCGCGCGCGACGGGCGCCCCGACGAGGTGGGCTTCGTCGGCGAGGAGGTGTGGTGGACCGAGCCCCGGCCCGCCGAGGGCGGCCGGCGGGCACTGGTACGGCGGCGCGCGGACGGCGCCGAGGAGGACCTGCTGCCCGCCCCGTGGAACGTGCGCAGCCGGGTCATCGAGTACGGCGGCCGGTCCTGGGCGGCGGTGCCGGACGATGGCGGTCCGCTGGTCGTGTTCGTGAACTTCGCCGACCAGCGGCTGTACCGGTGGCGGCCGGGCGGCGGTCCGCCGCGCCCGCTCACCCCCGTCTCCGACGTCGGCGGCGGACTGCGCTGGGCGGAGCCGCAGCCGCTGCCGGCCCGGGGCGAGGTGTGGTGCGTGCTGGAGGAGTTCACCGGCGCCGGGCCCGACGACGTACGCCGCGTCCTGACCGCCGTACCGCTGGACGGCTCGGCCGCCGAGGACCGCGCGGCCGTACGCGAACTGAGCGACGGGCGGCACCGGTTCGTCACCGGGCCCCGGCTCGCCCCGGACGGGCGGCAGGCGGCCTGGCTGGCCTGGGACCACCCCCGGATGCCCTGGGACGGCACCGAACTGCTGGTCGCCGAGGTCGCCGCCGACGGCACCTTCGGCCCGGCCCGGACCGTCGCGGGCGGCCCCGGGGAGTCGATCGCGCAGGCCGACTGGGACCGCGACGGGCGGCTGCTGTACGCCGGTGACCGCACCGGCTGGTGGAACCTGTACCGCGACGGCCGGCCGCTGTGCCCGCGCGAGGAGGAGTTCGGCGGGCCGCTGTGGAAGCTGGGCCTGGGCTGGTTCGCGCCGCTGGACAACGGCCTGATCGCCGTCGTGCACGGCCGCGGCGCCACCGCGCTCGGCGTCCTGGACCCGGAGACCGGCGAGGTGGTCGACGCGGCCGGCCCGTGGACCGAGTTCGCCGCCGGGATCGCCGCGTACGGCGAGCGGATCGCCGCCGTCGGCGCCAGCCCGCGCAGCGCCTACGAGGTGGTCGAGCTGGACGCCCGGACCGGCCGGGCCCGGGTGGTCGGCGCCGCGCACGACGACGCCGTGGACCCCGCCCACTACCCCGAGCCGCAGATCCGCACCTTCACCGCGCCCGACGGCCGCGAGGTGCACGCGCACGTCTACCCGCCGCACCACCCCGGCTGCGTCGCCCCCGCCGACGAACTCCCGCCGTACGTCATCTGGGCGCACGGCGGCCCCACCAGCCGGTCCCCGCTCGTCCTCGACCTGGAGATCGCCTACTTCACCTCCCGGGGCATCGGTGTCGCCGAGGTCAACTACGGCGGCTCCACCGGACACGGCCGGGAGTACCGCGAGCGGCTGCGCGAGCAGTGGGGCGTGGTCGACGTCGAGGACTGCGCGGCCGTCGCGCTCGCCCTCGCCGCCGAGGGCACCGCCGACCGCGACCGGCTCGCGGTGCGCGGCGGCAGCGCGGGCGGCTGGACCGGCGCCGCCTCGCTGGCCACCACCGACGTCTACGCCTGCGGCACCATCCGCTACCCCGTCCTGGACCTGACCAGCTGGGGCGCCGGCGAGACCCACGACTTCGAGTCCCGCTACCTGGAGTCCCTGATCGGCCCGTACGCCGAGGTGCCCGCCCGGTACGCGGAGCGCTCGCCCGCCGCCCACGCCGACCGGGTCAGCGCGCCGTTCCTGCTGCTCCAGGGGCTGGACGACGTGATCTGCCCGCCCGCGCAGTGCGAACGGTTCCTGGCCCGGGTCGCCGGCCGCGGGGTGCCGCACGCCTACCTCACCTTCGAGGGCGAGGGGCACGGCTTCCGCAAGGCGGCCACCGTGGTCCGTGCCCTGGAGGCGGAACTCTCCCTGTACGCGCAGGTGTTCGGGCTGAAGGTGCCCGGCATCCCCACCCTGGAGCTGACCGAGTGAAAGACCTGACCCGGCCCGCGCGACTGGCCCCCGGCGCCCGGGTGGCCGTCGTCGCGCCCAGCGGACCGGTGCCCGAGGAGCGGCTCCAGGCCGGCCTGGACGTGTTGCGCGGCTGGGACCTCGACCCGGTCGTCGCCCCGCACGTGCTGGACCGGCACGGCACCTTCGACTACCTGGCCGGCGCCGACGCGGACCGGGCCGCCGACCTCCAGAGTGCCTGGTGCGACCCGTCCGTCGACGCGGTGCTGTGCGCCCGCGGCGGCTACGGCGCCCAGCGCCTGGTCGACCTGCTCGACTGGGCGGCGCTGCGGGCCGCCGGGCCGAAGGTCTTCGTCGGCTTCAGCGACATCACCGCGCTGCACGAGGCGTTCGCCGTCCGGCTCGGCCTGGTCACCCTGCACGGGCCGATGGCGGCGGGCGTCGACTTCCTGAAGAACGGGCGGGCCCAGGAACACCTGAAGGCCACCCTGTTCGCCCCGCACACGGTCCGGACCATCGCCTCCGGCGGGACGCCGATGGTCTCCGGCCGGGCCCGGGGCGTCACCCTCGGCGGCTGTCTCTGCCTGCTCGCCGCCGAACTGGGCACCGCCCACGCCCGGCCCGGCGCGCTCGGCGGACTGCTCTGCCTGGAGGACGTGGGGGAGGAGACGTACCGCCTGGACCGCTACCTCACCCAGCTCCTGCGGGCCGGCTGGCTGGACGGCGTGCACGGGGTGCTGCTCGGCTCCTGGGAACGGTGCGAGAGTCCCGACCGGGTCCGGGCGCTGCTCCTGGACCGGCTCGGCGGCCTCGGCGTGCCCATCGCCGAGGACTTCGGGTTCGGGCACTGCGAAGCGGCGCTGACCGTGCCGTTCGGGGTGCCGGCCGAGCTGGACGCGGACGCGGGCACCCTGGTCCTGGACCAACCGGCACTGCGCTGAGGTGCGGCGTAGGGTGACGGGATGCCGTACGACACGTCCCGTTACCTCGCCGCGGGCCCCCGGGTGGGCATACGTCGCTTCACGCTCGGCGACGGCGCCGAGTTCACCGCCCGGACCCGGGAGAGCAAGGACCTGCACCACCCCTGGCTGTTCCCGCCGGACAGCGCCGAGGCGTACGCGCGGTACGCGGGCCGGCTGATCGAGGACCCGGCCAAGGCCGGGTTCCTGGTGTGCGACCTGGGCGACGGCGGTATCGCCGGGTTCATCAACATCAACAACATCGTCGAGGGCGGCTTCCGCAGCGGCGCGCTCGGCTACGGGGCCTTCGCGCACGCCGCCGGGCGCGGGCTGATGCGCGAGGGCCTCGGCCTCGTCGTGCGGTACGCCTTCGGGCCGCTGCGGCTGCACCGGCTGGAGATCAACGTCCAGCCGGGCAACGCCGCCTCCATCGCCCTGGCCCGCGCCTGCGGCTTCTGGCTGGAGGGCTTCTCACCGCGGATGCTGCACGTGGACGGGGCCTGGCGGGACCACCAGCGGTGGGCGATCACCGCCGAGACGGTCCCGTCCGGCTGACCCGCGAGGCCGGGTCAGGCCCGGCGGTCGGCGTACTCGTACACCACGCCGTCCGGATGACGGGCGATCAGGTTGCGGCCGGCGGGGGTCGGCAGGGGGCCCGCGACGACCTCGCCGCCGAGTTCGGTCAGCACCCGGGCGGTCTCCTCCACATCGGTCACCGCGATCGTCGCGACCACCTTGCGCAACACCTCCAGCTGGGACTCCGGACCGCTCATCAGCAAGAAGCAGCCGACCGCCGCCACTTGGACGCCGCCGCGCTCGAACCGCATGGCTCGGCCGCCGGCGAGTCCCTCGTAGAAGGGGATCGCCTTGTCCAGGTCGTCGACGTAGATGCGCAGGGTGGCTCCCAGAATGTCCATGCGGAAAAGCCTAGTTGGCGGCTGCGGCGCCCCGCCCATGGACCGTCGGGTTGCGGGTACCCGGCATCCATGGACGACCGAATGGCACACTTGGAGCATCTGGACAAGCACCTGGTCGACGAACTGGCCCAGGTGGCCCGGGAGACCATCCGGGACGAGTTGCGCGAGCAGACCCGCAAGCAGCGCCGTACGGCGACGCTGTACGCGGCGTCCGGCGCCGCCGCGCTCTACGCGGGCGCGGCCGTGGCACTCGCCGTGGGCCTCGCGCTGGCGATCGGGCTGCCCGGCTGGGCCGCCGCGCTGATCACCGCCGCGCTGCTGGCCGTCGCCGCCTACCTGCTGCGCGGTGCCGCGAAGCCCGCCGCGCCGGGTGCGGGCGCCGGGCACGGCTCCGGCGGCCAGGGGCGGGTGCCCGGCGGAACGGCGCCCGCCGCGCCGCCGAGCGGACTCGGCATGCCGTACCCGCCGATGCCGCCCACCGCGCCCGGGGCGACCGGGACGCCCGGCACCCGGGCCCAGGAGCCCCGGCCGGACGACATCGACCCCGAGGCCCCGCACGGCAGGGCCTGACGGCCGGGGCTCACAGCCGCGGCAGCACCTTCATCCGGTAGAAGTCGAAGAACCCGCGGACGTCGGGGCCGATCTGGTTGACGTAGACCCGGTCGAACCCGGCGTCCGCGAACCGGTTCAGCTCGGCCACGTGCGCGTCCACGTCGTCGCCGCACACCCGGTTGTTTCGCACCATGTCCTCGGTGACCAGCGTCTGCGCCTGCTCGAAGTGTTTCGGCGAGGGCAGCACCTGGCCCAGTTCGCCGGGCAGCAGTTCGTTGGCCCACAGCCGGTGCACCGTCCTGACCGCCGCGTCGGCGTCGGTGTCGTAGCAGACCTTGGTGCCGCCGCTGACCGGCTTTCCGGCGCCGCCGCCCTTCCGGTACTGCTCCACCATCGCCGCGTCCGGCATCATCGTGATGTAGCCGTCGCCGACCCGGGAGGCGAGCTGGGTGGCGGCGGGGCCGAAGCCGGAGACGTCGATGGGGACCGGCTCGTCCGGCAGCGTGTACAGCCGGGCGTTCTCCACCGTGTAGTGGGTGCCGTGGTGGTTGACCTCCGCGCCGGAGAACAACTGGCGGATCACCTGGATCGCCTCCTCCAGCATCTCCAGGCGGACGTGCGCGGGCGGCCACGGGCCGCCGACGATGTGCTCGTTGAGCGCCTCGCCGGTGCCGACGCCGAGCCGGAACCGGCCGCCGGTCAGCACCGCGCTGGTGGCCGCCGCCTGCGCCACCACCGCCGGGTGGGTGCGCACCGTCGGACAGGTCACCGCGGTCTCGACGGGCAGCGACACCGCCTCGGCCAGCGCGCCGATCACCGACCACACGAACGGGCTCTGGCCCTGCGCGTCGTTCCACGGATGGAAGTGGTCCGAGATCCACAGCGCCTGGAAACCGGCCTGCTCGGCCATCCGGGCCTGCTCGATCAGCTCGGCCGGACCGTACTGCTCACAGGAGAGGAAATAGCCGTACTCGGGCATGCGCGGACCTTTCGGAGACGTGACCGGTCGGATCCCGCGCCGGGTACCCGGGCGGCGGGCCGGAAACCGGCGGTACGGGCCGCTCGCCCACGTTTGGGGGTGCTGGCCAGGGGGACGCGAAAGGCTCGGCGCGTGGGCGGTGGCCCGGGCGGCGGCGGGGGTGTGGACGGGCCGGACAGCGAGAGGCGCGCGGTGAGCGGGATGAAAGATACGGACGAAACGGACGATACGGACCGGCCCGGCGGGCGCGGCGCCGAGCCCGCCAAGGGACAGCCGGGCGGTGAGCCGGCCAAGGCACACCCGGGCGGCGAACCCGCCGCCGAGCACCCCGGCAGTGAACCGGCCGCCGAGCACCCCGGCGGTGAACCGGCCGAAAGCCACCCGCGCGGTGCGCCCGCCGGGCCCGGTGTCGAACCCCCGCCCGGTCAGCCGCCCCCCGGCCCCGGTGTGGCCCCCGGCCCCGTCCGGCGTACCGACGACGACCCCGCGGAAGGAGACACATGAACACCGAGGAACTCGTCGAACTGGGACAGCAGCTGCGCGTGGACAGCGTCCGCGCCGCCGACGCGGCCGGCTCGGGGCACCCCACGTCCTCGATGTCCGCCGCCGACCTGATGGCCGTACTGCTGGCCAATCACCTGCGCTACGACTTCGAGCGCCCCGCCCACCCGGGCAACGACCGCTTCGTCCTCTCCAAGGGACACGCCTCCCCGCTGCTCTACTCCGCCTACAAGGCGGCCGGCGTCATCGACGACGAGGAGCTGCGCACCTTCCGCAAGCTGGGCAGCCGGCTGGAGGGCCATCCCACGCCGCAGCGGCTGCCCTGGGTGGAGACCGCCACCGGCTCGCTCGGCCAGGGCCTGCCGGTCGGCGTCGGCATCGCGCTGGCCGGCGCGCGCCTGGACCGCGCCGGCTACCGGGTGTGGGTGCTGTGCGGGGACAGCGAGCTGGCCGAGGGCTCGGTGTGGGAGGCCGCCGAGCACGCCGGGTACGAGCAGCTCGACAACCTGACCGTGATCGTCGACGTCAACCGGCTCGGCCAGCGCGGCGCCACCCGGCACGGCCACGACCTGGACGCCTACGCCCGCCGGTTCCGGGCCTTCGACTGGCACACGGTCGAGATCGACGGCCATGACGTGGACGCCGTCGACCGCGCCTACGGCGAGGCGCTCTCCACCCGCGGCCAGCCCACCGCGATCATCGCCCGCACCCTCAAGGGCAAGGGCGTCGCGGCCACCGAGGACCGCGAGGGACTGCACGGCAAGCCGGTCAAGGACGCGGCCGAGGCCATCGCCGAGCTGGGCGGGCCGCGCGGCATCACCGTCCACGTCCAGGAGCCGGTCGCCAAGTCGTCGCGGGCGCCGCACCCGGACGGCGCCGGCCGGCCCGAGCTGCCGCGCTGGGAGAAGGGCGAGCAGGCCGCCACCCGGGACGCCTTCGGGCAGGCGCTGACCGCGCTGGGCACCGCCCGCGAGGACGTCGTCGTACTGGACGGCGAGGTGGGCGACTCCACCCGCGCGGAGCTGTTCGCCAAGGAACACCCCGAGCGCTACTTCGAGTGCTACATCGCCGAGCAGCAGCTCGTCGCCACGGCCGTCGGCATGGCGGCGCGCGGCCGGCTGCCGTACGCCTCCACCTTCGCGGCCTTCCTGACCCGCGCCCACGACTTCATCCGGATGGCGGCGGTCAGCGGTTCCGGGATCGTCCTCAACGGCTCGCACGCGGGCACCGCCATCGGCCAGGACGGGCCCAGCCAGATGGGTCTGGAGGACCTCGCGATGATGCGGGCCGTGCACGGCTCGACCGTGCTGTACCCGTGCGACGCCAACCAGACCGCGCGGCTGGTCGCCGAGGTGGCCGGCCTGACGGGCGTCCGCTATCTGCGGACCTCGCGCGGCGGCGCCGAGGTGCTCTACGGGCCCGACGAGGAGTTCCCGGTCGGCGGCAGCAAGGTGCTGCGCTCGGCCGGCCCGGACGACCGGCTCACCTTCGTCGCGGCGGGCGTCACCGTGCCCGAGGCGCTGGCCGCCGCCGACGCGCTGGCCGAGGAGGGCATCGCGGCCCGGGTGATCGACCTGTACTCGGTCAAGCCGGTCGACCGGGACACCCTGCGCCGGGCCGCCGAGGAGACCGGCTGTCTGCTCACCGTCGAGGACCACCACCCCGAGGGCGGCCTCGGCGACGCGGTCGCGGAGGCGTTCGCGGACGGCGGCCCGGTGCCCCGGCTGGTGCGGCTCGCGGTGCGGACGATGCCGGGGTCGGCCGCGCCGGACGAGCAGCTGCACGCGGCCGGCATCGACGCCGAGTCGATCGCCACGGCCGGCCGGCTGCTGGTGGAGCAGGCGGTGGTGCCGTGACCTCAGCCGCCGACCGCAAGCTGCGGGCCGGACACCGCTCCGTCGAGGTGCACCGGCCGGACAAGGTGCTCTTCCCGGCGCGGGGCACCTCGGGCCAGGTCACCAAAGGAGACCTGGCCGACTACTACCGGGCCGTCGCCCCGTACGCGCTGCCGCACCTGCGGGGCCGCCCGCTGATGCTGGAACGGCACCCGGACGGCGTCGACGGCCCGGTGTTCATGCAGAAGAACACCCCGGCGCACTACCCGGACTGGATCACCCGGGTGGAGCTGCCCAAGGCCGGCGGCACGGTGTGCCACACGGTCTGCGACAACACCGCGACCCTGCTCCACCTCGCCGACCAGGCGGCCCTGACCCTGCACCGCTGGCTGTCCCGCGCCGACCGCACGGACCGGCCCGACCGGATGGTCTTCGACCTCGACCCGGGCGTCGACGACTTCGAGACCGTCCGGGAGGCCGCCCGGCTGCTCGGCGAACTGCTCGACACCCTGCGGCTGCCGTCGGCGCTGATGACCACCGGCTCCCGGGGCCTGCACGTGATCGTGCCGCTGCGCCGGGGGCCGGACTTCGACGAGGTGCGCGACTTCGCGCACCGCGTCGCCGAGACCCTCGCCGCCGCCCACCCGGACCGGCTCACCACCGCCGCCCGCAAGAAGGACCGCGGCGACCGGCTCTACCTCGACGTCCAGCGCAACGCCTACGCGCAGACCGCCGTCGCGCCGTACAGCGTGCGGGCGAAGCCCGGCGCCCCCGTGGCCACCCCGATCACCCGGGACCAGCTCGACGACCCCGCGCTGCACGCCCGCCGCTGGACCGTCGCGGACGCGTTGGAGCAGGCCCGCACCGATCCGTGGGCCGATGTCATGCGGCGCGCCCGCGGCCTCGGACCGGCCCGGCGGCGGCTGGCGGCGCGGCACGGCTGACCCCTGCCGAGTTGCGTGGGACAGATGCGTGTGCTCATGGAGGTTTGGCGAACACGCTTGCGGCCACACGGAGGGGGAGGTGGCCATGTCGAACACAAAAAACACGTCCGATTCGCAACCCACGCAACAGAGTTCACAAAGTTCACAGAAGTCCCAAAAGTCACAGAGTTCCGGCGAGTCGCGCCGGCCCCGCCCGATGGAGGTGCTGCGCGAGGCGCGCGCCCAGCTCGCGGAGCTGACCGGCATGACCGCCGAGTCCGTGTCGTCCTTCGAGCAGACGGAGGACGGCTGGGCCCTGGAGGTCGAGGTGCTCGAACTGGAGCGCGTCCCCGACACGATGAGCCTGATGGCGAGCTACCAGGTGGAACTGGATTCCGACGGGCAGCTCACCGGCTACCGCCGGGTCCGCCGCTACGAACGCGGCCGCTCCGACGGGCGCCGCGGCGGCCACTAGGCGGCCCGCGCGGACGCACGGACTCACGGACTCACACCCACATTCACCGATTCAAGGAGGGATCAGCCGGAATGACTGTCGTACCGGCACAGCAGACCGGCGGCGGAGGCGGCAGCAGTGGCCTCTACGACGTGCTGGAACTTGTTCTGGACAGGGGGCTCGTCATCGACGCATTCGTGCGGGTGTCCCTGGTCGGTATCGAGATCCTCAAGATCGACGTCCGGGTCGTCGTCGCCAGCGTCGACACCTACCTGCGCTTCGCCGAGGCGTGCAACCGCCTCGACCTGGAGGCCGGCCCGCGCAAGAACCCGGGCCTGCCGGACCTGGTCGGGACCATGACCGAATCCGGCGCGCGCGGCAAGTCCAAGGGCGCGCTGTCCGGCGCCGCCGAGACCATCTCGGACGCCTTCAAGCAGGCCCGGGAGGGCGAGCCGGAGTCCCGGCCGCGGGCCCGTAGGTCGACGTCCTCGCGCCGCAAGGAGGAGCAGGAGTGAGTACGTACGTCTACGGCATCACGGCGAGCGCGCACCCCGCGCTCCCCGAGGACCTGGCCGGCGTCGGCGACCCGCCGCGCGAGGTGCGGGTGCTGACCGAGGGGGAGCTGGCGGCCGTCGTCAGTGACGCCCCCGAGGGGCTGCGGCCCAAGCGCAAGGACCTGCTCGCCCACCAGAACGTGCTCGCCGAGGCGGGTGCGGAGGGCTGTGTGCTGCCGATGCGGTTCGGCAGCGTCGCCCCCGACGACAAGTCGGTCACCGGCGTGCTCGCCGAACGCGCCGAGCACTACAAGGAGCGGCTGCACGCCCTGGACGGCCGGGTCGAGTACAACGTCAAGGCCAACCACGTGGAAGAGGCCGTACTGCACCACGTGATGGCCGAGAGCCCGGAGATCCGCGCGCTGGCCGAGGCCAACCGGCAGGCGGGCGGCGGGAGTTACGAGAGCAAGATCCAGCTCGGCGAGATGGTCGCCGCGGCGGTCCAGGCCCGGGAGGCCGAGGACGCCGGCGCCGTCCAGCGGGTACTGGAGCCGGAGGCCGACGCGGTCAGCGTCGGACCCGATTCCACCGGCTGGCTGGCCAATGTGTCGTTCCTGGTGGACCGGGAACGCGCCGACACCTTCCTGGCGGCCGTGGAGCGCGCCCGCCGGGAGCTGCCGCACCTGGAGGTGCGGATCAACGGCCCGCTGCCGCCGTACAGCTTCGTGGAGCCCGGCCCCGCCGAGCCCGCGGGCACCGCGGCGGGCGGCGGCGCCGACACCGGAGCGGAGTGAACGAAATGGGCCTGATCTCGGAGGTGCTGCTGCTGCCGTTCGCACCGGTGCGCGGCGGCGCCTGGGCCATCGGACAGGTACTCCAGGAAGCCGAGCGCATTTACTACGACCCGGCCACCGTACGAGCCGAACTGTCCCGCCTGGAGGAGCAGTTGGAGGCCGGCGAGATCACGGAGGAGGAGTTCGACCGACAGGAGGACGAACTCCTGGACCGGCTGGAGATCGCGTCGCGCGGCAGCGCGGGAACGGGCAACGGGACGACACCATGAATCGAGTAGGACTAGGCCTCGCGGTAGGGGCCGGCTATCTGCTGGGGCGCACCAAGAAGCTCAAGTTCGCGATCGCGGTGGGGACGGCGGTGGCCGGCAAGCGGCTCAACCTCACCCCGCGCGGCATCGCGGACCTGGTCTCCGGCCAGCTCCAGAACAATCCGCAGTTCAAGGAGATAGGCGACCAGCTGCGCCAGGACATGCAGGGCGTCGGCAAGGCGGCCACCGGCGCGCTGGTCGAGCGGCAGATCAACGGGCTCGCCGACCGGCTGCACGGCCGTACCTCCCAGGTGCGCGACCAGCTCTCGGGCGTCACCTCCCAGGTGCCCGGCATGGACCGCGACGACGACCGTGACGAGTACGACGACGAGTACGACGACGACCGGGCCGAGTACGACGACGACCGGGGCGAGTACGACGACGCCGAAGCCGCCGACCGGGACGACGAGCCCGACGACGAGTCCGGCCAGCGGCACGAGGAACCCGCGCGCCGGGGCGGCCGGACGGCGAAGAAGGCCCCGGGCGGGGCGGCCGCGAAGACCGCCAAGCAGGCGCCGGCGAAGAAGACGGCGGCCAAGAAGACCGCCGCCGCAAAGAAGGCCCCGGTGAAGAAGACCGCGGCGAAGCGGACCCAGTCGGCGACCAAGACCGCCCGGGGCGCCGCCCGCGGTACCCGGGCCCGGCTGCCGAAGGGCGGTGGTGAGCGATGACCGAAACGGTGAAGGGCGCGGCCGGCAAGGCGGGCGGCGCGGCGAAGCACAACCCGCTGGCCGACGTGGCCCGCAGCGAGGCCGCCGACCGGCTCAAGGACGAGGTGCAGCAGTACCTCGCCGCCCAGGCCACCAAGATGCTGGTCGGCGTCGGCCGCAAGCTGGGCGAGACCACCGGCAAGCTGAACGACATAGCCGACGGCAACAGCCCCGGCTTCGCCAAGCTGGCCCTGGACGGCGGGCGCAAGCTCGCCGAGGGCAAGAGCCCGATGCGCACCGCGCTGGAGCTCGGCGCCGGCCGGCTGAAGGACAACGTGGTCGGCGCGTTCAAGAACCTCGGCGGCGGGGGCAGGCGCAAGGGCGGTGCCGGCCAGAAGCCGACCGTCATCATCGAGTACGCCGACGTCGGCGTGCCGCTGCGCACCGCCTACGACCAGTGGACCCAGTACCAGGACTTCAGCACCTTCGCCAAGGGGGTCAAGAGCGCGAACCGCGCCGACGACACCACCTCCGACTGGCAGCTGAAGGTCTTCTGGTCCAACCGGAGCTGGAAGGCGAAGACCACCGAACAGGTGCCGGACGACCGGGTCTCCTGGACATCCGAGGGCGCCAAGGGCACCACCAAGGGCGTCGTCTCCTTCCACGAACTGGCGCCGACCCTGACCCGGGTCATCGTGGTGGTCGAGTACTACCCCAAGGGCCTGTTCGAGAAGACCGGCAACATCTGGCGCGCCCAGGGCCGCCGGCTGCGGCTCGACCTGAAGAACTACGTCCGCTTCATCTCGCTGAAGGGCGAGGCGGACGACGGCTGGCGCGGGGAGATCCGCGACGGCGAGGTGGTCCGCAGCCACGACGACGCGGTCGCGGAGGAGGAACGGGAGGAGCAGGAGGAGCAGGAGGAGCACGAGGGCGCCGAGGGCGCGGAGGACGAGGCCGCGTACGACGAGACGGACGACGGCTACGAGGAGGAGCCGCAGGACGAGGCGGAGGAGCGCGACGACGAGACCGAGGAGACCGACGAGACCGAGGAGACCGACGAGACCGAGGAGACCGACGAGACCGAGGAGCCCGAAGCCGAGGACGAGTACGCCGACGACGCCGAGGACGCCGAGGACGCCGACGACGAGTACGACGCCGAGGACAAGGGCGACCGGGACGACGCGTACCGCGAGGAAGACGAGTACGCCGAACGCGGGAGTCGTCGATGACGACACCCAGCCGCATGCCCGAACCCTTCGGCCAGGGACAGAGCGCCAACCTCGCCGACATCCTGGAGCGGGTGCTGGACAAGGGTGTCGTCATCGCCGGCGACATCCGGATCAACCTGCTCGACATCGAGCTGCTCACGATCAAGCTGCGGCTCATCGTCGCCTCCGTCGACAAGGCCAAGGAGATGGGCATCGACTGGTGGGAGAGCGACCCGGCGCTCTCCTCGAACGCCAAGCACAAGGAGCTCGCCCGGGAGAACCAGGAGCTGCGCGAGCGGCTCGCCGAGCTGGAGTCCGGCCGTACCCCGCTGGAGCGGGGCGGCCGCGCCCAGCGGGAAGCCCAGCGAGAAGCCCAGCGGGAAGCCCAGCGGGAAGCTCAGCAGGAAGAGGAATCCCCATGAGCGGACTGCGGTACGTCTACGCCGTCTGCCGCCCCTTCGACGCGGCCCTCCAGTCGCAGTTGACCGGGGTGGCGGGCGATCCGCCCAGAACACTGCGCCACCACGGCCTGGTCGCCGTCGTCAGCCATGTCCCCGAGGCCGACTTCACCGAGGAGTCCCTCAAGGCCCACCTGGAGGACCTGGACTGGCTGGCGGCGACCGCCCGCGCCCATCAGCAGGTGATCGACGCGCTGACCGCCGTCACCACGCCGCTGCCGCTCCGGCTGGCCACGGTCTTCCGGGACGACAGCGGCGTCCGGGTGATGATGGAGGAACGCGAGCAGGACTTCCTGCGCACCCTGGAGCGGCTGGCCGGCCGGGTGGAGTGGGGCGTCAAGGTGTACGTCGAGAGCGGTGGTGGACAGCGCGCCGCGGCGCAGCCGGCCGGGAAGCCCGCCTCGGGGCGGGACTATCTGCTCCAGCGGCGGATGCGCACCCGGGCGAGCGAGGATTTGTGGCAGCGGGCGGAGGAGTTCGCCGGCCGGCTGCACCGGACGCTGTCCGGGCGGGCCGACGACGCCCGGCTGCACACGCCGCAGAATCCGCAGCTTTCCGGGGCCGCCGGACGCAATGTACTCAATGCCGCCTATCTGGTGCGGCGGGATCTCTCCGAGGAATTCGTGGAACTGGTCGACCGGACAAAGGACGACGCCCCGGAAATTCGGGTGGAACTCACCGGGCCCTGGGCCGCCTATTCCTTCGCGGGTGACAGCGCCGGGAACGGGGAGGGTTCATGACCGTCGTGGAACACCGGGAGATCGCCCTGGTCGATCTGCTCGACCGGCTGCTGGCCGGCGGCGTGGTGATCACCGGGGACCTCACGCTGCGCATCGCCGACGTCGACCTGGTCCGCATCGACCTGAACGCGCTGATCAGCTCGGTCAACGCCAATGTGCCCTCGCCCTGGGAGGACTGACGTGAGCGAGCGACACGGCCGGATCGAGTTCGAGCCCGACACCGTCGAACGCGACCTGATCAAGCTGGTGCTGACCGTGGTGGAACTGCTCCGCCAGCTCATGGAGCGGCAGGCACTGCGCCGCTTCGACCAGGGCGATCTCAGCGAGGACCAGGAGGAGCGCATCGGGCTCACCCTGATGCTGCTCGACGACCGCATGACCGAACTGCGGGAGCGCTACGGACTGCGGCCCGAGGACCTGAATCTGGACCTCGGGCCGCTCGGACCGCTGCTGCCCCGGGAGTGAGCCTCCCGGGGCAGCGGCCTCACCATCTGGTCACCACCGGTACCAGCGGCTGCGTCCGCCGCCGGCCGAGGTGCCGCGCACCAGGAAGCCCAGCAGCCACAGCACGATGACGACCAGAGCGATCCACCAGAGAATCTTCAGGGCGAATCCGGCGCCGAAAAGGATGATGGCGAGCAACAGAACGAGCAGAAGCGGAACCATAGCGAATTACCTCCTGCCGTACTGGTTTCCTGGATTACGTCGATCAGACGTCCTTTCTGCACAGAATCTCTCCGTGCAGCACACCGAACCACCCCTCGGGCCGCTCCCCCCAATTCCGCCAGGCCGTCGAAACGGCCCGCAGTTCCTCCGCCGTCGCATGACCGCCCGCGGTGGCCCGCTCGGCATACACCGACGCCAGGGTGCGGTCCGCCCACAGGCCGCTCCACCAGGCCCGTTCCTCGGGCGTGGTGAAGGTCCAGGTGCTGGAGGTGGCGGTGATGTCGGTGAACCCGGCGGCCAGTGCCCACGCCTTCAGCCGGCGCCCGGCGTCCGGTTCGCCGCCGTTGGCCCGGGCCACCCGCTGGTACAGGTCCAGCCAGGCGTCCATCCCGGCCGACACCGGGTACCAGGTCATGGCCCCGAAGTCCGAGTCGCGGACGGCGACCAGACCGCCCGGCTTCGTCACCCGCCGCATCTCGCGCAGCGCCGCCACCGGGTCGCCCACGTGCTGGAGCACCTGATGGGCGTGGACCACGCAGAAGGTCGCGTCGGGGTAGTCCAGGGCGTGCACGTCGGCCACGGCGAAGTCGATGTTGGTCAGGCCCCGTTCCGCGGCCACCGCCCGGGCCCGGTCCAGGATCTCCGGGGCCCGGTCGACGCCGGTGACACGGCCGTCCGGGACCAGCGCCGCGAGGTCCGCGGTGATGGTGCCCGGACCGCAACCGATGTCCAGGACCCGCATGTGCGGTTTCAGGGCACCGAGCAGGTACCCGGCGGAGTTGGCGGCGGTGCGCCAGGTGTGCGAGCGGAGCACGGACTCGTGGTGTCCGTGCGTGTAGACGGCGGTCTCCTGTGGCCTCGGCATCGCTGATCCCCTCTCGGACGACTCTCGGACGACTGGGATCACCGTACGTCCGCCGATCGCATGCTGAGACCGCCGTTTTGCGATGTGGTATGACGGTCCGTCAGTTTGTTCAGGGCAGTGGCCGGTACACCGTCAGCGCCTCGGGCAGCTTCTCCACCGTCACGTCGCCCTCGGTCTCGGTGACCTCGCCGTCGTAGGCCAGCAGCGTGCCCGGCGCGACGCCCTTCAGCCGCAGCCGTCCCACCTGCACCGCCGCGTGCGCGGGGGACCGGGTCAGCGGCCCGGCGAAGGCCGCCGACAGCAGCCGCAGCGCGGGCCGGCTGCCGCCGTGCACCACCCGTACGTCCAGCCGGCCGTCCGCCAGGTCCAGCCGGCGGCCCGGCGCCAGCCCCATGCGGTGGTACATGCCGTTGCCCGCGAACAGCATCCACAGCGGCCGGGTACGGCCGCCGACCTCGGCCCGCAGCGGATGCCGGTCGGCCCGCAGCACCCGGACGGCCGCCAGCATCCCGGCCGGCCAGCCGCCGATCCGGGACGAGAAGCGCTCCCGCTCGCGCACCAGCTCCGGGTACACCCCGAGGCTGAAGGTGTTCAGGAAGATCCCGTCCAGCCGCCCGGAGCTGAACCGGCCCACGTCCACCCGGACGCCCTCGCCCTGCTCCAGCGCCCGGCACAGCGCCCGGACGTCCTCCACGCCCAGGTCGTAGGCGAAGTGGTTCAGGGTGCCGCCGGGCAGCACCGCCAGCGGCAGCCCGTAGCGCAGGGCGACCCGGGCCGCCGAGTTCACCGTGCCGTCGCCGCCGCACACGCCGAGCACCCGGGCCCGGCCCGCCGCCTTCTCCAACTCGGCCTGTACATCGCCCGGTTCGGCCTCGATTACCTCGGCCAGCGGCAGCGCGTCGCACAGCGCCCGGACCCGCTCCGAGGTGCCCGAGCCGAGGTTGGCCACCATCACCAGGCCCTCGCCGCCGGACAGCGCCGGCACCTCGGCGACCGGCCGGGCCGGCGGCAGCAGCTGGGCCCGGGTGGGCACCAGCGCCCGGACGGCGAACGCGGCGCCCGCGCCGAGCGCCGCGCCGGCCACCACGTCACTGGGGAAGTGCACGCCGGTGTAGACCCGGGACAGGGCGACCGCCGCGGCCACCGGGGCCACCGCCGCGCCCCACGCCGGGGACTCCAGCGCCACCCCGGTGGCGAAGGCGGCGGCCGAGGCGGCGTGCCCGGACGGGAACGAGGTGGTGATCGGCTGCCGCTTCAGCTGCCGCACCAGGGGGACCGGGTCCAGCCCCGGCCGGGGGCGGCGGACCGAGCGCTTGCCGAGCGTGTTGATGGTCAGCGAGGCCACGCCCAGCGAGGCCAGGCCGCGCACGGCGGCCCGCCGGGAGCGCGGGGTGCGGGCCGCGGTCAGCGCCGCGGCGGCCGCGAACCACAGCACCCCGTGGTTGGCACTGCGGCTCAGCCGGGGCAGCACCCGGTCGCCGCCGGGAAAGTGCCGGGCGGCCACCGCCTCGAACAGCCGGCGGTCGAGGTCGAGGAAGCCCTTGCGGACGGGATGCGGGCCGGGCAGCGGGACGGTGAAGTCTACGTCGGGGCTCATGCCCTCCCCCTACCCTGCGGGCGGCCTTTCCTGCCGCCCCGAAACGCGTTTGCCGGGCGGGGGGCGGAACCAGGGACAATCACTCCATGGGCCATCTCGAAGCAGCGCACCTGGAGTACCACCTGCCGGACGGGAGGACGCTGCTCGGCGACGTCTCCTTCCGGGTGGGGGAGGGCGCCGTCGTGGCCCTCGTCGGCCCCAACGGGGCGGGCAAGACCACCTTGCTGCGGCTGCTCTCCGGCGAGCTGAAGCCGCACGAGGGCACCGTCACGGTCAGCGGCGGCCTCGGCGTGATGCGCCAGTTCGTCGGCTCGGTACGGGACGAGACCACCGTCCGCGACCTGCTGGTCTCGGTCGCCCCGCCGCGCATCCGGGACGCCGCCCGCGCGGTGGACGCCGCCGAGCACGCCGTCATGGCGGTCGACGACGAGGCGGCGCAGATGAGGTACGCGCAGGCGCTGTCCGACTGGGCCGAGGCCCGCGGCTACGAGGCCGAGACGCTGTGGGACATGTGCACCACCGCCGCGCTCGGCGTGCCGTACGAGAAGGCGCAGTGGCGGCAGGTGCGCACCCTCTCCGGCGGCGAGCAGAAACGCCTGGTCCTGGAGGCGCTGCTGCGCGGCACCGACCAGGTGCTGCTGCTCGACGAGCCGGACAACTACCTCGACGTGCCCGGCAAGCGCTGGCTGGAGGAGCGGCTCGCCGAGACCCGCAAGACCGTCCTGTTCGTCTCCCACGACCGCGAGCTGCTGGCCCGCGCCGCCCAGCGGATCATCTCCCTGGAACCGGGCCCGGCCGGCGCCGACGCCTGGACGCACGGCGGCTCCTTCGGCACGTACCACGAGGCCCGCCGCGAGCGCTTCGCCCGCTTCGAGGAACTGCGCCGCCGCTGGGACGAGAAGCACGCCCAGCTGAAGAAGCTGGTGCTCACCCTGCGCCAGGCCGCCTCGGTCAGCCACGAGATGGCGTCCCGCTACCACGCCGCCCAGACCCGGCTGCGCAAGTTCGAGGAGGCCGGCCCGCCGCCCGAGCCGCCGCGCGAGCAGGACATCCGGATGCGGCTCAAGGGCGGCCGCACCGGCGTCCGCGCCGTCACCTGCGAAAAGCTCGAACTGACCGGTCTGATGAAACCCTTCGACCTGGAGGTCTTCTACGGCGAACGGGTCGCCGTCCTCGGCTCCAACGGCTCCGGCAAGTCGCACTTCCTGCGGCTGCTGGCCGGCGAGGACGTGGCGCACAGCGGGCGGTGGAAGCTCGGCGCGCGGGTGGTCCCGGGCCACTTCGCCCAGACCCACGCCCACCCCGAGCTGCTCGGCCGCACCCTCCTGGACATCCTGTGGACGGAGCACGCCCAGGACCGGGGCGCCGCGATGTCCCGGCTGCGCCGCTACGAGCTGACCGGCCAGGCCGAGCAGGGCTTCGAGCGGCTCTCCGGCGGCCAGCAGGCCCGCTTCCAGATCCTGCTGCTGGAACTCCAGGGCGTCACCGCGCTGCTCCTCGACGAGCCCACCGACAACCTTGACCTGGAGTCCGCCGAGGCGCTCCAGGAGGGCCTGGAGTCCTTCGACGGCACGGTCCTCGCGGTAACCCACGACCGCTGGTTCGCCCGCGCCTTCGACCGCTACCTGGTCTTCGGCAGCGACGGCCGGGTCCGTGAGACCCCGGAGCCGGTCTGGGACGAGCGGCGCGTCGAGCGGGCCCGCTGACTCACTTCCAGCGCAGCAGCGCCCCCAGCCCGCCCACCGGCGTGTCCTGGCGGTCCGCGGTGTCCGGCAGCGCCGGCAGCACCGAGATCGCCGGGGCGCCGGTCAGCACGGCCGAGCGCAGCAGCGCGTCGTCCGCCCGGGCCGCCCAGGAGTTCTGCTCGCCGAGCGTCTTCAGCTCGGTGCGCCGCACCGCGAGCTGGTCGGCGTCCTCGCCGATCCACACCTCGCGGTGGGTGTCCGGCCCGTCCGGGATGACCAGCAGTTCGTCGATACGGTGCTCCCGCGCCGCCTCGACCAGGGCCGGCACGCCCTCCACCGCACTCGCCCGGCCCTCGCCGTCCGGGGTGCGGGCGGCCAGGAACCGGTCCAGGTCCTGCTGGGCCCGCGCGGTGACGTGCTCCTCGCGCAGCTCCCGCACCTCCTCGTCCAGGAGCCGGCTGCCGGTGCCGTGCGCGGCCTCCACGACCCGGTCCTGGAGCCGTTTCGGCAGCCGTTCGTGCACGGACCGCCGCTCACGGTCGTCACCGACCAGGATCAGCAGGTCGGCCCCGGTCTCCTCCTGGCACACGGCGAGCGCGTCGGCGATCTCCGCCGCGTTGTGCTCCCAGGTGTTCTCCACCCGGAGCTGGAAGTGCCGCTCCGACCAGTCGAGGGAACTGGTGGTGCGGTGCACCGGCCACTGCCGGCCGGTCACCCCGCCCGCGTCCTGGCTGCCCAGCGCGGAGCGCAGCTCGAAGTCGGCGCCCTTGCGGTCGATGTAGGCCACCACGCACACCGGGTCCTCGCCGGCCAGCTCAAGCAGCGGCGAGACGTGCGGCAGCGGCGCCCAGTGCACCGCGGTGGGGCGCAGCGGCTCGCGGGCCAGCGGGGTGTCCAGGATCACCTGCCCGCCGCGGGCGAACAGCGCCCGGCCGTGCGGGTCGGTGGCGTGCCGCAGCTCCTTCAGGGCCTCCCGCACGGCCCGGCAGGTCGCCTCGTCGGCGCCCTGGTCCGCCAGCTCCCGGCCGACCGACTCGGCCATCAGGTCACGGGCGTGCGCGGTGTCCTCCGCGTGCCGGGAGAGGTCGACGTAGACGGAGGCCCAGGGGCCCTGGTGGTCGTAGAGGGGATGCAGAAACGCGAGATCCATGGGTCCCTCCCGGATACCGCTCGGGGGTGGTGGTGTGACACCGGGCGGGTACCCGGCCCGCATGAACGAACACGACACGCGGGACGGCGCCAGGACCGGAGTGGACCCGGGCCGCCTGGACGACCAGCAGCTCATGAAGGAGCTGGAGACCATCCACCGCACGCGGCACGACACGCTGCTGTACGGCTCGAACGACGCGCTGCGGGTGCACAACGAGCGGATGGCCCAGCTGGAGGGCGAGTGGCTGCGCCGCAACCCGCGGCGCCCGGTCGCCGCGGGCCGTACCCGGGAGGGCGCCCGGGAACGCGAGGGCGGCAGCTGACGAGCGGGGGCGGCCCGCCGGGCCGCCCCCGCTCGTCAGTCTCCTTCCGCCGCGCTCAGCCCGCCTTGGCGAACTCCGCGAGGAACGTCTCGCAGAACGCCTTCAGGTCGTCCGGCTTACGGCTGGTGACCAGCGTGTTGGGGCCGTGGTCGCAGACCTTGACCTGCTCGTCGACCCAGGTGCCGCCGGCGTTGCGGATGTCGGTCCGCAGACTCGGCCAGGAGGTCAGCACCCGGCCGCGCACGACGTCCGCCTCGACCAGGGTCCACGGGGCGTGGCAGATCGCCGCGACCGGCCGGCCCTGGGTGAAGAAGTCCTTCACGAAGGCGACGGCCTGCTCGTCGGTGCGCAGGAAGTCGGGGTTGGCGACGCCGCCCGGCAGCACCAGAGCGCCGAAGGAGTCCGCCGACGTCTCGCCGGTCACCTCGTCGACGGGGAAGGTGTCCGCCTTGTCGAGGTGGTCGAACCCCTGGATCTCCCCGGCCTGGGTGGACACCAGCACGGGTTGGTGACCGGCGTCCTCGGCCGCCCGCCACGGCTCGGTCAGCTCGACCTGCTCCACGCCCTCGGGCGCGGTCAGGAATGCGATGCGCATACGGGTTCCAGTCCTCTCTCCCTCGTTCAGCGCGCGTCCGTGAGGGCCTCGGCCAGCTCCTGGACGGTGGCGTAGCTCGTCTTGTGCGGCAGCCCCTCGACCCGCTCGACCAGGGACTCGGGCGCGTGCTCGCGCCGCAGCCCGCGGGCCAGTTCCCGCGGGCCCGCCGGGAACGCGCCGCGGGTCAGGTTCCGGGCCAGCTCCAGCCGGAGCGACTCCAGCAGGGAGGGCGCGCGGCTCGGCGTCACCGGGCCGTACGCCACCTCCGGGTCGTCCTCGGCGATCGGCTCGGGGTCGTGCCACTCCTCGGTGCGGGTGGGGTGCCCGGACCGCAGCAGACCTTGCAGTTCGTGCTTCATCTCGTCGTCACGGTGGGCGCTCAGCCGGTCGCTGCCTCGCTGCATGTCTCCCTCCAGCTCCTTCGGGGGTGGGACCCGCGTACCCGGCAGGCGGAGGGCGACACGGATTACGCCGGACGGTTCGGGCCGGATCCGCGGCGCGCCGCCGGTTTGCCCCGCGCACAGCGGGAACCCGGCCCCGGCCCCCCGCGCCCACCCTCCTCGGGAAGGACGGACAGGACCATGGCGGTGCTGTTCACTGTGCTCATCCCGGTCCTCATGCTCGGCGTGGTACTGGCGCTGGGCCGGTACGAGGAACTGCTGCTGCCGGCCGCGGAGCCGGTCCCCGCCGACCCGCGCGGCGCCCCCGGCCCGCTGCCGGCCGGGCCGCCGCTCCCGGCGGTGCCGGACGCCAGGAAGCAGCCCGGCGCGCGGACCTCCGGCCCGGGCGGGGAACTCTCCTCGGCGGCCTGACGGCGCCGCCCGGACCCGAACGGCACGGTCAGCCCGGGCTCCCGCTGCCGCACGGCCCGTAGAGGTCGAGCAGCCGGACCCGGGCGGCGTGCAGCCGGTGGGCGACCACGCCGCCGACCCAGCCGGCCACCGCACGGCCGAACGCGGCGTCCTCGGCGCACAGCGCGCGCACCGCCGCCGCGTCGAACTCCCAGGCCCGGACCGGGCTCAGCGCCTCGGCGCCCAGCTGCCACCGGTGCGGCGGGAAGTGCCAGGACCAGCCGACCAGGTCGCCGTGGCCCAGCGACTCGATGACGGCCGCCCGGCGGCCGGGGACCCGCAGGTCCAGGGTCACCGTGCCGGTGCGGATCACCCAGAACCGGTCGGCCCGCCGACCCTCCTCGAACATTCGTGCGCCCGCCGCGACGGACACCGTGCGGCCGAGCCGCATCAGCCGCTCGCGCTGGTCGGCCGGCAGCGCCGCGGTGCGGGTGGTGGAGGTCATCTCGGGTTCCCTTCGTCCGCCGCCCAGTCTGGAACCGCGCCCGGCGGGCGGGGACGGGCCGGACGGCACCCGGCCGGGGCCGACCGGCCCGAACCGCGGCCCGCCGCCGGTGCGTTACTGTCCCGCGTCATGCGCATCCGGATGGCCGGGATCTCACTGAGCGGGCTGCTGCTCACCGCGGGGCTGCTGGGCCTCACCCACCAGGCGGTGGGGGAACCGGCGTGGAACCTGCTGTTCGAGTACGGCTGCGGGGACCCGGAGGACCGGCTGGGGGAGGCCCTGGCGGCGGACGCCGTACTGGCCGCCGGGCCGGCCGGCGCCGGGACCGGACGGCCGTACCGCTCCTGCGACGACGACGACCTGTTCGTGGTCGCCGGGGCCTCCTACCGCTATCCGGGGACCGGGGCGAGCGTCCGCGCGCACTACCGGACGGCCGCCCCGGCCCAGGGCTGGCGGCCTCGGACGGACGCCTGCTACACCAAGCGGATCGGCGGCACGACCGCGTACCTGACGCTGGAGGAACCGGCCGGCCGTGAGCTGGCGGTGGAGATCATCGCGGACCGGGACGGCGGCGCGTGGTGCTGACCGGCCGCCGTGCCGGTGCGCCGCCTACTTCTTCTCCCGGCCCGGCAGGAACTCCTGCACCTTCGACTTGAAGCCCTGCTTGATCATCGAACCCCGGTCCGCGTCACCCTTCAGGATGGCGGCGGCGGTGGCCTCCAGCTGGTCCCAGGAGGCGTGCGGCGGGACCGGCGGCACCGCCGGGTCGGTGAGGAACTCCAGCACCACGGGACCGTCCGCCGCCAGCGCCGTACGCCAGGCGCCCTCGACGTCCGCGGGCTTCTCCACCCGGATGCCGGTCAGCCCCAGCGAACGGGCGAAGTCGGCGTACCGCACGTCCGGCAGCTCCTGCGAGGGCAGGAAGGACGGCGCGCCCTCCATCGCCCGCATCTCCCAGGTGACCTGGTTCAGGTCCCGGTTGTTCCAGACGGCCACGACCAGCCGCGGATCCGCCCACAGCTCCCGGTACTTGGCCGCCGTGATCAGCTCCGCCATCCCGTTCATCTGCATCGCGCCGTCCCCGACCAGCGCCACCACCGGCCGCTCCGGATGGGCGAACTTCGCCCCGATCGCGTACGGCACCCCGCACCCCATCGTCGCCAGCGTGCCGGACAGCGAACCGCGCATGTCCGCGCGCATGGTCAGGTGCCGGGCGTACCAGTTGGCGGTGGAACCGGAGTCGGAGGTCACGATGGCGTCCGGCGGCAGCAGCGGGTCGAGGGCGGCGGCCACGTACTCCGGGTTGATCGGATCGGCGTCCAGCGCGGCCCGCCGCTCCATGGTGTCCCGCCAGCGCGTCACGTTGGCGCACACCGTGTCGTACCACTCGCGGCCCCGGCCGTCCTCGATCAGCGGGATCAGCCGCTCCAGCGTGGCCTTCGCGTCGCCGGCGAGATTCACCTCGTACGGATAGCGCATCCCGATCATGTGCGGGTCGATGTCGATCTGCACGCCGCGCGCCTTGCCGAACTCCGGCAGGAACTGCGAGTACGGGAAGGACGAACCGATGGTCAGCAGCGTGTCGCAGTCCCGCATCAGCTCGTACGACGGGCGGGTGCCCAGCAGGCCGATGGAGCCGGTGACGTACGGCAGTTCGTCGCTGAGGACGTCCTTGCCGAGCAGCGCCTTGGCGACCCCCGCGCCGAGCAGCTCCGCCAGCGTCTCCACCTCGTGCCGGGCGCCGGCCGCGCCCTGGCCGACCAGGATCGCCACCTTGTCACCGGAGTTGAGCACCTCCGCCGCCCGCCGCACCGACTCGTCCGAGGGAACGGCCGTCCAGGAACCGCGGTCCAGGCTGGACGGCACCATCTTGAAGGCGTGCGTCGGCGGCGAGTAGTCCAGCTCCTGCACATCGCCGGGGATGATGACCGCCGTGGGACAGCGCCGCGCGTAGGCGGTCCGGATCGCCCGGTCCAGCACGTTCGGGAGCTGCTCGGGCACGGTCACCGTCTCCACGAACTCCGAGGCGACGTCCTTGTACAGCGTGTGCAGGTCCACCTCCTGCTGGTACGAGCCGCCCATCGCGGTGCGGTGCGTCTGACCGACGATCGCCAGCACCGGCACATGGTCGAGCTTGGCGTCGTACAACCCGTTCAGCAGATGGATCGCACCCGGTCCCGAAGTCGCCGCGCACACCCCGAGCCGGCCGCTGAACTTGGCGTAACCGACCGCCTGGAAGGCCGACATCTCCTCGTGCCGGGACTGCACGAAACGCGGCTGGTTGTCGGACCGCCCCCAGGCGGCGAGCAGCCCGTTGATGCCGTCCCCCGGGTAGCCGAACACCTGGTCGACCCCCCACTCGCGCAGCCGCTGCAGGACGTGGTCGGAGACTTTGGAACCCATGGAACGGACCTCCGGGGTGTGGTGCGGACGATGTCGGCGGCAGCCGTACGGGTCACCCCGGCGGCGGACCGGAAACCTCCCGGGTGTTTGCCGCGCGGCCGGCGGGGCAGGCGGACCCTCAGTGCTTCGGACAGGAGGCACGCCCGTGGGAGCGGCGCGACGCCGCCCACGGCGGCGTCCGTCCGTACCTGCGGGACCTTCGGACACGCTCCCGCGGTGACCGCCCGACCTCACGGTCGTGCCGTCGCACCGGCGTCCGTCCCCGCGCCTCCGGTCGTACCGGACGAGCCGCCGCCGGACGTGACGGCGGACCCCGCACTCCAAGGGAGTTGCGACGCACCATGCCGATCCGAGTTCCCGCCAGGCCCCACCCGCACGACGACGCCCCCGACACCGCAGCCGCCTTCCGTGAACTCACCGCCCTCCCCGACGGCCCCCGGCGCGACGCGCTGCGGGACCGGATCGTCGAGGCCTGGCTGCCCATGGCCGAACGGCTCGCGGGCCGCTTCCGCAGCCGCGGCGAGAGCTACGACGACCTGCGCCAGGTCGCGGCCCTCGGCCTGGTCAAGGCCGTCGACCGGTACGACCCCGAACTGGGCAACGCCTTCGAGAGCTACGCCGTGCCGACCATCACCGGCGAGATCAAGCGGCACTTCCGCGACCACATGTGGACCCTGCACGTCCCGCGCCGGGTCCAGGACCTGCGCAACCGCGTCCGCCGCTCCGGACAGGACCTGTCCCAGACCATCTCCGGCCGCCGCCCGACGGTCGCCGAGATCGCCGCGCACGCCGACCTCAGCGAGGACGACGTACGGGAGGGCCAGGAGGCGCTGGAGAGCTTCACCGCGCTCTCCCTGGACGCCGAGCTGCCCGGCGGCGAGGACGGCTACTCGCTCGGCGACGTGCTCGGCGGACCCGACCCGGCGCTGGACACCGTCGTCGACCGCGAGGCGGTCCGCGAGCGCCTCGCCGCGCTGCCGGAACGCGAACGCGCCATCCTCTACATGCGGTTCTTCGACGACATGACGCAGAGCCGGATCGCCGAGGAGCTCGGCATCTCCCAGATGCACGTCTCCCGGCTGATCAGCCGGTGCTGCCACCGGGTGCGGGAACAGGTGCTGCGGGAGCCGGCGGGCTGAGTCACTGGGCCGATGCGGTGGGCCGGGTCGTGAAACCTGGTCTGTCACTCGCTCGGGCGGCTGGGTCCCGCGAACGGAGCAGGGCCGCGCGCGGCCCGGCGCCGGGCGGGCTCTGATGGCACCGGGGGCGCGAGTGCCGTGCCCCCGCCGCCGCCGCTCGAAGGAGCCCGCCCCATGCCCACCGGCCGCACCGAGGGCCGCGCCGCCCGCCGCCGCGCCGCCCGCGTCCTGACGACCACCGCCCTGGCCGTTGCCGCCCTGGGCCTCGGCACCGTGCCCGGTCTCGCGGCACCGGGGGCGGCGACCGCCCTCATGGTGCCCCGGGAGGAGGCCGACCCGGGCCTTCCCGACGAGGTCCCGGAGCTCCCTGACGGGGCGGACGTGCCCGAGATCCCGGACGCGGCGGACGACGTCCTGGACGAGGAGGACCCCGGAGCCGTACTCGGTGAGGAGGAGCCCGCCGCCGTACTCGGTGAGGAGGAGCCCTTCCAGGACGGCACCGGTCCGGCCGGACGGGGCGCGGACCGGGGCGGGGAGCCGAGCGGAGACCGGGGCGGGGAGCTGAGCGGGGGAGGGGGCGGCGGGGCCGGCAAGGCGACCGCCGAGGTGAGCCCGGCCGCCGTCCGGCCCGGCGCCCACCTCACCGTCGCCGTCTCCTGTCCGTCCGGCGGACCCGCCCCGGCCGCCCTGGACGCCACCTCGCGGGCGTTCGAGAAGGGCACCGTCAAGCTCCACAAGGTGGCCGGCCACGAGAGCTCCGGCCACGAAGGCGCCGGCCACGGCGGCAAGACCGCCGGGCCCGCCTACCGGGGCACCGCCCGGATCGCCCCCGCCGGCCACCTCGGCGTCCGGACGGTCGACGGCACCTGCCCGGCGGCGCACGGCAAGGGCCACCCGTGGAGCGCGAAGTTCACCGTGTCGAAGACGGCGGAGGCGGGCGGCGGCAAGCAGCCCTGCCCCGAGCCGGCCCACCCCGGCGCGCCCTGCGCCACCCGGCCGCCGTGCCCGGAGGCCGTACCGCACGGCGGGTCGTGCGGCGACGGCACGGTCCCGAACGGTGTGCACGCCGGAACGGGCGGTACCTTCACCGACTCCGTGCCCGCCCTGGTGGCTGGCGGCGTCCTGATCGCGGGCGCCTGCGCCGCGGCCGCCCACCGGCTGCGCCCGCGCCGACGGCGGACCACCGGGGACGGCTGACGGCGCGGGCCGGTCCGCCGCGTCCGGGACGGCCCGCCGCGCCCGCGCCCCCTGTGATCCGCGCAACCCGCCCCCGGGGCCATGGCCGGCCGGTGCGCTGGGTACTCAGAGGACGACCGGTGTCACCACGGTCACCGGGCGAAACGGTGCGGTGCGGACCGGCCCGGCGGCGACGGGGCAGCAGTGGAACGGACTGGCGGAGGTACCGATGCGGCGGACGGCCCCCGAAGGTCACGGCCCCGTCCGGTTCGGGCCGCCGCCCCCCGACGACGGCCTGCCGGCCCCGGCCGAACTGCTGGCCGTCCTCGCCGCCGCCGCGGACCGCACCGGCCAGGACCC
>NZ_JBFAAP010000029.1:0-97789 GCF_040639815.1 Streptomyces sp. NPDC023723
GGCCGGGGCCGCGTGCACGACCGCGCGGTGGCCCCGTGCCCGCCACCGTCCCTGCCGGTGCGCCGGACGGCGGCAGCGGCCGTCCGGTCCGGCCGACTCTGGCGGGGCCGCACCGCACCAGCCGCACCGAACATCGCCCATACGCGCAGATTACGCCCGAATCGTCGGGGTGGCGCACCCGGAACACCGGCCGCCGTCCGGTGCACCGCCTCCGGGTCGTGGCGCCACGGCAGGCGGTCGCCGCAACTGCGACCGTCCCTTCACTTCTCACCGCAGGAGAAGAAAGCCTAAAGTGAAGGAAAAGATCGAGCACCGAGTCTCGCGCATTCCCCGACCGGTGAGAGGCGCGTCATGGATCCCTGGCTGATCTGGTTGATCGTCGCGGCGGTTCTGGTCGTCGTGGAGATCTTTACGCTCACCGCCGCGCTCGGAATGCTGGGTGCCGCCGCATTGGTCACCGCCGGACTCGCGGCGATCGGGCTGCCGCTGCCTTTCCAGTTCCTGGCATTCGGCGTTCTCGCCGCCGCCAGCCTGTTGTTCGTCCGCCCCGTCGCACTGCGCCACATCGGCCAGCCGCAGGCGGCCCGCTTCGGCACCGACGCATTGGTCGGCAAACCCGCCAAGGTCCTTTCGGAGGTGACGGACGCCGACGGCCGGGTGCGTATCGACGGCGAGGAGTGGACGGCCCGCTCCTATGACGAAACCCTGGTGATCGCGGCCGGCGCGACCGTCGACGTCATCGAGATCAGAGGCGCCACGGCGCTCGTCTACCCCCGGGACTGAACGATGGATATCTCAGCTGCTCTGATCGCCGGCCTGATCGTCGCCGTCATAGTGATCTTCACTCTGGTCCGGGCGGTCCGTATCGTGCCGCAGGCGAGAGCGCGCAATGTCGAGCGCCTCGGCCGTTATCACCGGACGCTGACTCCCGGACTCAGCGTCGTCATTCCCTATATCGACCGGGTGCACCCGTTGATCGATCTGCGGGAACAGGTGGTGTCCTTCAAACCGCAGCCGGTCATCACCGAGGACAACCTGGTCGTCGAGATCGACACCGTCCTTTATTTCCAGGTCACCGATCCCCGGGCGGCGTTCTACGAGATCGCCAATTTCCTCCAGGGCGTCGAGCAGCTCACCGTCACCACTTTGCGCAATGTCGTCGGATCCATGGACCTGGAGAAGACGCTCACCTCGCGCGACACGATCAACAGCCAGCTCCGGGGCGTCCTGGACGAGGCCACGGGCAAGTGGGGGCTGCGGGTCAACCGGGTGGAGATCAAGGCCATCGACCCGCCGCAGTCCATCAAGGACGCGATGCAGAAGCAGATGCGGGCCGAGCGGGACAAGCGGGCCGCGATCCTCGGGGCCGAGGGGCAGCGCCAGTCGCAGATCCTCACGGCCGAGGGCGACAAGCAGGCCGCGGTGCTGCGGGCGGAGGGCAACCGGACGGCCGCGATCCTCCAGGCCGAGGGCCAGTCCCGGGCCATCGACGAGGTGTTCCAGGCCGTGCACCGCAACGACCCCGACCCGAAACTCCTCGCCTACCAGTACCTCCAGGCCCTTCCGCAGCTCGCCCAGGGCCAGGGCAACAACTTCTGGGTGATCCCCAGCGAGATCACCTCCGCGCTGCAAGGGGTGTCCCGGGCCTTCAGCGAGGTACTGCCGCCGTCCCCGGCCACCCGCGACAAGCCGGCCGACGGCGACACGTCCGCCCAGGCCGCGGACGACACGGCACGGGCCGCCGAGGCCGCCGCCGAGGCCCTCGCCGACGCGGCCAAGGCGGACGGCACCGCGCCGGCGGAACCCTTCCCCTCCGGTCGCCCGGGGACGTGACGGCGCCCGCGCGGGCCGGCGCGACCGTCCCACCGGACGCCGGCGTGCTTCGGGACCGGACGGCTCCCGCAGCGACCGGCGCGCACCCTGCCGAGGCCGCGACACACCGGCCCGGAGCACACCGCGCACGGTCGCCCCGCTTGGGCGCGGTGACGCGTATGCCGAGTACGGTCATCCGTGCATGGGCGCGGTGACGCGTATGCCGAGTACGGTCACCCGTGCATGGGCGCGCTGACCCGCACGTCGCGCACGGTCACCCCCCCCGCACGGGCGCGCTGACCCGCACGCCGCGCACGGTCACCCCCGCACGGCAGCGGTGACACCGCCCGGCAGCCCGGGTCAGCGCGGTGGCAGCCGGTAGAACGTGCCGGCGGTGTCCGCGAGGACCGCCTGCCGGTCCGCCTCGGGCAGCGGGGCGAGGAACTCCTCGACCGTCGCGGCCCACCGCTCCCAGCCGCCCGCGAGCACGCAGACCGGCCAGTCCGAACCGAACATCAGACGCCGCGGCCCGAACGCCGACAACAGGACCTCCCAGGCCGGCCGGATGTCCTCGGCGGTCCACCGGTGCCACTCCGCCTCGGTCACCAGACCGGACACCTTGCAGGTCACCTGCGGACGAGCGGCGAGCCGGCGGATGCCGTCGCCCCACGCCCGCAGCCCGGCACCGGAGCGCAGATCCGGCTTGCCGGCATGGTCGAGGACGAGCGGGAGACCGGGGAACCGCTCCGCCAGCCGCAGCACGCTCGGCAGCTGCGGGGCGCGGACCAGCACGTCGTAGGCGAGCCCCCGGTCCCGTACGGCGGCCAGGCCGTTCGCCACGTCCGGGCGTTGCAGCCAGCCGGGATCCCGCTCGTCCTGCACGAGGTGCCGGATCGAGCGCAGCCGGTCGCCGCCGGGTGCGGCGAGGAGTGCGTCGAGGTCGTCCCGCACGGTCGGCGCGGTGAGATCCACCCAGCCGACGACCGCGCCGACCAGTGGGTCCCGTTCCGCGAGGGCCAGCAGCTCCACCGTCTCGGCGACCGAGGCGACGCACTGCACGAGGACGGTACGGGTCAGCCGGCGGCCGGCCGGCCCCCGGCGCGCGGCGGTGCGCAGGTCGTCCATGCCGAACGAACGGCGGATCGGGGCGTGTTCCGGCGCGTCCAGCCAGGGCTGCGGGCGCCGGGACAGGTCCCAGACGTGGTGATGGGCGTCGACGAGGACGGTGCCGCGGGCGGACATGAGCGCTCCTTTGGAAGAGGGCGGGCAAGTGCTGGAGACGCCGCCCATGTTGCGGGCATGTGACCCGTGTAAACACCTGGTTCCCAGTTGCCGTGAAGTCTTCCGGCTGAAAACGATCGGCCGTACGTTCGCTTCATCGGATGGTCTGACCATCACACCCACCACAATCCCATGGTCGGAGGACCGGCGTTGGACGGTTTCGACGCGTTCGTGCGTCAGTCGATCAGTGTGAGCAGTGAGATCGTCGCCCACATCGAGACGCTGATCAGCAACGGCACCCTGGCCCCCGGCACCAAGCTCCCGCCGGAACGTGAGCTGGCGCGGGTGCTCAAGGTCTCGCGCGCCTCGTTGCGCGAGGCGATGCACGAGCTGGAGGCCAAGCGGGTCGTCGAGCGCCGGCCCGGCCGGGGCACCATCGTCCTGGAGGCACCCGCGCACGTCCGCGTCATGTACGAGGAGATGTCGGAGTCCGAGCGCACGCTGCGCGATGTCGCGGAGCTGCGCGAGACGATCGAGCCGAAGTTCGCACAGCTGGCCGCGGAACGGGCCACCCGGGCCAGTCTCTACGCCCTGGAACGCGTCCTTGAGACCAGCGCCCGCGAGCTGTCGCGGGAGCAGTCGCTGAAGGCCGACATCACCTTCCACATGCTGCTGGCCCAGGCCTCGCAGAACCCCCTGATGGTGGCCCTCAACTCACTGTCCAACCGCTGGACGGAGTCGGTGCGCGCCTACTCCCACGGTGACGCCGCGGCCCGGCGCTCCTCGCACCGCGGCCACCGTCTCATCCTCGACGCAGTACGGAGCGGCAATGGCGCCGCGGCCCGGGACGCGATGCTGGCGCACCTCGCCGACGTCGCGGTTCTCACGAAGAGCAGCCTGCCTTCGTTCTGATCCGGCTTCACCGGCCATTCCCGTGAAAGAGCACGTCATGACATCGAAGTTCCCGCGCGGGCGCGCCCGCCTGCCCCGCACCGCGACCGCCGCCGCGGCCGCCCTCATGGCCCTGGTCGCGGTCGCCGCCTGCGGCTCCGGCACCGGCTCCACGTCCGGCTCCGCCGCGAGCGGCGCCACCGCGTTCAAGGTGGTGCTGCCCTGGTACGCCGACGCCGAGGGCGGCGGCTTCTTCGCCGCCAAGTCCGAGGGCCTGTACGACGACCAGAAGCTCGACGTCACCCTCCAGTCCGGCGGACCACAGGTTTCGGCCACCCAACTCGTCGCCGCCGGACGGGCCCAGATCGGATTCGCCGACGCCGCCGGGGTCGTCCAGGCCCAGCAGCAGGGCATTCCGATCGTCGCGATCGGCGCCCTCTACCAGAACAATCCGGTCGGCGTGATGGTGCACGCGGACACCGGCATCACCTCCTTCGACCAGATGGACGGCAGGACCTGGGTCACCCAGACCGGTCAGCTCGGCCCGGCCTGGGTGAAGCGGCAGACCGGCATCGACTTCACCACGCAGGCCTACCAGGGCTCCATCGCCAACTTCCTGAAGAAGGACGACCTGGTCCAGCAGGGCTGGCCGACCAACGAGGCATACCAGGCCCAGAAGTCCGGCGTGCAGGTCAACTTCGTCCCCTTCTCGGACTCCGGCTACAACCCCTACAACGACGTCTTCTTCACCTCCGAGTCCTACCTCAAGAGCCACCGCGAGGAGCTGACGGCCTTCCTCGCGGCGAGCATGCGGGGCTGGCAGGACTACATGGGCGACGTGAGCGTGGCCAAGACCGCCAACGCCGCCATCCTCGAGGCCAACGACCAGCAGACCAGCCAGAGCGTCTGGTACGCCTGGGACAAGCAGCGCGAATACGTCGTCGCCGGCGACGGCGAGCAGCGGCTCGGCGCGATGACAGCCGCCCGCTGGAACACCCTCATCAGCCAGATGAAGCAGCTCGGCCAGCTCAAGACCACCCCGAAGGCGTCCGACCTCTACGACGCCTCGCTGCTGCCGAAGGTCGCCGCGCCGTCCTCGCTGCCCGCCGCGCCGGACGGCTCCTACTGAGCGGGCGCGGACATCCGGAAGGAGTGACCCACATGAGTACAGCCCCCGTCGAAACCCCCGCCACCGGCCTCGGCCCGCTGGTCGACTTCACCGGCGCCGACAAGGTCTACGGCAGTGGCCTGCGGGCCCTGGCCCCCATCGACCTGCGGCTGCCCCGCGCCGAGATCACCGTGCTGGTCGGCCCCTCCGGCTGCGGCAAGTCCACACTGCTGCGGATGGCGGCCGGCCTGACCACCCCGACCAGCGGCGCCATGACCCGCCGTACCGAACGGATGTCGTACGTCTTCCAGGACCCGACGCTGCTGGCGTGGCGGTCGGTCCGGGCCAACGTCGAACTGGTCGCCAGGCTCCAGGGCGTGCCGAAGGCCGAGCGCCGGGAGCGGGCCCGCAAGGCGATCGACCTGGTCGGCCTCCAGGGCTTCGAGAAGGCGTATCCGCGGGAACTGTCCGGCGGCATGAAGATGCGCGCCTCGCTCGCCCGGTCGCTGACCAGCGATCCCGAACTGCTGCTGATGGACGAACCGTTCGCGGCGCTGGACGAGTTCAACCGGGAGAAGATGGGCGCCGAGCTGATCCATCTGTGGCGTACCCGCCAGGTCACCGTCATGTTCGTCACGCACTCCATCCCCGAGGCGGTCCGGCTCGGTCACCAGGTCGCCGTGATGGGCACCCGGCCGGGCCGCGTGATCGAGGTGTTCCGCTCGCCCAGCCCGCCCACCACCGACCCCGGCGCGCCGCGCGACGAGGCGGCGCTGCGGGACCTGCGTACCGAGATCTCGACCGTGCTGGGAGGTGCCGGGACATGACAGCCATCGACACGGCGAAGACCGCGGCGAAGAGCGCCTCGAAGGCCGCCGCGAGGACAGATACGGCGGCGACCGGGCCGGAGCCGGGCGGCGGGCCGGCGGGGCGGCGCGGGCGGACGCCGGCGCTGCGGACCGTGCTGCCGCCGCTGGGCGCTCTCGTCGTCATGATCGCGCTGTGGCAGCTGGTGATCGTCGCCTTCGACGTCCCCGGCTACATGCTGCCCTCGCCGGCGACGATGCTGGACACCGTCACGGGCGAGTTCGACTGCGTCCTCACCCCGACCTGGGTGACGCTGCGCGAGTCGGTGCTGGGCTTCCTGATCGCCGGTGCGGTCGGGGTGGCCAGCGCGCTGGTGATGGGCCGCTGGCGGCTGATGGAACGCAGCCTCTACCCGTATCTGATCCTGCTCCAGACCATCCCGATCGTGGCGGTGGCGCCGCTGTTCGTGGTCTGGCTCGGCCCGGGCATGGCGACCAACACCCTGGTGGCGGCGATGATCGCGCTGTTCCCGGTGGCCGCCAACACCCTCCAGGGACTGAAGTCCGTCGACCGCAACCTGGTGCAGCTGTACTCGATGGCCGGTGCCCCCGCCCGGGTCCAGCTGCTGTTCCTGCGGCTGCCGGGCGCGCTGCCGGAGATCCTGACCGGGCTGCGGGTCGCCGCCGGCGCCTCGGTGATCGGCGCGATCGTCGGCGAGTTCGTGGCCGGGGTCGGCGGCGGCGCGGGCGGCCTCGGCTATGTCATCACCGAGAGCGCGGTGCAGTTGCGCACCCCGCAGCTGTTCCTCGCGGTGCTCGGCGCGAGCGTCGTCTCGCTGCTGCTGTTCGGTGCCGTCGTCGCTGCCGAAAGGTTTCTGCTCGGCAAGTGGCACGAGTCGGCGCTGCCCACCGACGAGTGAGCCGACCCAACCGACGCGGGTGACCCGTCCCCCTTACGGGTGACCCGTCTCGCCTACGAGTGACCCGCCCCCCTACGAGTGACCGGGAGTCACCATGACCAACGACCGCCGGCTGTGGGCCGACCTCACCACCGAGGACGTGGCGGACCTGGCCAAGGACCGCACCGTGGTGGTCCAGCCGATCGGCGCCGTGGAACAGCACGGCCCCCATCTGCCGCTGATTACCGACGCGTTGACCGCCGAGACCATCGCCCGCACCGCCGTCCGGCGGCTCGGCCCCGACTCCGGCACCTGGGTGCTGCCGACCCTGCACTACGGCAAGTCCACCGAACACCTGGGCAGGCCCGGCACCATCGCCATGTCGGCCAACACCCTGCTGTCGGTCTGTCTGGACCTCGGTGAGTCGCTCGCCGCCTGCGGGGTGCGCAAGCTGGTCTTCGTCAACGGCCACGGCGGCCAGCCCAGCCTGCTCGACGTCGTCTCCCGCGACATCCGGCACCGCTTCGGCCTGGAGGTCTTCTCCCTCATGCCGTCCCGGTTCGGTCTGCCGGACGGCGTCGAGGACCCCGACCCGTTCGGCATCCACGGCGGTTTCGTGGAGACCTCCCTGGTCATGGCGATCGCGCCCGAACTGGTCCGGCTGGACCGGGCCGTCGCCGACGGACTGGCGGCCGGCGCGTTCTACCGGGCCCAGCGGCACCTGACCCTGGAGGGCGTGGTGCCCACCGCGTGGCTCATCGACGACGTGTCCGCCTCGGGCGTCGTCGGCGATCCCACCGGCGCCGACGCCAGGACCGGCGAGCTGCTGCTGGACCACTGGAGCGGCCTGCTCGCCGAAGCGCTCACCGAGGTACGGGACTTCGCGTTCCCCCGGCTCGCGGAACCGCTGCCCGCACCGCTCGGCGGACCACTCCCCGTGCCGCACGACGGAAGCACCGTATGACGGCCGCGCTCACCGTCACCGGCGGGCTGCTGCTGACCATGGCCGACGGACAGGAGCCGTTCACCGGCTGGCTGACGGCCGGCCCGGACGGCCGGATCACCGGCCTCGGTCCCGGCGAACCACCGGCCCGCGAAGGCACCGTGCTCGACGCGCGGGGGAAGATCATCGCCCCCGGGTTCGTCTCCGCCCACAGCCATCTGCACACCTCCGGACTGCGCGGACTGGCGGCCGGCGAGACGCTCTACCCCTGGGTGCGCGCCAACAACGAGATCCTGCTCGGCGCCGGCGCCGAGGACATGTACTGGTTCGCCCTGCACGGCTGCCTGGACTTCGTCGGCAACGGCATCACCTCGGCGTACAACTTCGCCCAGAACCGGGTGCTGTGGCTGTACGACCAGCACACGCACCGGGACGTGCCGGGCGCCGTGCACGCCGAGGAGTTCCTCACCCGGCAGTTCGACGCGGCCGCCGACTCCGGGCTGCGGGTGATGACCGCGATCCGTCTGGACGACGAGCACTTCGGCCCGGACCGGGCGCGGGCCGGTTTCGACCGGATGGCCCGCGAGGCCCGTGAGCGCACCCCGGCCGACACCTTCCTCGGCGTCTCCGTCTACGGCTCCGTGCAGTGGTCGTCCGCAGCCCGCACCGCCGTCCTGGAGGCCGAGACGATGCGCCGGCACGGCATCCCGAACCAGGCGCACTTCGTGGAGACCACCGAGAACATCGAGGCCCAGCGCGCCAAGTTCGCCTGGTACGCCGAGGCCGGGGCGCTCGGCCCGGACATGCTGTTCGGGCACTTCGTGCACCCCACCGACGCGATGCTGGACGCGGTCGCCGACAGCGGCAGCGCCGTGGTGTGGCAGCCCGCCTCCAACGGGCGGCTGGGCTCCGGGTTCGCCGACATCGTCCGCTACCGCGAGCGCGGCGTCCGGGTCGGCATGGGCCTGGACGACCAGTCCTGCACGGACGTCTCCGACCCCTTCCAGAACATGCGGATCGGCCTGTACGCGCTGCGCGCCGCGCACCGTCGGGCGTCCGTCATGATGCCCAGGGAGGTGCTGCGCATGCACACCCTGGGCGCGGCCGAGGTGCTCGGCGCGGACGACCGGATCGGCAGTCTGGAGCCGGGCAAGTACGCCGACTTCCTGGTCGTCGACCCGGCCGACCCGGACACCGGACCGCTGTGGGACGCCTACGCCGGATATGTGCTGGCCTGCGGACCGCGCAACCTCAAGGAGGTCTGGATCGGCGGCCGCCGGGCCGCCGTCGACGGTCGCCCGAGCCATCCCCGGGCGGCCGAGACCGGACCCGAACTGCACACCCGGATGACCCGCGCGGCCCATGACCGCGGACTGCCCGCACCCGTCCTGACCACCGTCGCGCCGCTCTCCCGCACCACCACCGGGACGACCGCATGAGCCCATTCCGCACCCCGCCACCCGCCACTGAACCACCCGCCGCACCCCGCCGCCCCCCGCTGAACCACCCGGAGGAACGATGACCACCGCGGTACGCCGGCATCTCGGTGCCACGGTCGCCACCACGCTGTGGGGCCGGCTGCCCTGCGCCGACGACCCGCCGGTCCTCACCGTCGAGCCCGGCGAACGGGTCTGCCTGGACACCGTCAGCCACGAGGGCATCCTGGAGGACCAGGGTCGCGACCCGGTCGCCTTCTTCGCCGGACACGGGGTGCCCCGCGAGGACGTCCTGGCCGACGCCGTCGCGATCGCCGCGCACGGCGCGCACACCCCCGCCGACGGCCCGCACGTGGTGACCGGACCGATCGAGGTGAGCGGCGCCGAACCCGGCGACTACCTCGTCGTGCACGTCGACGAACTCCTCCCGCGCACCGCCTACGGAGTGATCTCCAGCCGGCACGCCAAGGGACTGCTCCCGGACACCTTCCCGCTCGACTCCCCGCTGACCAGCGTCTTCTGCTCGGTCCTCGGACTGGACGCGCCCGGCCAGGCCGCCGCCCTGGCCACCCTGCCGCTCACCCCCGGCGGTACCGGCCGCCCGGTCCGCTTCCCCATCGCGCCGTTCCTCGGCGTGATGGGCGTGGCGACCCCCGGCCCGGGCCGGCTGCACTCCACCCCGCCCGGCCTGCACGGCGGCAACCTCGACATCTCGCTGCTGGGCGAGGGCAGCACCCTCTACCTGCCCGTCCAGGTGCCGGGCGCCGGGTTCTACGCCGGCGACCCGCACCTGGCCCAGGGCAACGGCGAGGTGTCACTGACGGCCCTGGAGGCACCGCTGCGGGCGACCCTGACGTTCGACGTGCTGCCGAAGGCACGGGCCGCCGAACTGTTCGGCGCGGCCCGCGGACCCGTGGTGCGCACCCCGCGGTTCCTGGTCCCCACCGGTCTCGACCCCGACCTGGACGAGGCGGTCGCCGCCTGCGCCCGCAACGCCCTGGAGGTGCTGGGCGCCTCCTTCGGCATGGACCGGGAACTGGCCTACGCCTATCTGAGCGCGGCCACCGACTTCGACATCTCGCAGGTCGTGGACGTCGTCAAGGGCGTCCACGCCCGGATCAGACTCTCGGACTTCGCCCTGGTGGAAGGAGGCGCGTGGTGACGGACCAGCCCCGGGCCTGCGAGGTGCACGCCCCCGAGGGAGTGCCGGCCGGCCTCCTGGCCGCCTTCTGGCGCTACGACGCGGCCCTGCTCGCCAACGACCGCACCACCCTCGACGCGCTGTTCATGCCGGGCCCGCACACCCTGCGCGGTGACGGCCGGGCGCTGCTCGTCGGCCACGACGCGATCGCCGGGTTCCGCTCCGCGCGGGCCCGGATCCCCACCCGCGCCGTCGTCGCGCTCCATGTCCAAGTCATCGCCCCCGACGCCGCGTTGGTGCTGGCGAGCACCCGGGACGGCGCCGCCACCGGACTCCAGACGCAGCTGTGGCGGCTGGCCGACGGCGCGGGCTGGCTGGTGTCCGCCGCGCACGTGAGCCTGCCGTCCGCCCCGCCGCCACCGCCCGCCTTCGACCGTACGGTCTGGCGGGTGGTCGGCGATCCGCTGCTGCCCGCCACCGCGCCCGGCCCGCTCGACGCGCTCGGCGTCGCCGTCAAGGACCTCTTCGACGTCGCCGGACACCCGGTCGGCGGGGGAGTGCCGGCGTGGCTGGCCGGACAGCGGCCCCGCACCAGCAGCGCCCCGGCCGTCGCCGCGCTGCTCGGCGCCGGCGCCCATGTCGTCGGCATCGCCCGCACCGACGAGTTCGCCTACAGCCTGGCCGGGGACAACGCCCACTACGGCACACCGCCCAACCCGGCCGCGCCGGACGGCGTCAGCGGCGGGTCGACCAGCGGCCCGGCCGCCGCCGTCGCCCTCGGCCAGGCGGACGTGGGGCTCGGCACCGACACGGCCGGCTCGATCCGGGTCCCGGCCTCCTACCAGGGCCTGGTCGGACTGCGCACCACCCACGGCGCCGTCACCGCCGCGGGTGTCCTGCCGCTGGCCCCGTCCTTCGACACCGTCGGCTGGCTCACCCGGGACGTCGTCACCAGCGCGGCCGTCGCCCGCGTCCTGCTCGGCCCCGCGGGCGCGCGGACGCCGGCCGTCCGCCGCACGGTGCGGCTGCCGGTGGTGGAGGCGCTGGCCGGACCGGAAGTCCGCGAGTCCTTCGGCACCACCGTCCGCGAACTGACCGGCACCGGCGCGCTGCCGCCGGCCGAGACCGAGGACCTCCCTAGCGAGCTGCTGGAACACTGGTTCACGGCGTTCCGCACCGTCCAGGCGTGGGAGGCGTGGCAGGCGCACGGCGCCTGGATCACTGCCCACCCGGGCACGCTCGGCGCCGCCGTCGGCGGCCGGTTCGCGCAGGCCGCCGAGGTGACCGAGGCCGAGGCGGGGGACGCCCGGAAGGTCGTCGCCGAGGCCCGGGAGGAGCTGTGGGCCCGGCTGGCCGGGAGCGTGCTGGTGCTCCCCTCGGCGTCCGGCCCGGCGCCGTCCCGCGGCGCGACCGGCGCGCGCATCGAGGCGGAACGGGCGGCGACCCTGCGGATGACCTGCCTGGCGGGACTCGCCGGCGCGCCCGCCCTGTCCCTGCCGCTGCTGCGGCTGCCGGACGGCCGCCCGGCCGGTGTGTGCCTGCTGGGCCCGCCCGGCGCCGACCACACCCTGCTGGCCCTGGCCGCCGCCTTGGAGGAACGCCGATGAGTACGAACGAGACGGCGCCGGCCGGGAGCCACACGCCGGTGCGCCCGACCGGAACGGCGACGAACACGCCGACGAACACGCCGACCAACCAGGGGACGGCGGACGGCCGTGCCCCGCTGCGGCACCGCAACCGCTGGCAGTTCCCCGGCGACGCCGTGGACCTGCACCGGCCGCCCCGGCCCGCCCGCACCGCCCGGCTGCCCGCCGCGCCCGCCCCGCTGATCCTCGACCCGACGCGCACCGCCCTGGTGCTGGTGGACCTCCAGAACGACTTCTGCGCCCCGGACGGCTGGCTGGCCGGCATCGGCGTCGACGTGTCGGTACTGGCACCGGCCCTCGCGCTGAGCGCCCGGGCCGTCGAGGGCGCCCGCGCGGCCGGCGTACCCGTCCTCTGGCTGAACTGGGGCAACCGTCCCGACCAGGCCAATGTCCCGCCGGGCGTGGCCCACGTCTACGACCCGCGCGGCACCGGCCAGGGCATCGGCTCGCGCACCGCGCCCTCCGGCGCCCCGGTGCTGACCAAGGACAGCTGGGGCGCGGCCCTGACCGACGGCCTGCCGGCCGAACCCGGCGACCTGCACATCGACAAGTACCGGATGAGCGGCTTCTGGGACACCCCGCTGGACAGCGTGCTGCGCAACCTGCGCGTCGACACGCTGCTCTTCGCCGGCGTCAACTCCGACCAGTGCGTGTACGCCACGCTCGTGGACGCCGCCTGCCTCGGCTACGACGTCGTGCTGCTCACCGACGCGTCGGCGACCACCTCACCGTCCTACTGCCACGACGCGACGCTCTACAACGTCCGCCAGTGCTACGGCTTCACCGCCACCACCCCCGATCTGCTGGACGCCCTGGCCGGCGCCGGCCCCCTCACCCCGAAGGACACCGTATGAGCACCCCGCCCACCGTGCGCCGCCTGGACCAGGCCGTCCCCCGGCTGATCTCCCCCGCCGACACGGTGAAGCTGGCCCTGCTGGCCGGCCCCGACGACAACTCGCCGGCCAGCGTCTTCTACGAGGTGTGGGAGCCGGGCGGCGCCCAGCCCGACAACTCCCACCCCGACTCCACCGAGATCTTCGTGGTGCTGGCCGGACACGGCACCGCGCACAGCGACGAGCACTCCGTGCCGCTCGGCCCCGGCGATGTGCTGGTGCTGCCGCCGGGCTCGGTGCACCGCATCGAGAACACCTCACCGGCGGAGCGGATGTACACCGTCACGATCATGGCGGAGGACGGCGGCGCGATGCCCGGCGGCTTCGCCGCCCTGGTCGCCGCCGGCACCCCGGTCGCATGGGACGGCGCCGACCGGGCGGTACTGGGCGGCAGTTGAGCACGTCCAGTACCCGGCCCCTCCCGGTGCGGGCCGGCCCGTAGTGCACAGGCACCAGGGCCGGTGAGGGGCTGGTCCGGCCGCACCAGGTGCGTACGGCAGCGCGGGACGATGCCCGGCGGGGGCGCCGCGGAGGAGTCTCGAAGGCACGTGCAATCGCGCGTTCCTCTCCTCGGCAGGCATGCCGTACCAACGCTGGAAGGACATCCATGTCCGAAGCCGTGCTGTCCCCGGTCCGTATCGGGCGGCTGCCGATCGGCGCCCTCGGCCTCCTGGCCCTCGCCCTCGGCACCTTGCAGTCAGTGGTGGAGCCCGCGCTCCCGCTGCTCCAACGGGAACTGGGAGTCAGTCCCGCCGAAGGCGCACTGGTCGCCAACACGCTGCTCATCACCGGCGCGGTCCTCACCCCCGTCGTCGGCAAACTCGGCGACCGCCACGGCGGCAAGCGGGTGCTGCTGTGGCTGATGGCCGTGGTCTCGGCCGGCGGTCTGCTGGCCGGCCTGGCGCCGAACCTGCCGGTCCTGCTGCTCGGCCAGGTCCTCCAGGGCGCCATGGTGGGCGCGCTGCCCCTCTCCTTCATCCTGGTGCGCAAACACCTCCCGGCCGGGGCCGGGCAGGTGGCGATCGGAGTGGTCGTCGCGCTGTTCACGGGCGGCGGCATGGTGGGCACGACGGTCGCTGGACCGATCGCACAAGCACTGTCCTGGCACTGGATGTTCGCGCTGCCGACGATCGTGATCATGGCGGCGACCCTGGTGGTGACACGGCTGATGCCGCATGATCCGCCCGCCCGGTCGGACGCCAGGATCGACTGGCCCGGCGTGCTGCTGCTCAGCGGCACGCTGCTCGCGCTCATGCTCGGGCTGGTGACGGTCACGAGGGACGGCGGCCTGCCGCCCCTCGCGGCCGGTGCCCTCGCGCTGGCCGTGGCCGGCCTCGCGACCGGCTGGGTCGTCGTCGAGCGCCGGGCGGTCGCGCCGATGGTCGATCTGCGCATGCTGGCGAAGCCCGCGATGTGGCACGCGTGCGTGTTCACCCTGGTCATCACCGCAAGTTCGGGGATGGTGCTCTTCCTGCTGCCGCAACTGTTCGCGACCTCGGGCGGCGGCTACGGCTTCGGCGCCGACACCACCGACATCGGACTGCTCCTGCTGCCCGGCGCCGTCGCCGGGGCGCTCAGTGATTCGGTCGGCGGGATCGCGGCGCGGCGTTTCGGCCCGCGGGCCGTGGTCGTCGCGGGCACCGTCGTCACGGCGGCCACGCTGCTGGTGCTGGCGGCGGTGCACACCGCGGCCTGGCAACTGGCCCTCGCGAAGGTGCTGACCGCGTTCGCGGCGGGCGTCGGCACCACCGCGTTGCTCGCCGGCACCGCCACCACCGTCGAGACCGAGGACACCGGCATCGCCACCAGTCTGCTGGTGGTGACCCGGGTGATCGGCATCGCCCTGGGCGTCCAGCTCGGCGGGGCGATCCTCGCGGCCGGCGCCGACCCGTTGACGGACCGGCCGGCCGAGTCGGCCTTCGTCACCGGCTTCGCCGTGGCCGGTCTCGTCGCCGCGCTGTCCCTGTTCGTCGTCCGTCTCACCAGGAAGGAAGTCCAGGCATGACCACGCCTGCGAACCCGAGCAGTACCGCGAAGCGTAGTGTCCTGATCTCCGGAGCCAGTGTCGCCGGTCCCGCGCTGGCGTACTGGCTGCACCGGGCCGGATTCGCGGTCACCGTGGTGGAGAAGGCGACCGCGCCGCGCGCCGGCGGTTACCCGGTCGACGTCCGCGGCACCGCGACGGAGGTGGTCCGGCGGATGGGGATACTGCCGCGGCTGCGGGACGCGCACATCGACGTCCGCCGCTGCACCTTCCTCGACGCCGGCGGCGGCGTGATCGCCTCGGTCACCCCGAGCGCCGTGGCCGGCGGCGTCGCGGGCCAGGACCTGGAGGTGCGGCGCGGGGACCTGACCGCGAGCCTCTACGCCGCGGTCCGCGACGACGTGGAGTTCCTGTTCGGCGACCGCGTCGACACCCTCGACCAGTCCCAAGGGGCGGCCGACGTCACCTTCCGCAGCGGGCGGCGGCGTACGTTCGACCTGGTGGTCGGCGCCGACGGCATGCACTCCGCCACCCGCGAGGCACTGTTCGGCCCCGAGGAACGGTTCCACCGCTACCTCGGCCACTGCTTCGCCCTGTTCACCATGCCGAACACCGCCGGCCTCTCCCACGAGCTCATGATGTGGAACACCCCGGGCAGGGCCGCCGCGCTGTACGCGGTCGGGGACCGCGACGAACTGCACGCCTTCCTGACCTTTCACCGGCCGCACCAGCCGGTCGACGTCCTGCGGGACCCCGACGCCCAGCGCGACCTGGTCGCCACCACCTTCGCGGACGCCGGCTGGGAGGTCCCGGGCATGCTCGACGCCATGCGCGACGCGGACGACCTGTTCTTCGACACCGCCGGACAGATCCGCATGCCGCACTGGTCCAGCGGCCGGACAGCGCTCGTCGGCGACGCCGCGTACGCGCCGTCCTTCCTCACCGGCCAGGGCACCAGCCTCGCCCTGGTGGGTGCCTACATGCTGGCCGATGCCCTGGCCACGCACCGGGACCACACCGCGGCCTTCGCCGCCTGCGAACGCGGTCTGCGCGAGTTCGTGGCCATGAACCAGGCCCTGGTCGACAACGGCGGGGCCACCCTCTTCCCCACCACGGAGCGGGCGTTGAAGCGACGCAACACGATGCTGCGCGGCCTTGTCACGCTGCCCTCCGGGACGCCCCGGCCGGCCCACTCGGCCCTCACCCTGCCCGACTTCGCCGCCGTCCGGCGTTGACGTAGCGGGGAGCCACCGCAGGGACCCGGCGGCGGACTACGGCAGGAGGTCCGTGCCGCCGTCGGGGGCGGCGCGGGCCAGGCCCGTCCGGTAGGCGATGACGACGAGCTGCGCCCGGTCCCGGGCGTCCAGCTTCGTCATGGCGCGCTGCACATGGGCGCGGACCGTGAAGGGGCTGAGGAACATCCGCTCGGCGATCTCCTGGTTGGACAGGCCGGTCGCGACCAGGGCCACCATCTCGCGTTCGCGCGGGGTGAGCACGGCGAGCCGCTCGGAGTGCCGCGAGGGGGTGTCGTCCGGGGTGGCCAGGAAACGGGCGACCAGGGAGCGGGTCGCGGCGGGGGAGAGCAGGGTGTCGCCGGCGGCGATGGTCCGCACCGCGTCCGCCAGGTCCGCGGCCCCGATGCCCTTGCCGATGAAGCCGCCGGCCCCCGCGCGCAGCGCCTGAGCGACGTACTCGTCGGTCTCGTAGGTGGTGAGGATCAGGATGCGGCTGGCCCGCAGTTCAGGGTCCGCGCAGATCTGCGAGGTGGCGGTGAGGCCGTCCACCTCGGGCATCCGGATGTCCATGACCACCACGTCCGGGCGCAGTTCCCGGGTGAGTCGCACCGCCTCCCGGCCGTCGCCGGCCTCGCCGACCACGGTGATGTCGTCGGCGCTGTCGAGCAGCATCCTGAACGCGCCCCGCAGCAGGGCCTGGTCGTCGGCGAGCAGCACACGCAGTGTCACGGGGTGTCCTTGGCGGGCGGGAGCGGCAAGTGGGCGGAGACGAGGAAACCGCCGTCCGGGCGGCTGCCCGCGGAGAGCTGTCCGCCGACCGCGGTGGCACGTTCCCGCATCCCGATCAGACCGTAACCGGGCGGACGGTCCGGCCCCGCACCCGGCCCCGCGGCCGGCCCTCCGGGGGCGCCCGGGCCGTCGTCGGCGACGGTGATGGTCACGCGAGCACAGCTCCACCCGAGAACCACCCGCGCACTGCCGGCACCGGCGTGCTTGGCCACGTTGGTCAGTGCCTCCTGGACGATGCGGTAGGCGGTGAGGTCCACCCCGGGCGGCAGTGGCCTGGCCGTGCCTTCCTGACGCAACGTCACCGCCAGGCCCGCCCGGCGGAAGGTCTCCAGGAGGGCGGGCAGCCGGGCCAGCCCGGGTGCCGGTTCGGCGGGCGCGGCCGGGTCCCCGGACTGACGCAGCAGACCGACCGTGGCCCGCAACTCGTCGAGCGCGTGGCCGGTGGTCTCGACGAGTTCGCCGAGGCTCTTGCGGGTCTGCTCCGGTCGGGTGTCGAAGAAGTGGGCGGCGACCGTGGCCTGCGCGTTGGCCAGGGTGATCTGATGGGCCACGAGGTCGTGCAACTCCCGGGCGATGCGCACCCGTTCCTCGGCCACCCTGCGGCGCGCCTCCCGCTCCCGGCTCTCCTCGGCCCGCCGGACCCGCTCCTCCACCGCCGCCAGGTAGGCCCGCCGGTTGCGCACCGAGTGACCGAGTACGCCGGCCATCAGCGGGAACACCGCCACCGACGCCATCCTGCTCGCGTCCTGCCACGACAGGCCCCCGGACAGCGGGGTGGCGGCGGCCAGCAGCACCGCGGCGCTCAGCGACACCGCGCCCGCCGCGCGCCGTTCGGTGCGCGCGGCGAGCGTGCAGGAGTAGGCGGCGAACACGGCGGGGGCCATGCTGAGCGGGCTCAGCAGAAGACCCACGGGCTGCACCAGCACACCGACCCCGGTGGTGCCCGCCAGGGCGGCCACCGGTGCCCGGTGCCGCGCCGGCAGCACCGCACAGGACATCACGGCGACTACGTAGGCGACGGCGGACGGCGGTGCCAGCGTGTCGTCGACCTGCACCACGCCGCCGAGCAGACAGAGCACGAACGCCGTCGCCGTGACCGCCGCCTCCCGCCACCACGCGCCGCGCGGTCGCGGGCCACCGCCACCCGGGTCCGTCATGGCCGGCTCAGCCCCGGCCTGTTCAGTGCCTGACCCTCGATGTCCATGTTCGGCAGCACACGTTCAGGATAGGCGGCACCAACCAGGCCCGGTGGGGCGGTGGCCGACGCGATCTGGTCGCCGCCGGCCGACGCGCCGAGCGTGTGCTGGACCGCCGCCCGGTTCTCCCGGTCCGTCCCCCGCCGCCCGTCCGGTGCCCGGAACAGCGGACGGGCCTGCAACCGGGGCCCGAAGGCCCGCCGTCCGCCCCGGTAACGGTAGGTCGCCACGTGCTGATCACTCCAGACACCGCTGGGCGGTGGACGAGGGGAACGCGCGGGTCCGCGCGCCTCCCACCCTCCCCTCGGACGCCCCGCCGGGCATCGTCCTCCGCCGCCGTCCTGCCCTGGTGCACGCGGACCAGCCGTCCACCTGTCCTGGTGCCTGCGCACCAGGCACCACGGACCCGACTCGGGCCGACGGCGGTGGATCGGCCGGGGCGGCACGACCGGACAGGCCGCCCCCAGTCCGAGATCGTGCCTCCGGCAGGCCAGGGCCGTGGGGAAGGGGCCGCGCCCGGAACAGACGCGGCCCCTTCCTGTCGGTCCCGGCGACCGCTACATCTCCTGCTCCCACCAGCCGCGCGTGTCGACATCCGCGGCGTCCGCCAGCCCCTCCAGTTCCGCGATCTCCTCCTCGGCGAGCTCGATGCCGCGAGCTCGGACCAACCCGTCGATGTAATCCGCCTTCGTGACCCCGACGATCGGGGTGGTGCCCTTGGCGATGGCCCAGGCGGTGGCGACATCGGCGGCCGACGCGCCGCGGTCCTTGCCGATCACCGCCATCCGGTCCGTCAGCGCCTGCAACTGGGGCAGGATGCCGTTGTACACGTCAGCCCGGCTGCTGCCCTCCGGCAACGGATTCGCCGGGCTGTACCTGCCGGACAGCGCTCCCTGCTCGAGGACCATGTAGGAGAAGAACCGCACGTCGTGCTCGCGGCAGTGGTCGAGGATGCCCGCCCGCTGAGAGCTCCGGTGCAGGAGGCTGTAGTGGTTCTGGACCGCCTCCACGCGGAAACCGGCCTCGCCGAGGATCCGATCGGCCAGCGCGATCTCCTCCATGTTGTGGTTCGAGACGCCGACATGCTTGATCCGGCCGCTCTTGAGCAGCGGGATCAGGGGCGGCGTCCAGCGCGCCACGTCGGCGGGATTGTGGATCCAGTAGAGATCCACGTAGTCCGTACGCATCCGGTCCAGGCTCTGCTCCAGCAGGTCCGCGACCGGGTCGTCGCCGTCGCCCGCGAGCTGCGGGGTGAATTTCGTCGACAACTGGTACTCGCTGCGGTCATAGCCGGTCAGCGCCTGGGCGAGGGCGGTCTCCGAGCGGCCCATGCCGTACGCCACGGCGGTGTCCCACAGGGTGAACCCGTTAGCCTGCGCCTTGTCGACGACCTCGCGCAGCCCGGCCTCGCTCAGCCGACTGCCGAAGTAGCCGTCGCCTGCCTCGCCGCTGTCTCCCCAGGCCCAGGTGCCCAACGCCACCGCCGGCACCGCCGGCGCCTTGCTCGTCATTCTTGTCTCCGTTGATCGCTTCAGGAATCGGGTCGGAACGTTCGAACCCAGGAGACCCGCGATCGCCGCCCCCGCGGGAGGCTGCGTCTATGGGGGGTACAACCTCTACCCCCTCTCACGCCTGACCAGCGGTTACCCTGACCGGCATGGACCGACAGCCCGGAACCCGCGGCGAGATCCGGGACTTCCTCGTCAGCCGGCGCGCCAGAATCACTCCGGCGCAGGCCGGACTGCCGACCAGCGCCCGTCGCCGGGTCGCCGGGCTGCGGCGCGAGGAGGTCGCCGTCCTCGCCGGGGTGAGCACGGAGTGGTACACGCGGCTGGAGAAGGGGCACATCGGCGGCGTGTCCGAAGACGTCCTCGACGCGGTCGCTCGCGTGCTGCGACTGGACGACGACGAACGCGCCTACCTGTTCGACCTGGCCCGGTCATCGCGGCAGGAGAGCCGTACGCCGTCGCGTCGCAGGGACGTCGAGGTCCCGCCCCGGGTCCAGTGGCTGCTCGACTCCATGACGATGTCCGCGGCGTTCGTACGCAACGGCCGCACGGACATCGTGGCCGGCAACCCCCTGGCCCGAGCCCTGCTCGCGCCGATGTTCGACAGCGCCACCATCGACAGGCGCGGCCGCCCCAACCTGGCCCGCTACATCTTCCTCGACCTCGGCGCCCACGACTTCTTCGTCGACTGGGCGGCCGCCGGCGCCGCCACCGCCGCCCTGCTGCGCGCCGAGGTGGGGCGCGAGCCCCGGGACCGGGCACTGCGCGAACTCGTCGGCGAGCTGTCCACCCTCAGCCCGGAGTTTCGCGGCCAATGGGCCGCGCACGACGTCCTGATGCGCCACGACGGCGTCAAACGGCTCCAGCACCCCGAAGCCGGGCACCTGGAGCTGACCTTCCAGTCTCTCGGCCTGCCCTTGTCGGGCCGAGCCGGGCACGACCTGGTCACCTACACCGCCGAGCCCGGCACCGAGTCCGAGGACCGGCTCAGACTCCTCGCCACCTGAGCACAAGGCCGACGCGCCCGCAACAGGTGATCTTGAGAGGGCCGGCGGCACGGTCGGGCCGTTGCCGCCGTCCTGGTCGCAGCGGTTCGTTCACAGGGCCCGGGCCGCATGGGCCCTGACGTCCGCGTCCGGGTCCGTGGTCGCCGTGGCCAGGGCCGCCCGGGCGTCGTCGGCGGCACGGTGGCGGGCCAGTGCCGTCACGGCGGCCTTGCGGACGTCCGCGTTGGGGTCGGCCAGGGCCTTGGCGAGGCCGGGTACGGCGAGGCCGGGGGCCGCGCGGGAGAGCGCGGTGGCGGCCCCGGCCCGGACCTGCCAGGCCGGATCGGACAGGGCCGTCCGCGCGCGTGCGGCCAGTGGTGCCGGGCAGCCGGTCGTGCCCAGTGCTTCGTAGGCGGCGGCACGCACCAGGGCGTCGAGGTCGTCGATGAGGCCGGTGAGGGCCGACAGGACCGTCTCGGGCGCGGGGCCCGCCGACGTGGTGCCGTCGGACTGTCCCGCGGTCACGGTGGCCAGGGCCTTGGCGATGGTGACGCGGACCTCGCGGGACGGGTCGGCGCCCGCCGCGCGGGCCAGCTCCCCGGCGGCGTCCACCGACACGAGGGCTCGCACGGCCGCGATGCGCACGGCGATGTCCGCGTCCGACAGGGAGCCCGTGAACAGCCCGGTGTCACCGAGGCGCAGGGCCCGCAGCACGTCGAGTGCGGCGGCACGGGCGACGGGGTCGGCTTCGGACAGGGCGGCGACGAGGCCGTCGCGCAGGGCCGGTTCCGCGTCCAGCGTCTCGACCAGTTCGCGCAGTGAGGCGGCCGCGGCGGCGCGGACGCCGGCGTCGGAGTCGGCGAGCGCGGCGGCCAGTGCCGGTCCGGTGCCCGGCGGCACCGTCTCCGTCAGCACGGTGACGGCCGTTCGGCGAACGGTGGGCTCGGGGTCGGTCAGGTACGGGGCGAGGACGGAGAGCCGGGGCTCGTCCTCCGCCAGGGCGAGCAGTTCGAGCAGGCGTGGCGTGGCCGGCGGGTCCGGGTCGGGACCGGGGCGGGTCGTCGGACGGGTCCCGGCGGGCTCCAGGCGCAGGGCCACTGGCGCCGCCTCCCGGGCCCCGGCGGTCGCCACCTGTTCCGGATGAACCTCCCCGAGGTGGCGGGAGGGCCCGCCGACCGCGGTGAGGCCGTCGACCGGGACCAGGTAGGGAGCCACCGGACGCGCCGTGAACTCCATCGCACCGGTGCGGGACTTGCGCAGGTCGAGGTGGTGGAACCAGGACGCGTCGTCACGACGGGGGTGGTCGAGACGGTCGTGGTAGAGGCCCCAGCGGGACTCCGTGCGGGCCAGGGAGGCCCGCGCGGCCATCTCCGCGCAGTCGCGGATGAAGCTCACCTCCGCGCAGCGCATCAGCTCGTGCGGGGTACGGGCGCCCATCGCGGCGATGTCGGCGCGCATCCGCTCGAACGCCTCCAGCGCCAGCGACAGCCGGGCGCCGGACTTCGGCGGCGCCACGTAGTCGTTCACGAAGCGGCGCAGCTTGTACTCGACCTGGGGCTGCGGCGGGCCGTCCGGGTGGCGCAGCGGGCGGTAGACCAGCTCGTGCGCCTCCTGGAGCTGGTCCAGGGGCAGCTCCCCTTCGAACGGCCGGTACTGGGCCGCGTCCGCGCCCGCCAGGTCCCCGAAGACGAACGCGCCGATCATGTAGTTGTGCGGGACGCAGGCCAGGTCGCCGGCGGCGTACAGACGGGGGACCGTCGTACGGGCGTGGTCGTCGACCCGTACGCCCGACGCGGAGTGGCCGCCGCACAGGCCGATCTCGGAGATGTGCATCTCGATGTCGTGGGTGCGGTAGTCGTGGCCCCGGCCGGAGTGGAAGGTGCCCCGGGTGGGGCGTTCGGTGGAGTGCAGGATCGACTCCAGGGCGGAGACGGACTCCTCCGGGAGGTGGCTCAGCTTCAGGTAGACCGGGCCGCGGTCGCTGGCGACCTCCGCCGCGAACTCGGCCATCATCTGGCCCGACCAGTAGTCGGAGTCGACGAAGCGCTCGCCGTGCCGGTTGACCTGGTAGCCGCCGAAGGGGTTGGCGACGTAGGCGCAGGCCGGACCGTTGTAGTCCTTGATCAGCGGGTTGATCTGGAAGCACTCGATGCCGGTCAGCTCGGCGCCCGCGTGATACGCCATGGCGTAGCCGTCGCCCGCGTTGGTGGGGTTCTCGTAGGTGCCGTAGAGGTAGCCGGAGGCGGGCAGGCCGAGCCGGCCGGCGGCGCCGGTCGCCAGGATCACGGCGCCGGCGCGGACCGTGACGAACCGCCCCGTACGGGTGTTGAAGCCGGCCGCGCCCACGGCTCGGCCCGCCGCCGTCAGGACCCGCACCGGCATCACCCGGTTCTCGATCCGGATGCGTTCGCGCATCTCGCGCCGCCGCAGCTGCCGGTACAGGACCTTCTTGACGTCCTTGCCCTCCGGCATCGGCAGCACGTAGGAGCCGGAACGGTGGACCCGGCGTACCGCGTACTCGCCGTGCTCGTCCTTCTCGAACTTCACGCCGTAGGACTCCAGCCGCTGGACCATGGCGAAACCGCGGGTGGCGGTCTGGCGGACGGTGGACTGGTCGACGATGCCGTCGTTGGCGCGGGTGATCTCGGCGACGTAGTCGTCGGGCTCGGCCCGGCCGGGGACGACGGCGTTGTTGACGCCGTCCATGCCCATGGCCAGCGCGCCGGAGTGGCGTACGTGCGCCTTCTCCAGCAGCAGGACGTCCGCGCCGTGCTCGGCGGCGGTCAGGGCTGCCATGGTGCCGGCGGTGCCGCCGCCGATGACGAGGACGTCACAGGTGATCTCGTCCGCGTCGGTCAGGGCCGGGATCTGCAAGGGGGTGTCCACCGGGGAGCCTTTCAGGAACCGAGTGACGTGAGGACTTCGCGCCGCAGGGCCAGCCGCGCCGGATCGTCGCGCCGGGCGCGCTCCCGCGGGCGCGGTACGTCCCGTACGGCGATGAGGCGGCCCGCGCCCAGCAGGGCGACGCGGTCGCCGAGGAAGAGCGCCTCGTCCACGTCGTGGGTGACGAAGACGACGGTGGCGCCCGTGCCGCCCAGCACCTCCACCAGCAGGTCCTGCATGCCGGCGCGGGTCTGGGCGTCGAGGGCGCCGAACGGTTCGTCCATCAGGACGGCACGAGGTCCGGCGGCCAGGGCGCGGGCCAGTTGCGCGCGCTGGCGCTGGCCGCCGGAGACGCGGTGCGGCCAGCGCCGGGCGTGCTCGGCGAGCCCGACCCGGCCGAGCCACGCCTCGGCCCGGGCCCGGCGTTCGGCGCGGGACGATCCGGCGATGGCCAGGGGGAGTTCGACGTTCGCGCGCAGGGTGCGCCAGGGGAGCAGGGCGTCCTCCTGGAACACCAGGGCGCGTTCGGCGGACGGGGCGGTCAGGGGCCGTCCGTCCTGCGTGATCTCTCCGCCGAGCAGGGGCAGCAGACCGGCCAGGGTGCGCAGGAGGGTCGACTTGCCGCAGCCGGAGGAGCCGACGACGGTCAGGATCTCCCCGGGGGCCACGTCGAGGTGGACCTTGTCCAGCACGGGCGCGCCGGGGCGTCCGACAGCGGCGTCGCGCAGGGCGAGGCGGGTGCCGGTGCGAGACGGTGAACGGACGTCAGACGAGCTGGTCATGAGACACGTTCTCCTTGGGACTGGGACCGGCCGGTGCCGGGGCGGAGGTCTCGCGCGTCCGCCGCGGCACACGCGGGCCGGCGGTGTACGACGTGCGCGGCAGCCAGCGGGTCAGGCGGCGGCCCAGGAGTTCCACGGACGTGGAGGTGAGCCAGCCGAGCACACCGATCGTGACCATGCCGACGAAGACGCCCGGATAGTCGACGACCGTGTAGTCCTGCCAGGCGCGGTAGCCCACGCCGTACTGGCCGGAGATCATCTCGGCGGAGATCACGCAGATCCACGAGACACCGATGCCGACCGACAGACCGCCGAAGACGCCGGGCAGGGCGCCGGGCAGCACGACCGAGCCGAGGACCCGCCACCGGCCGCCGCCCATCGTCAGCACGGCCTCCTCCCACACGGGCGTCAGCGCACGGACCGCGTGCCGGGTGGAGACCAGCACCGGGAAGAAGGCGGCGGTGCAGGTGATGAAGACGATGCCCTGTTCGTTGGAGGGGAAGAGGAGGATCGCGACGGGCACCAGGGCGATGGCCGGGACCGGGCGGACCACCTCCAGCAGGGGGCCCAGCAGGTCCTCGGCCAGTGGGGAGCGGGCCACCAGCACACCCCCCGCCACCCCCAGCACCGCCGCCAGCAGGAAGCCGGTGAGGATGCGGGTCAGGCTCTCGGTGAGGTCCGTCCAGTAGTCGGCCCCGGCCAGGCGGTCGGCGAAGGCGTGGGCGACGTCGGTGACCGTGGGGAACTGCGAGAAGCGCAGCCACAGGTCGACGTCCAGGGCGGTCAGCAACTGCCACAGGCCGAGGGCGGCGGCCAGCGCGGCCGCCCGCAGCGCGTACCGGGCGGCCGGTGGCGCGGGCCGGGTCACGAGACACGCTCCAGGGCGTCGGCGTAGCTGATCACCCGCGCCCCGTCGTGCCGGTCGGCGTACGCCCGCGCGGTCGCCGGGGCGACGAACGGCAGCAGCTTGCCGCTGTCGGCCACCCACACCGCCTTGTCGGCGAACCAGAGGGTGCCGGTGGTGGCGTCGGGCACGTAGGCGGCGCGGATGCCGTCGGGGTGGGCGGCCAGGTAAGCCAGCAGCTCCGCCGGGGACTTGAAGGTCTTGGTCTGCTCGGCGCCCTTCGGCCACACCTCGCTCGCGGCGGCGGGCGGCGTGGCCGCGAGCTGTTTGCCGTACGACGCCCCGAGCGCCTTCTTCACGTACTGGTCGTCGACGAACGCGTCGACGTCCACGTCACCGGTGAGCTTCGCCGCTTTCAGCACCGACACGTCCTGCTTCAGCGCGGCGACCAGCTGCGGCTTGACCGCCGGGTCGAAGGTGGCGATGCCGTGGGCGCCGTTGTACAGGTACACCACCTCGGCGGGCAGGCCGGTGGCCTCGGCGACCTTCTCGGCGGCGGTGACCGGACGCGTGTTGAGGTACTCGGTGGCCTGTGCCTGGGCCTTCAGGAAGGCTTCCAGCACGGCCGGCCGGTCCTCGGCGAAGTCCTCGCGGGCGGTGACCCCGTGGAAGGTCGGCAGGTTCAGCTGGGCGCCGTCGTACAGGGCCTTCGCCTTGCCCTGGTAGGTGAGCAGGCCGGGCCAGGCGACGAACTGCGACAGCGCGTCGGCGCTGCCCGCGGCCAGCGCGGACGCGCCCACCGCGGGCTGCTGGTTGAGTTTCTCGATGCCCTCGTCCGGGTCGATGCCGGCCCGTTGCAGAGCCCGTACCAGGGTGCCGTCGGCGGCGGAGCCGACGCTCGTGGACACCTTCTTCCCCTTCAGGTCCTGCAGGGAGGTGAGCTCGGAGCCGGGTGCGGTGACGATGGTGTTGAGGCCGCCGCGCAGGTTGTAGCCGGTGACCGAGACCAGCCGGGTGGGACGGTCCAGCTGCTTGCCCCGGGCGGCGTTGATGAGCAGCGGGAAGTCGCCCATCGAGCCGATGTCGATCTTCCCGGCGGTCATCTGGGCGGTGATGGGGGCGCCGGTGGCGTAGTCCTGCCAGACGACCTTGTAGGTGCGGCCGTCGCCGAGCGAGGCCAGCTGTTTCTCGAAGTAACCGAGGGAGCGGAGCAGGGTGCCGGCCGTGACCGTGTTGATGGTCTTGGACTGGTAGCCGACGGTGACGGTGACCGTGGAGCCGTCGCCGGCCTCGGCGGCACCGCAGGCGCTGAGCGGGAGCAGCAGGACGACCGCGGCTGCCGCGACTGCCGTGCGTTTCATGGTGGTTGGGCCTTTCACCGGAGCAGATAGGGCATGTTGACCGTGACGGCTCCGGTGGGACAGCGGGCCGCGCACGGGCCGCAGTACCAGCACTCGTCGACGTGCATGTACGCCTTGCCGCTGCTGGTGTCGATGGCGAGGGAGTCCAGCGGGCACATGTCCACGCAGAGGGTGCAGCCGTCGATGCACTTCGACTCGTCGATGGTCACGGGCACGTCGGCCCGCTGGGGCGTCAAGGGCATGGCTGTCTCCTGGAAGGTGCTTCAGTGAGGCGGTGTCAGAGGGAGCGGTGCAGCAGGCCGCTCATCGTGATGCGGTCGCCGCGGAAGCGGATGAACTCCAGGTCGACGGGGCGTCCGTCGGCGAGGTGGGTGAGCCGCTCCAGCATCAGTACGGCCGCACCGCGCGGGGCCTGGAGCACAGTGGCGGTATGGGCGTCCGCGTTGACCGCCTCCAGCGTGATGTCGGCGTGTCCCAGACGCCGGCCGGTGCGGGACTCCAGGAGCCGGAAGACGTCGGTGTTCTCCAGGTCGCAGCTGAGCAGGGCGGTGCCGAGGTCCAGGGGGATGTAGGTGAGGTCCAGGGACAGCGGGAGGCCGTTCAGGCGGCGCAGGCGTTCGATGTAGAGGACGTCGGTGCCGGGCGGGACGCGCAGGCGCTCGGCGACCGGGGCGGGAGCCGGGACCGGTCCCATGGTGCGGACCTCGTTGCTGACGCGGCCGTGTTCGTGCAGGGTCTCCGCGAGTCCCATCAGCCGGTCGAGCCCGTGGGGGTACTTCTGGGCGACGACCACCGTACCGACGCCGGGGAGGCGTTCCACCAGGCCCTCGGCGCGCAGGAGGTCGAGGGCCTGACGGACGGTGTTGCGGGAGGCGCGGTACTCGGTGGCGAGGATCGACTCGTGCGGCAGGGTGCCGGCGGCCGGGAAGCCGTCGGTGAGGATTTGGTGACGCAGGAGATCGGCGAGCTGGCGGGCCCGGTCCGCGCGCAGCCGACGCCGCGCGCGCTGGGCGGTGACGGTGGGCGCGCCCAGGCCGGCGTGGTCTCGGATGCGGTCGGCGGGTGGCATGTGCGAAACCATACCGATCCGGTAGGGATATGGGTGTTGCGGAGGTGTTGCGCCACCTGACACACCGCCGGATACGTCGCTGACCTGGGCTTTCGGTGGACGCGAGGGGAGATCTGCCAGGCCCCGCCGACACCGCACGGAAACCCCCCGCGCCCGACGCGCCCGTCACCGCGTCCTCGCCGGGGCCCCGGGCGGCGAGGAGCACCCGCTGACCACGGCGGACGTGCTCACACCGCACACGGCTCGGTTTCAGCGCCGCCTGGTTCGGGCTGAGATTCCCCGTCCCCCGAGACGCCGATGCCCTAGTTCGCCAGGACCCCTGAAGGCATCCACTGGGGCGGGACGCCCCTCGAAGTCGTCGCCCTGACCGCACCGGTGAAGCTCCGTCGGCGGGGGAGGCGTCCACTATGGCGGAGCCGGGGCGCTGTGGTTGTCATGGAGATCTGCTTGTGAGAAGTGCCGTGGCCAGGGCGACCGATCCGATGTCGATGGAGACAAGGACCAGGAACCGTGCTTTGCGTAGTTCCCGGCGGTACACGCCGAAGTAGAGCTGGGCCAGTTGCAGGCCCGTGACGGGAGCGGTGAGGAGGATCAGGTCGGGGCGGCGCAGTGCCGTGGACAGCAGGACGAGCAGCACCGCGTTGGTGAGGACCAGCAGGTGGAGCATGGCGGCGAACCAGGCGGGCGGCAGGAGCACGGCGAGGGTTCTGCGCGAGACGGCACGGTCCCCCTGCTGGTCGGAGGCGTTGCCGTAGGCGACCACGAGGAGCAGCCACAGTCCGACCAGGGCGCTGACCAGGAGCGTGGTGGGACTGAGTGTGGCGGTGACGAACCAGTAGGGCACGAAAACGGTGTAGGCGCCGGTGAAGAGGACCGTCGATTCCAGTCCGAGCGGGCGGTAGCTGAGCTTGACGCCGCAGGAGTACTGGACGGCGAGGGCCGGGGTGAGGACGGCCACCGCCAGCGCCGGAAGGGGGACGTGCCAGCCGAGCGAGGCGGCGGCGAGCAGGATGGCGGCCAGGCCGGCGCACCATGCGACGACGGCGAACCGCGTCGCCTCCGGCAGCGTCAGCGCGCCGGTGAGCAGGGGCTTTCGTACGCGCGTGATCGCCGGCCGGCCCGCGTAGTTGCGGGCGTCGCTGCCGTCGAGGAATCCGCAGATGTCATCGGCCGCCGAGGTGCTCCACTGGAACGCCAGGATGCCGACGAGCAGGAGGGCCAGGGGGACGGCTCTGGTGTTGACGGCGATGCCGTCGGTGTGCAGGAGTACCAGGCCGAGCGCCCACCCGTACACGTAGTGGTAGATGCGTGCCTTGCCGAGTCTGAGGTAGCTGACGGCCTTGGGAACTGGTGCGACCGCTCCGGCGATCGGGTGCTCGGCGCTCATGTGGCCGCCCGGTCGCCGGGGTCGGCGGTGATCTCCAGCAGCTGAAAGGTCACCGGGACGTCGGACGTGTGACGGGCGCTGTCCTGTCGGGCGGTGATCCGCGCTCCGGACCGTGTGGCCAGTGAGGTCAGCCGGGGCAGGTCCCCGAGGCTGTTGAAGCCGAGGAACAGCCGGCCCGCTTCGGTCAGACGCGTCAGGCCGTCACGCAGGTAGCGGTGGTGTGCTGTGTAGCCGCGGTCGAAGATCGCGTGCTGGAGCCCGCGGCTGTAGACGAATTCCTCGGGGGCGGGCACGACGTTCGAGTTCCAGAACACCAGGTCGAAGCGGTCGTCGGGGGCCAGAGCGTCGAAGAGGTCGCTGTGCACGGCCCGGACCCGGTCGCCGACACCGTGGCGTGCGGCATTGGCCTCGGTGTTGCGTACCGCGTCCGTGGTGATGTCCACCGCGGTCACGTGTGCGCAGCCGGCGAGGGCCGCCATGACCGCCGTCACCCCCGTGCCGCAGCCCACTTCCAGGAACCTCCCTCCCACCGGGAACGGCAGCCATGCGGTGAACAGCTCGGTGGAGTCGGTGTGTACGGGAGCGAACACCCCCGGCAGCAGCTCCCACCGCAGGCCGAACATCGTGAACTCCCGGGGGGTGTCCGCACGGGCGTGCCGTTCCACCAGCCGCAGGCCGGTCTCGAACGGTGCGTGGGGATCGGTGAACGGCTCGGCGGCGGTGCCGGCCGCCGGGGCCGGGACGTGCGGGCTGGGCATGAGACTCCCTGAAGGGTAGGCCGGGCCCGGGCACGGCGATCTCCCGGTACAGCGGCGCCGCCGGACACGCGGCCCCGCTCCACCCTGGGACATGATCCGGCCCGTTCCGCGGGTGACGGTCACACTGCCGTACCAACGAGCCGGGATTTCGAGCGTCACGGTGACGAGACGCCCCGGCTGGGTTGGCGGCCCTGGCGCACAACAATCAACGTGCCCGCCCATCCGGCCCGGGGTGATTCAGCGCACCAGGCAAGGGAGGATCCCGCAGTACCTGTATTACCAGGATCTCCCAGGCGTCTCAAACACCTGTCAACCTGGTTGAGTTGGAAGCGCCGACAACACTCCATTGGACACGTATGCAGCTTGCCTTCATCAGCTGAATTCAGTTGCTCCGCATACGCGTCCGTGTCGGCCAATTCTTTCTTCCACGACAGAAGAGACGGAGATCAATGGTGGACAATCAATTCACCACTCGCGCAGAACTTTTCGATCTGAGCGGGAAGTACGCCCTTGTCACTGGCGGCACCAGGGGCATTGGGATGATGATGGCGCGCGGCCTTCTCCAGGCGGGTGCCCGTGTCGTCATCAGCTCACGCAAGGCAGACGCGTGCGCGGAGGCACAGCGTCTGCTGTCCGAATTCGGCGACGTGCGAGCAATCCCCGCAGACCTGTCCAGGCACGACGAGTGCCGGCGCCTCGCTGACCTTGTCGAGGCCGACTCCGATCGCTTGGACATCCTTGTCAACAACGCGGGAGCGATGTGGCGCGAGCCGCTGGCGACGTTCCCGGACGAGGCGTGGGACGCGGTGATCGACCTCAACCTCAAGTCGCCGTTCTGGCTGGTGCAGGCGCTGCTCCCCGCACTTCGCAAGGCGGGCACCGCCGATGATCCCGCGCGGATCATCAACATCGGCAGTATCGCCGCCATTCACGTCGCCCAGTCGCCCAACTACTCGTACGCCGGCAGCAAAGCGGCGCTCCATCAACTCACCAGAGTGCTCGCCAGGGAACTGGGCCCGCAGCACGTGACGGTGAACGCGGTGGCACCGGGAGTGTTCCCGTCGCGGATGATGGCGTCCACGCTCGACGCCATCGGCGACACGATCGCGGCGGCGACCCCTTTGCGCCGGCTCGGCCGCGACGACGACATGGCGGGTATCGCCGTGTTTCTCGCCAGCCGGGCCGGGTCCTACCTCACGGGCACCATCATCCCGGTGGACGGCGGCATCGCGACGACCGCATCGGGCACCCCTTAGCTCGCGGGGCGGGCTTGCGGTGAGGGGAGGGCCCGGCAACCGTCAGGCCACGGGTGCGGCAGTCTCGCCGGCGCCTCCGATGACGTGCTCGCCATGAACTCCGCGCCGTGCGCCGGCCACCGCGGGCCCGGCCCTCGGCTGCTGCCTGGACGGGCTCAGGCGCGGGCGCGGGCGATGGTGCCTGCGGTGAGTGTGGCCAGCATCTCCCGCAGGGTGGTCACGAAGTCCAGTTTGAACGCGGTGAGTGAGGGGTCGGCTTCGTAGGCGGCGAGCATCGCCGGTGAGGGCCGTGCGTGGGTCCACACGGCGCCGATGGACATGATCATGGCTGCGGTCAACCGCGGTGCTTCGTTACCCAGTTCAGGAAGGTGCTGGTGGGCCAAGGCCGCGATGTCGGCGACGTTGGCCACGGCCGCGCGCTTGTAGCGGGCGGCCACTTGCGGGGAGACGTTGTGTTCCAGTACGCCCGCCTGAGCGCTCAGCAGGTCGCACAGGACCCGGCGTTCGGCGAGGGAGCCCGCGACGGCGGCGGCGAACTGCTCCGCACGCAGGCTCACCGGAGCGTCCTGGTCGACGCCGGCGTGCACGAGGGCGGGCAGGTCGGCCACCCACTGCCGCCAGGCACGGTCGAGCAGTTCCAGCAGGATCGCCTCACGCGATTCGAAGTAGCGCAGCACATTGGACTTCGCCAGCCCGACACGGCGGCTCATCTCGTTCAGGCTGATCTCGCCGGCGGGCGTCTCCTCGAGCATGGCGGCGGCAGTGTCGAGGATGGCCTGGCGCCGCATCTCACGCTGCTCCTCACTGCGTGCGCGCTGGAAGTTCGTCATGCTCCCAGGCTACAGACTGCCGGTCTTTTGACATCAGACCGGTGGTCTTCTACGTTGGGGTCGCAGCCGAACAGACCACCGGTCTGAAAAAAGGGGGAGGCGGGTCTTGGGCTGCGCACCGGGACCGACGTCCTCCATCGACGAAGTCGTCAACCGGGCTGTCTCGGCACTGCCGAGCAGCTCTGGACGGACGACATGATCCGGCACGGCGGCGGCCTGGGAGAGAACACAATCAACGCATCCGAGGAGCGTGACACTGGTGAACCACTGGACTCCCGACGACATCCCCGATCAGACCGGCCGCACTGCGCTGATCACCGGGGGGAACAGCGGAATCGGACTCGTGACCGCCCGCGAGCTCGCCCGGCACGGGGCCCGCGTCATCCTGGCCGGGCGCAGCCGGACCAGGCTGGACCAGGCCGCGGAGGCGGTGCGCGCCGCGAACCCCGGGGCCCGGACGGACACCCTCGTGCTCGACCTCGCCGACCTCACCTCCGTCCGCGACGCGGCCACCCGGATCGCCGAGACCGAGACGGTCGACCTGCTGTTCAACAACGCCGGTGTGATGAACCTGCCCGAGCGCCGAACCACCCACGACGGCCTTGAAATGACGGTCGGCACCAATCACCTCGGTCACTTCGCCTTCAACGCCCGGATCTGGCCCGCCGTGCGCCGCTCGGCCGCGCCGCGTGTGGTTACCGTCAGCGCCATCGCGGCGCGGTGGCCGATGGGCAGACTGGACGACCTGATGAGCGAGAAGAGCTACCGCGCCATGGGCGCCTACGCCAAGTCCAAACGCGCCAACATCGTCTACACCCTGGAACTCGCGCGTCGCACCGCAAGCAGTCCCGTCGAGGCGCTCGTCGTCCACCCGGGGTCGGCGATGACCAATCTGCAGCAGCACGGCACCGGCGCCCTGAGCCGTATGGTGACCCCGATCGCCGCCCGCCTTCTGATGGGCTCGGCCGAGGGCGCCGCCTGGCCGTCCCTGTACGCGGCGACCAGCCCGCATGTCCGGTCGGGCCGCTTCATCGGCCCCGCCGGACGCGACCAGACCTCCGGCACCCCCAAGCCCGCCAAGCTCCCCACGGGCGCCGACGACCCCGCGGAGGGCAGGCGGCTGTGGGCGGCGAGTGAACAGCTCACAGGCGTCCCCTTCGACCTCCAGGCCGGGGCCGCCATCTAGGGTCATTCAGGGCCCGTCTTCACTCCACTTCGTCCGCCGGAGGTCCGCCGGATTTCGGTCCGCATGCCGAACTCGTCGTCTCTGACCTCGCCTCGATGCCGAGCTCGGCGAGCAGGCCGCGGATGCGGCGTTCGATCTCGTCGCGAATCGGCCGGATGGCGGCGATGCCCTGTCCGGCCGGGTCGTCGAGCTGCCAGTCCAGGTACCGCTTGCCGGGGAAGTAGGGGCAGGCGTCGCCGCAGCCCATGGTGATCACCACGTCGGACGCCTGCACGGCCTCGGTGGTGAGAACCTTGGGCGTCTCGGCCGAGATGTCGATGCCGACCTCGGCCAGAGCCTCCACCACGGCCGGGTTCACCGTGCTAGCGGGGGCCGAGCCGGCCGAGCGGACCTGGACCCGGCCTGTGCCGAGGTGGGTGAGGAAGGCGGCGGCCAGCTGGGAGCGGCCCGCGTTGTGGACGCACACGAACAGCACGGACGGCTTGGTCTCAGACATGGGCGGAGCTTTCCGGGGAGCCGGCCGGCCGGACCGCCGGGACCGGCTGGGGGAAGAAACGGCGGGCGCCCAGGGCGACGTGGACGAGGCCGATGAGGACGGGTACCTCGATGAGGGGTCCGACGACTCCGGCCAGGGCCTGGCCGGAGGTGGCGCCGAAGGTGGCGATGGCGACCGCGATGGCCAGCTCGAAGTTGTTGCCCGCGGCCGTGAACGCCAGCGTGGCCGCCTTCGGGTAGTCGAGTCCGACGGCGCGGCCGACGGCCAGGGACCCGGCCCACATGAGGGCGAAGTACACCAGCAGCGGCAGCGCGATCCGGGCGACGTCGAGAGGCTGCGAGGTGATGGCGTCGCCCTGGAGGGCGAACAGCACGACGATGGTGAACAGCAGTCCGTACAGGGCGAACGGCCCGATACGGGGGATCAGCTTCGCCTCGTACCAGGCGCGTCCCTTGGCCTTCTCGCCCAGGCGGCGGGTGAGGAACCCGGCCAGCAGCGGGACGCCGAGGAAGATGAGCACGCTGCGGGCGATCTCCGCGACGGACACGTCGAGCGCGGTCTGCGCCAGGCCGAGTCGGCCGGGGAGCACGGAGAGGTAGAACCAGCCCAGCAGGCTGAACGCGAACACCTGGAACACGGAGTTCAGGGCGACCAGGACGGCGGCTGCCTCGCGGTCGCCGCAGGCCAGGTCGTTCCAGATGACGACCATGGCGATGCAGCGGGCGAGGCCGACGACGATCAGGCCCGTTCGGTATTCGGGCAGGTCCGGCAGGAAGATCCAGGCCAGGGCGAACATCAGGGCCGGGCCGACGACCCAGTTCAGGACCAGGGACGGGATCAGCAGGCGCCGGTCGCGGGTGACGGTGTCGAGGCGGTCGTAGCGGACCTTGGCGAGCACTGGGTACATCATCACGAGCAGGCCGAACGCGATCGGCAGCGAGACGCCGGTGACGGTGACCTTCGCGAGCGTGTCCCCCAGGCCGGGCACCAGGCGGCCCAGGCCGAGGCCGGCCGCCATCGCGGTGAGGATCCACACGGCGAGGAACCGGTCCAGGAAGGACAGCCGCCCGGCGACCCGCCCCGCGGGCGCTGCCGCGGTGGCGGATTCGGCGCTCATGAGGCGGCGCCAACAGATGTGGCTCCGGCAGATGCGGCCTCGGCAGATGTGGCTCCGGCAGCTGCGGCCTCGGGCAGCGGCTGCTCGGCGGGGCGGGTGAGAACCTGCGCGAGAAGGTCGGTCATCTGCGGCAGCAGCCGGTAGTACACCCAGGTTCCGCGCCGCTCGGAGTCGATGAGACCGGCCTGCTTCAGCAGTTTGAGGTGGTGGGAGATGGTCGGCTGGGACAGGTCGAAGGCGGGGGTCAGGTCGCAGACGCAGACCTCCCCGCCCGCACGGGAGGCGATCATCGACAGCAGCCTCAGCCGGACCGGGTCGCCCAGCGCCTTGAACACCTTCGCCAGCGTCTCGGCCCGGTCCTCGTCCAGCGGGGCGGTCAGCAGGGTGGGGCAGCAGCCCTCGACGCCGTCCTGCCCGAGCACCGCCAGTTCGTGTTTCGACATGCTTCTATGCTGACGTTTATCGATCCAGGGCGCAAGGTTGAATCGAGAGACATCAATACAACCTGATCGGGAGATCGTCATGTCCCGTGTCCAGCTCGCGCTCAACGTCGCCGACCTCGAAGCGTCGGTGGCCTTCTACTCCAAGCTGTTCGGCGTCGAGCCCGCCAAGCGACGCCCCGGCTACGCCAACTTCGCGATCACCACCCCGCCGCTCAAGCTCGTCCTCATCGAGGGCGAGCCGGGCCAGGAAACCCGCCTGGACCATCTAGGCGTCGAGGTGGTGAGCACCGACGAGGTCGCCGCGGCCACCGACCGCCTCAAGGCAGCGGGGCTCGCGACGTTCGAGGAGAACGACACCTCCTGCTGCTACGCACTCCAGGACAAGGTCTGGGTGACCGGCCCCGGCAAGGAGCCCTGGGAGGTCTACACCGTCAAGGCCGACGCCGGCCAGCTGGGCAAGAGCCCCGTCGGCGGCGGGGACGCCTGCTGCGCCGGGCAGGAGGAGACCACCGCGCCGGCGGCGGCGGGCTGCGCCTGCGGCGGCTGAACGACGGCGCTCGCCCTTCTTCCGGCTCCCCCTCAAAGGCCGCCGGGGCGACGTCCAGCCGCCCGCGGCGCCGCGACGCTCGTCAGGGACGGGACGCGGCGAGCAGGTGGTCCGTCAGTTCGCGCAGCGTCGTCCGGCTGAGGATCTTGCCGACCGGCAGCAGCACACCGTGCGAACGCTGCACCTCCTGTCGCAACTGGGCCGCCATCAGTGAGTCGAGTCCTTGGCTGGTCAGATCCAGGTCCGGATCGAGACGGTCGGTGTCGACGCGGAGGATGGCCGCGACGCCGGACCGGAACAGCGCCGCCGGGTCGGTGGGGAGGTCGGGAGCGGGGGACTGGACAACGGCTCGGACCGGGGCGGGCGCCGGCGCGGATGCAGCAGGGGCAGGGGCGGGGGCGGGCTCGGGCGTGGGGGCGGCCGGTGTCTCCGGGGTGCCGTCGCCGGTGACGACGTCCCGGAGGAACGGGGAGGCCGCCGCGGCAGGGTAGGAGGCCCGCCACCGTGCCCAGTCCACCGGCATGACCAGGGTGTCGTCCGCGCCGGTGGCCAGCAGGTGGTCGAGGACCGCGAGTCCCTCCGCCGGGGTGAAACCGGACATGCCCCGGGGGATCAGGTTCCGGCCCAGTTCGGTGCCCGCCTCGGCGGCCATGCCGCGACCGGTCCAGAAACCCCAGCCGACGGCGAGAGCCTTGTAGCCCCGGCTGCGGCGGCCGCGTGCGATCGCGTCGAGGGCCGCGTTGCCGGCGGCGCCCGCCGCGACGTGGGGCGAGGCGAGCAGGGCGTTGCCGGAGGAAAACAGCACGAAGTGGTCGAGGTCGGCGTCGAAGAGGCGGTCCAGGACACGAGCGCCGTCCAGTTTGGGGCGCAGGACGGTCCGCAGGTCGCGCAGCGTGGTGTCGGCGACCGGCCGGTACTGGAACACGCCCGCGGTGTGGAAGACACCCCGGACCGGTGGGCGGCCGGCGGCACGGCGGGTCTCGATCAGCCGGCTCATCGACGTTTCGTCCGCCGCGTCCACCGGGGCGTACTGGACCTCGGCGCCCCGCCCGCGCAGTTCGGTCAGCAGGGTGGTGATGTCGTCCCCCGGGCCCGCGGTCCGGCCGGGCACGGTGCGGCCGGTGAGCAGCAGATGCCGGGCGCCGCGTGCCACGAGCCAGCGGGCCAGTTCGGAGCCGATGCCGCCGGCGCCGCCGGTCACCAGGTAGGTGGCGTCCGGCCGCATGCGGGACGGCGGGGACGGTGGGGACGGCGGGGAGGGAGGGGACGGCGGGGACGGGGGCGTCGCCGGGGCGGCGAGGTCGGCCGGACGCGGGTCGAGCGGCAGTGGCGCCAGTTCGCCGGCCGCGACCAGGCGCAGTACCCGGCCGAGCAGTTCGCCGGCCCGCTCGGGCTGCTCGCGGCAGTACGCGGCGGTGTCCAGGATCCGCAGACAGGCGTTGTGCGGCAGGTTCCCGGCGGACCCGGACCCGGACCCGGACCCGGACGCCGTCGGCGCGAGGGATACCAGGCGCCCGTACGGGGCGAGCAGGCTCAGGTTCTGGTCGACGGGTGTCCCGGCCGATGCGTCGAGGACGACGTCCATGCGGGTGCCCCGGGTGCCGGACAGCAGCCGGCCGGCGAAGTCCCCGTCGATGTCGGCGACCTGGGTGGCGCCCAGGGCCCGCAGCAGGGCCCGTTCGTCCGCGCCGCCGGCGGTGGCGTGCACCTCGGCACCGCGCCACCGGGCCAGTTGGATCGCGGCCAGGCCGACCGGTCCGGTGCCCGCGTGGATGAGGACCTTGTCGCCCGCGCGGAGCGGAGCGGGTTCCATCAGGGCGTACCAGGCGGTCAGGTAGGGGACCGGGAGGGTGGCGGCCTCGGCGTCGTCGAGGCCGCTGGGCAGACGGTGGGTCAGCCGGCGGTCGGCGTGGACCTGGGGAGCCGGCCCGGAGGACGCCACGGCGACCACGTGGTCGCCCACGGTCAGTCCGCGTACCGCGGTGCCGACGGCCGTCACCGTGCCGGCGGTTCCCCAGCGGGACGACCGGGACGGGACGATGCGCACCTCGTCGGCGGCCGGCGCGGTCCGGGGCGGCGCGGTCCCGGAAACGCGCCCCGCCGGTGAGACGCGGCGCAGGCGCAGGACGTACCGGGTGTCCGAGCGCAGCGCTATCTGGTCCTCGGCGGGGCCGGCGGCCGTGATCTCCCGGCTCAGGGCCGCCGCCTGTTCGGCGCCCCGGGACGGGTCCAGGTCGATCAGGGTGTGCGGGACGACGGGCAGTTCGCTCGCCGCCGTGCGGCCGAAGCCCCGTACCGCCGCCTGTTCCGGGTCGGGCGCCCCGTCGGCCGCGGAGACCGCCTCGGCACCCCGGGTGACGAGCACGAGCCGGGGGCGCGGGCCGGCGCTCCGCGCCACGGACAGCGCCTGTTCCAGCAGCAGCGCGCTGCCGAGGCCCAGCGGTACCGTCCCCGCCGGCCCGGTCGGCCGCAGGCTCCACAGGTGCACGACGGCGGCGATGCCCCCGGGGTGGTCCCGGCCGGTCTCGTACAACAGCCGGGCGTAGTCGTCGAGGCGGGACGGATCGATGCGGTACGTCCCGTCGTCGTCGCGCGCGTACCGCTCGCCGGGGCGTACGGCGATCCGGGCGCCGTGGGCCGGGGCGACGCGCGGGCCGACGTCCTCGTCCTCGAGGACCAGCCAGGCGCCGGCTGCCGGCCGCGGCGGTGCCGCGGGGGCGGGGGCCGCTGTCCAGCGGGGCCGGTACAGCCAGTCGGTGAAGTGTCCGGGCTGCTCGCGGGGCACGAGCCAGCGGATGCGCAGGCCCGTGAACTCGGCCAGGGGGGTGCCCTGTTCGTCGCTGATGACAAGGTCGCCGCTGAAGTGTCCGGCGGTCAGTTCGCGCCGCACCGCGTGGCTGTACAGGGTGCTGCCGGTCAGCGGCCCGTGCAGGCGGAAGGCGTCGATCGAGCCCAGCACGAAGGCGTGCTGGTCGCCGGGGGCGGTGGTGTCGGGCAGGGTGGCCGCGAGGAGCTGGCCGCAGGCGTCGAGGACCGCCGGGTGGGCGTGGTGGTGTTCGCGGCCGGTCAGCCGGTCCGGTACGGCGATCTTGGCCAGCGCCTCACCGTCGCCGTGCCACACCTGTGCGATGCCCTGGAAGACGCCGTGCCAGTCGTTGCCGCGGGCCGCGAACCGGCGGTAGAACTCGGTGCCGGTGAGGCGGGCGGGGAGGCGTTCGGCGGTCCGGTGGGGCGGGGCCGGGGGCGGTGGTGCGGCGCCGGCGGGGGCGGGTTCGACCCGGCCGTGCGCGTGCCGCGTCCACTCGGTGCCGTCGGCGGTGGCGATGTCGAAGGTCCAGCCCGGTGCCGACGGGCGCAGAGTCACCCGCAGCCGGGGCGGTTCGGCCCCTCGGGCGAGGAAGAGCGCCTTGTCGTAGTGGATGTCCCTGAGGGCGGGTCCGGGGCCGGTGACGCGGGCGGCGGCGGCCAGGGCCAGTTCCAGGTAGGCGGTGCCGGGGAGGATGACCAGGTTCTGCACCTGGTGGTCGAGGAGGTAGGCGTTGCCGGCCAGGTCGAGGGGGCCCTCCCAGCGGTGGGTGCCGTCGTCGAGGGCGGTGTGCCGGCCGAGCAGGGGGTGGGGTCCCGGGGCGGTGCCCGCGGCCGGTGTCGCGGTGGGCGGCTCCTCGTACCAGAACTCGGTGCGCTGCCAGGGGTAGGCGGGCAGACCCAGGCAGACGGCCGGGCTGTCGACCAGCGCGGCCAGGCGCAGCGGGTAGCCGGCCTGGTGGAGCTGGGCGGCCGAGGTCAGCAGGGCGGTCAGGTCGTCGGTGGCGCGCAGCAGCGAGGGCGTCACCTGGTGGTCGGTGCGTTCGGCGGGCAGACACTCCTTGACGGCCGCGGCGAGGACCGGGTGCGGGCTGATCTCGATGACCGCCACCGGGCCGGGAGCGGCGGTCTCGGCGTCGACGGCCGCGTGGAAGCGGACCTCGTCGCGGAGGTTGCGCACCCAGTAGTCCGCGTCGAGTTCCGCGCCGGTCAGCAGGCCCCCGGTCACCGTGGAGCGCAGCGGGGTCCGCCCGTCCCGCGGCCGGACCGCCGCCAGGATGGTGCGCAGCTCGTCCAGCAGGGGGTCGACATGGCTGCTGTGCGAGGCGACGTCGACCTTGACGGTCCGGGTGAAGACGTCCCGGGCGGACAGGGTCTCCAGTATCTTCGCCACCGCCGCGGCGCTGCCCGAGACGATGGTGCGGCGCGGGCCGTTGCTCACCGCGACGTCGACGTCGGGTACGCCGTCCAGTTCACGGCGCAGTTCGTCGGCGGGCAGGTCGACGGCGGCCATGGACCCGGTGCCGGCGATGGTCTTCAGCAGGGCGCTGCGGCGGCAGATCACGGCGGCGCCGTCGGCGACGCTGAGCGCGCCCACGGCGCAGGCCGCCGCGACCTCGCCCATGCTGTGGCCGATCACCACGTCGGGTTCGGCGCCCCAGGACCGCCACAGCGCGGCCAGGCCGACCTCCACCGCCCAGAGCAGCGGCTGTACGACGTCGATCGGCCAGTCCGGCTCGTCGTCGGCGCCGGTCAGCTGCTCGATCACCGACCAGCCGCGTTCGGCGCGGACGTGCCGGTCGCACTCCTCGACGGTCTCCCGGAAGACGGGCTGGGTGCGCAGCAGTTCGCGTCCCATGCCGGCCCATTGCGAGCCTTGGCCGGGGAAGACGAAGACGGTCTTCCACCGGGTACCGGGTCCGGCGGCGGCGGCGATCGGGCGGTCGCCCCGCAGTTGCCGTACGGCCTGGTCGTGGTCGTGGGCGAGGACGGTCAGGCGGTGCCGGTGGTGGGCGCTGCGGGTCAGGGTGCTGAAGCTGACGTCGCGCAGCAGATGGTGGCGGCCCTCGCCGTCCGGGCCGAGGAAGTCGGCGTAGGCGGCGGCCAGTTGACGCAGTGCGCCGGGATCATGGGCGGACAGCGCGAGCAGGTACGGGCGTGGCCCGCCGGCCGGGGCCGGCACGGGCGCGGGGCGGTGTTCGCCGAGGACGACGTGGGCGTTGGTGCCGGAGATGCCGAAGGAGCTGACGGCGGCGAGCCGCGGGGTGCCGTCCTGGCCCCACTCGCGGGCGGCCCGCGGAATGCGCAGGGCCATGCGGTCCCAGTCCACGGCGTCGGTCGGCCGGCTGCTGTGCAGGGCGGGCGGGACGGTGCCGTGCGACACGCACAGCGCCGCCCGGATGAGGGCCGCGATGCCGGCGGCGGCCTCGGTGTGCCCGATGTTGGTCTTCACCGAGCCGACCAGCAGCGGGTCCGCCGCCGTGCGCCCGGTCCCGGTGCCGTACACGGCGTCCAGGGCGCGCAGTTCGATGGGGTCGCCGGTGGGTGTGCCGGTGCCGTGCGCCTCGACGAAGCCGACGGCGCGCGGGTCGACGCCGGCCCGGGCGCAGGCGCGCCGCATGGTGTCGATCTGCGCGGTCTCGGAGGGCGTCATGAGATAGCCGCTGCTGCGGCCCTCGTTCTCGACGGCGGAGCCGTGGATGACGGCGTGCACGCGGTCGCCGTCCGCCTCGGCCCGGGCCAGCGGCTTGAGTACGACGACGCCGACGCCGTCGCTGCGGACGAATCCGTCGGCGTCCTGGGCACCGAACTTGCACCGGCCGTCCGCGGCGAGCATGTCCGCCTGGGAGAAGGTGATGCTCTCCTCGGGGGTGAGCACCAGGTTGACCCCGGCGGCCAGCGCGAGGGTGGCCTCCCCGGCGCGCAGCGCGGCGCACGCCTGGTGCACGGCGACCAGCGAGGACGAGCAGGCGGTGTCGACGGAGGTGCTCGGGCCGCGCAGGTCGAAGAAGAACGACAGGCGGCCGGACAGGACGCTGCGCGAGGTGCCGGTGTTGGCGTAGATGTCCAGTGCCCCGGCGGCGCGCAGCAGGTCCCAGTACTCGGCGGTGCGCTGTCCGACGACCACGGCGGTGCGGCTGCCGGCGAGCTGGTCCCGGGTCAGGCCGGCGTCCCGTACGGCCTGGGCGGCGGTCTGGAGGAGCAGCCGCTGCTGCGGGTCCATGTGGGCGGCCTCGCGGCCGGAGACCCCGAAGTAGGCGGCGTCGAAGCCCCGGATGTCGGGCAGGAAACCGCCCCGGCGGCTGATGATCCGACCCGGGGTGCGGGGGCGGGGGTCGTGGAAGACGTCGACCGGGAAGCGGTCGGCGGGGACGTCCGAGGTGGCGTCGACCCCGTCGAGCTGCATCCGCCAGAACGCCCGGACGTCGCCCGCGCCGGGGAACTCGCAGGCCATCCCCACGATGGCGATGGGTTCCGGGGCGGGGGCGGCCGGGTCCTGCTGCTGCGCCGTCACGCGGCACCTCCTGTCGGCTTCGGCATCGTCGGTTCCTCGCACTCACTCGGTCCAGGGCGGCAGCGCGTGGACGGTGAGCACCACGGCGACGGCCGACCAGCCCGGGGCGCCGCCGAACAGCAGCACGTGGTCGCCCGCGTCGAGCCGTCCGGTGCGCAGCAGGTGGTCGAGGGCGATGAACTGGTCGCTGGCCGAGGCGTGCCCGATGTCGCGGCCGAACTCGTACTGCGACCGGGTGATGTCCAGGCCCAGCGGTTCGGTGGCACAGTTGCGGGTGGTGGCCTCGTCGCCGTTGGGCACCAGCACCCAGCGCAGGTCGGGGCCCTTGATCCCGGCCTCGTCCAGAGCGGCCCGCACGGTCTCGGCGCAGGCCCGGGCGATGCCGTCGGCGACGCCCGGGCCGCCGGTCTCGCGCACCCGCTCGTTGAACTGCTGGGCGCGTTCCACGGGGTCGACGCGGTGGCCGGTGGACCCGGTGGGAGGGAAGAGCGGTTCGTCGCCGCGGGCCATCGCCTCGAACTGCGGGTAGACCCGGGAGACGACCGCCTCGACCCGGGCGAAGCCGTCGGTGGGACTGATCACGACGGAGCTGGCCGCGTCGGCGGCGATCACGCCCATCGGTCCGCTGTTCCACCGGTTGAACAGCGGGGAGTTGAAGTTGTCCGCCGTGGTCAGCAGGATGTCCGGCCGGTCCGCCGGCTGGTGCGCCAGCAGGCCGGCGGCCAGTTCGACGCCGGTCAGCATGCTGTTGCAGCCGTTGCGGATCTCCGTACCGCCGGCTCCGCCGATGCCCAGCTCCCGCATGATGTACGCGGCCGGCGACCACATCTCGGGGCCCTGGTAGAACGTCGAGCCGTGCAGGACCGTACCGATCGCCGCGGCGCCGCCCGGTGACCGCTCCAGCGCGGTGCGGGCGGCCCGTACGGCCATGTCGGGCGGTGCCTCCGGTCCGGCCACGAGCACCCCGCGCAGGCCGCTCTCGGCGTGCACCGTGGCGTCGTACAGGCCGGCGGCGACCGCCTCGGCCGCCGGGTAGGGCTCGGGCAGCCAGCAGCCCAGGCCGGCCAGGAAGACGTTGGCGGGCTTCATGTCGGGGCGCCTCTTCTCTGCGTGGTTTCTCTGAGCCGTGCGACGGTCAGTGCGGTCAGGTCCGGTACGGCGAGGGTGACCGGCTCGGCCGTGGCCGCGACCGCGACGGTGGCGCAGCCCGCGGCCCGGCCGGAGCGCAGTCCGGCGGCCGAGTCCTCCACGGCGACGCAGGCGTCCGGCGCGACGCCGAGCCGGGCGGCGGCCACCAGGTACGGCTCCGGATGCGGTTTCGGGTGCGTGACCTCGTCGCCCGCCACGGTCACGGCGAACGCCGCGTCCCCCAGCGAGGGCAGGGCCGCGTCCACCAGCGCCCGGTAGGAGGACGACACCAGCGCGCACGGGACGCCGGCCCGCCGCAGCGACCGGAGCAGGCCGACGGCTCCGGGCAGCGGGGCGATCCCGGGCCGCAGCCGGTCCAGCAGGCGGCGGCTGACCCGCGCGTACAGCTCCCCGGGGTCCAGCGGCGGGCGGGCGAGGCCGCACAGCCGGGCCAGGTTCCCGGCGACGTCCCGGCCGCGCAGTTCCTCGGGCCGGACCGCCCCGGGCGGTACGCCGGCCGTGCCGAGCACCTCCGACAGGCACTGGTGCAGCAGGGGTTCGGTGTCGACGAGCGTGCCGTCCAGGTCGAACAGCACCGCCCAGGGCGCGGTCAGAACAGGGCCCGGGAGTCGGGGGACACCTTCATCCTGCCGAGCAGCGGGTGCCAGAGGTGTCCGGGGTCGGCCTCGACGGCGGCGACGAAGTCGCGCATCGCGGTCAGCGCGGCCGGTTCCTGTTCGTCGTAGACGTCGCCCTGGAGGAGTTTGAGCACGTCGATGCGGTAGCGGGGATCCTGGACGAAGGCGGTGAAGAGGATGTTGAGCCGGTAGTACAGCGAGATGAACTCGTACCAGCTGGAGACCCCGCGCCGCAGTTTCGTCACGTAGTTCTCGAAGCGGGCGGCCCTGAAGTCGCCGGCCTCGGCGGCGGCGATGATGTCGGCCGAGGCCAGCCGGGCGCTGTTCATGGCGACGCTGACCCCGCTGGAGAAGATCGGGTCGACGAACCGGGCGGCGTCGCCGATCATCACCATCGCGTCGTCGCACACCTTGCGCATGCCGTAGCTGTAGTCGCCCTCGGCCTTGAAGGGGCGGACCCGTTCGGTCTTCTTCAGCGTGTCGTGCAGCAGCGGACGACTGGCCACCGAGTCCCAGAAGAACCCTTCCAGATCGCCCGCGCTCTGCTTGAACCGGGCCTTGTGCGTGACGACCCCGACCGAGGTGATGGTGTCGGTGATGGGAATCTGCCACACCCAGGTGTCGGTGAGCGGCAGGAAGTGGATGAAGATGTACTCGGCCTGGTTCTCGTCGTTGGCCAGCGCCTCCCGGTCCAAGCCCTCGAACCAGCTGTGCACGGCGTACTGGTTGAACACCGGGTCGGGCACCTTGACCCCCAGCTGCCGGCCCAGCAGGGTGCCGCGTCCGCTGGCGTCGACGACCATCCGCACCGCCACCTCGGCGGTGCCCGCGCCCAGCCCCGCCTTCAGCACCGGACGGTCGGTGTCGGTGAAGTCGACGCCGCGCACCCGGACCCCGGAGTACACCTTCGCGCCGAGGCTCTCGGCGTGTTTGAGCAGGATGTGGTCGAACCGGCCGCGGTCGACGTGGAAGGTGTGGTCGCGGTCCACGCCCAGCTGGTCGCGTTCGTTGAACAGCACGTCGGCGGCGCCGAGGCCGTGGTCGTGGACCTGGAAGCCGAGCGGGTCCACGTCGTCGGCGTTGGCCGAGGTCCACGCGGCGCCGTACTTGCGCGGGAAGCCCGCCGCCTCGATCTTGTCCATGGCGCCGATCTCCAGCAGCACCGGCGTGGTGGCCGGCACCAGGGACTCGCCCACGTGCTCCCGGGGGAAGAACTCCCCCTCGAAGACCGCCACCGACAGACCGGCCTTGGCGAGGTAGGACGCGGCGGTGGAGCCGGCCGGGCCGCCGCCGATGATGCCGATGTCGTAGTCGTACGTCATCTGATCTCCTTGGGGCCGGGTCAGCGGGCGGCGGTCTGCGAGCGCAGGCGCAGGACCAGATCGGTGATCGTCTCCAGGGTGCGGAAGTGTTCACCGGTCATGTGGACGGGCGGCACACGTATGCCGTGGACGGTCCGGATGTGGGCCAGCAGCCGGGCGGTGCGTACCGAGTCCAGGACGCCCAGCTCCAGCAGCGGGGCGTCGGGGGTGATCTCGTCGGCCGGCACCCCCGTCGCGAGTTCCTCCCGCACGTACGTGAGCAACTGGTCCAGCAGGGTGGTGCGGTCGAGGTCGGTCATGGGTTCCTCCAAAGATGTGCGCGCCAGTCACGGCCGGGCCGGCGCACGTGCCACGAGGTAGGTGGTCGGCAGCTCCAGCGGCTGTCCGTCGGGGGTGTGCTCCGTGGTGTGCAGGGCGATGTCGCCGTCGTCGACGACGGCGAGTCCGTACTGCTCGAACAGCAGCCGCAACCGGCCGTCGTGGGCGGGGGCGACGCGGGCCCCGAAGTCGAAGTGGGCGGCCAGACCGGCCGTCTTCGGCAGGTGCGCCCCGCCGGCCAGCAGTTCGGCGACGTACCAGCCGGTGCGCTCGGTCAGCTCCTGGGCGAACAGGACGCCCGTTCGGCCGAGCAGGCGCGCGACGGCCGTCAGCATCCTGCCCCGGTCGCCGGGGGCGAGCTGGTGCAGGACGCCGCGCAGGTAGACGTTGACGTCGCCGCACTCGGCGCGCAGGGCGGCCGCGGTGTCCTCGTCGAGGACGTCGGCACGGCGGTAGGTGACGTTGGGCGCGGGATGTGTGGCGGCGGCCAGTTCCACCGCGGCCTCGGCGATGTCCACTCCGACGACCCTGGGGAAGTGCCGGGCCAGCCACCGGGTCTGCCGTCCGCTGCCGCAGCCGAGGTCGACCAGCGGCAGGGCCGGGTCGATGTGGTCGCGGAACAGCGGCAGGTGCCGGGCCGCGGTCAGTTCCGGCGCGGAGTCCCACAGGGCGGCGCCGGGTTCGGCGGGCAGCGCCGACCAGAAGGCGTCCCAGCTGCTCGCGCCCGTCATGTGCCAGCTCCCCGGGTCGCCGGGACCGTCAGCAGGCCGGCCAGCGCGGCGCGGTCGACCTTGCCGTTGGCGGTGCGCGGGAAGGCGTCGACGGTGTGCAGCGCGTCGATGGCCATGTACGGCGGCAGGTGGCGCGCGCAGTGCCGGCGCAGTTCGGTGTATCCGGGGCCGCGGCCGGTCTCGGGGACCACGAAGGCGTGCAGCCGGGCGTCCGGGCCGGCGCCCAGGACGACGACCGCCGCGTCCCGCACCGCCTCGTGGGCGGCGAGTACGCCGGTGATCTCGGCGGGCTCGACGCGGTGGCCGCGGACCTTGGCCATGTCGTCGGTGCGGCCCCGGTACTCCAGCAGGCCGCCCGGGTCGTACCGGCCGAGGTCACCGGTCCGGTACGGCCCGCGGTGCGGCGGTGCGCCCCAGTAGCCGAGCATGACGGTCGGGCCGTCCACCACGATCTCGCCGCCGTCCAGCGTCACCGTGTTCCCGGCGACCGGCGTGCCGATCGGCACGGGTCCGGTACGGGTGAGGTCGGCGGCGGTCACCTCGTACGAGGTGCACACGTTGGTCTCGGTCGGGCCGTACCAGTTCAGCATGCGGACGCCGGCGGGCCAGGCGCGGCGCAGGTCCTTCAACGGATTCAGCGGGAACGGTTCGCCGGCGAAGACGCACGCGCGCAGGGCGCCGGGGCCGCGCTCCAGCAGTTCGCCGTACTCGGCCATCAGCACCAGCACGGACGGCACCGAGTACCAGATGGTGATCCGGCTCTCCAGCAGGAAGTCGACCAGGGGCTGCGCGGCCCGGGCGAGGGCCGCACCCACGAGGTGGACCGACGCGCCGGCGCGGAAGGCCGCGTAGAGGTCGAAGACGGACAGGTCGAAGCTGAACGCGGCGTGGTTGGCCAGCCGGTCGGCCGGGGTGAGGGCCAGTTCCCGGCAGGCCCAGTCGACGAAGGCCAGCGCGCCCCCGTGACTCACGCAGACGCCCTTCGGGACGCCCGTCGACCCCGAGGTGTACAGGATGTACGCCGGGTCGGACGGCCGGGCGGGGTGCGGGGCGCTCTGCGGCAGGTGCGCCGCGCCGCGCCGCAGGTCCGCACAGGGCACGCAGGTCGTGCCGGGGACCTGGTCGGTGTGGTCGGTGACGATCAGCGCCGGGCGGGCGTCGGCGGCGATGCGGGCCACCCGTTCGCGGGGGTTGTCGCGGGGGACGGGCACGTGGATCGCGCCGCACCGCAGCACCGCCTGGGCGACGGCCACCGCGTCGGCCGTCTTGTCCGTCCACACCAGGACCCGGTCGCCGGGCCGGACGCCGTGGGCGCGCAGCGCGGCCAGATACGTGCCGGCGCACGCGTCGAGTCCGGCGTAGGTGAGGGCGGTGGTCAGGTCGCGGACCGCGAGCGCGTCGGGGGTGCGGGCGGCGGCGTCCGCCACCAGGCGGTGCAGGTGCGCGGGCTCCGGTGGGGTCACAGTCCCATCTCCCGGGCGATCAGCTGACGCTGGATGTCGGAGGTGCCGGAGAACGTCGTCGCGGGGACGGCGTCGCGCAGGTGTTCCTCGATGCCGTACTCCGTCAGGAAGGCCCGGCCGCCGAAGATCCGGCTCGCGTCGAGGGCGGTGGCGACGGCGGCCTCGGAGACGGCGAGCTTGGCGAGGGCGACCCACAGGCCGGGGTCACCGCCGGCGTCGATCTCGGCGCACGCCCGGTAGAGCAGCAGCCGTCCGCTCTCCAGCCGCAGCTTCATGTCGGCCAGCCGGTCCGCGACCGGCGGGAGGTCGGCGAGCCGCTTGCCGGACTGCCGCCGCTGCCGGGCGTGCCGCACGCAGTGCCGGATGAGCCGTTCCTGCTGGCCGAGGTAGAGGGCGAACAGGCAGGACCGCTCCCAGCGCATGGAGGTCTGGAACACCAGGTGGCCCTGGCCCGGGCTGCCCAGCACCCGGTCGTCCGGTACGAAGCACCGGGTGAAGCGGACCTCGCTCGCCTGGCAGGCGGTCAGCGCGGACTTGTCCAGCGGCTCGCCCGCGACCAGTCCCGGGCTGTCGCGGTCCACGGCGAAGGCGGTGGCGGCGAAATAGCCGCCGTCCGGGTCGGTGGTGGCGTAGGTGACGTAGAGGCCGGCGGACGGGCCGTTGCTGACGAAGCTCTTGACGCCGTCGAGGAGATACCCGCCGTCGACCCTGGTGGCCGTGGTCGCCAGCCGGGAGATGTCCGATCCGGCGTCCGGTTCCGTCATGGCGTTGCCCGCGATCAGGTCGCCCGAGCACAGGGCGGGCAGCAGTGCCTCCCGGGTCCGCGCGGACGCGAACTCCACGATCGGCCTGGCGCAGGCGAACAGGTGGGCCGCCGCGGCGAACAGCAGCCCGGTGTCCGCGCCGCCGTCGCTCGCCCCCTCGTAGAGCAGGGCCGTGTCGAGGGCGCCGAGACCGCTGCCGCCGTACTCCTTCGGAACGGCGGCCCCTGGTAAACCGAGGCGGGCCAGTTCCTTCCACTGCCGCATTCCGCGGGGGTCGCTGATTTCTTGCGCGGCCGCCCGCACCCGCGCATGTATTTCCTGTTGTTCCGCGCTCAGGCTGAAATCCATGAGGCGCCTTTCACGAAGCGGCGGCATGACCGGCGGCGGACCAGTGCGGGGTTTCGGTGATCTCGATGACGGCGGCGGCGATATTCAGTCCGGGGCCGACGCCGAGCATCAGGAAATGGTCCCCGCCTCGCAGTTCACCGGTGTGCAGGAGTTGTTCGAGTGCCACCGTCTGGTCGCTGGCGCCGATATGGCCGACGGTACGCCCCTGTTCCCAGGTGGAAAGGGACATCGGCAGCCCGAGCGGTACCATCGCGCGGTCTTCGACGCGTTCTCGTGACCCGTTGGCGTAGGCGACACGGGAGATGTCGTCCATGGTGATGCCGGCTTCTTCGAGGGTGCGGCTGACGAGTTCGTCCTGGGCGGCGACGAGTTTCAGCGGGCCGGCCGGGTCCCGGTCCGGGCCGTCGAGCCAGCGGTGTTTGGACTCGCCGAAGTCGAGCCGGCCCGCCCGGCCCGCCCCCGGCGGGAACAGCGGCTCGGACCCGCGGTGCATGGCCTCGTACTCGGGGAGCGTGACCGCGTTGACCGACTTGAGCCGGGCGAAGCCCTCGCGGCGGCTGAGGACGATGGCCGAGCCGGCGTCACCCATGACGAAGTGCGGGCTGAACCGCCAGCGTTCCAGCAGGTCGGAGGTGAAGTTGTCGCCGGAGGTGAGCAGCGCGGCCTCGTGCTCGGGCGAGGCCATGAGATGACTCGCCGCCAGTTCCAGGGCGGAGAACATGCCCATGCAGCCCTGTCTGACCTCGGCCGCGGTGGCCCGGCCGGCGCCCGTGTGCCGCTGCACGTAGTACTGCGGGCACCAGCCGTGCGGGCCCTGGTACCAGACGCTGACGTAGAGCAGCAGACTGAGGGACTCGGGGTCCTGTCCAGCCCGTTCGAGTGCCTGCCGGCAGGCCCGGACGGCCATTTCGGGGGCGGGGACGTCACCGGCGACCGTGACGCTGGTGATGCCGTATTGCTCCGCGGCACTCCGGTCGATCAGATCCCGTTCGACCGCCCATTCGATGGGGACCCGGTCGGGAAGAAAGGAGCCCAGACCGCTGATCAGCACGTCGGACGTTTTCACGGCCCACCCCGGATTCTTTCGGTCGCGTGCGATGAGGCGCCCCATCAGGCTGATCGGGCAGGGTGCTGCGATGGCACATCATGCTCGGCTGCGACCGTTCGACTCGCAACGGAGAAAGGCCGGTACGGGGACGGGGAAAGCCGGTACGGGGACTGGGAAAGAGGGGGGACAGGAAACGTGTGGTCTCTTCTGTGCGCCGACTCGCTCATATGCCGACCCGGCAAACCCGGCACGGTCCGACCGGAAGGGGTAACGGCATTCCTGCAAGTAAGGGTGCACTGGGTTCCGGTGTGCGTCAAGGTGCCAGCGATATCGCCTGGTGCGGAAAGCGACGGTTGGGGTTCCCTGCTGGTTGATCATGTCCGTCCCGGTGTGGCCGGCGGCCGGTCCGGGTGGCGGCGGCATCGGCCGAAGTCCTTGGGCCGCCGTTCACCACCACGGTGGGCGCCGGCCGTTTCCGCGTCGCGCCGCGCGGTGGGGCTCCAGCGGGGCTGACCGGTCTCCACCCGAAGTTCCACCCGTGGGTCCAGGCGGGCACGGTCCTGTGCCAGCAGGCTTGCAGCATGACAACGACCGACTGGATCACCGACATCGCCCTCCTCCTCGTCGTCTTCCGGCAGTTGCGGGAGGGCCGCCTCGACGCCAAGTCGTATCTGATCCCGCTGGCGATCGTGGCGTTCGTCGCGCACAGCTACCTGGACAGCGTGCCCACGGCCGGCAACGACCTGGTGCTGATCGGCACACTGGTCGCCGTCGGCGCGGCTCTTGGCATCGCGGGCGGCGTCTATACCCGGATACGCAGGGCCGGCGAGCACCTCTTCATCAAGGCGGGCGCGGTCTCCGCGATCCTGTGGGTGCTGGGCATGGGGGCGCGGATGGGCTTCCAGCTGTGGGTGGACCACGGTGGCTCCGACGACGTGGCCCGCTTCAGCGTGGCCCACCAGATCACCACCGGGGACGCGTGGGTGGCCGCGTTCGTGCTGATGGCGCTCACCGAGGTGGTCACCCGGCTGGGCACCATATTCGTCCGCGGCCGCATGGCCGTCCGGGAGCAGCGGGAGCCGGCCGTGGACGGACGGTCCGCGGCGGTCGCCGCGGACCGGGCGGTCTGAGTACGGGTTATCGTCGCGCTGTGTCTGCTTCCGACCATCGCCCAGCCCCCGGGCCGGCTCCCGAACAGGAGCCCGGCCCCCGGGTCGTGTCCCGGCACGACGCCTCTCTCCAGTGGGCCGTCACCCTGTTGATCATCGCCATCGCGGTCGGCACCGTCCGGCCGGTGGGCGTCAGTGGCCAGGGCCTGGCCGTGGTCGCCCTGCTGGTGGTCAACTCCGCCGCCCTGACGGCCAGACACCTGCCGCCCTCCTTCCCGCCCCGGGCCGCGCTGGTCTGGCTGACCACCGGTGTCGTGGCGTCGGCCGCCCTGCTCAAGGTGAGCGACAGCGGCTCCGGCTATCTGTTCGCCTACTTCCTTGCCGGCCACGCCGGCTACCGCCTCCGCCTCAAGCCGGCCCTGGCGGTCGCGGCCCTGTCCAGCCTGCTGTGCGGCGCCGTCTTCTACTTCTACATCGGCCCCGATCACGAGGTGCTGACCTGGACCTTCGGTCTCAGCACGGGCATCCCGGTGGTGGCTGGAATCCTGGGTCGCAGCAGGCAACAGGCGGTGGAGGCGAGACTTGAGGCCGCCGAGTCCGCCGAGCGGGCCGCGCGGGCCGAGGCGCGGACGGCCGTGCTCACCGAACGCGGCCGCATCGCCCGCGACGTCCACGATGTGCTGGCGCACTCGCTGGCCGGGATCAACATGCACCTGGAACTGGCGGACGCCCTGATCGACACCGGTGACCTGGAGAAGGTCCGCGCGGCGCACAACAAGGCGCAGAGCCTGGTCAAGGAGAGTTTGAAGCAGGCCCAGTGGACGGTGCACGCGCTGCGTGAGGATTCCCTTCCGCTGCTGGAGAGCCTGACCGCCATGATCGAGTCGTCCGGCCACCGCGAGGTGCTCACCGTCACCGGGACCGTTCGCGAGCTGCCGGTCCAGGTCACCCAGAACGTACTGCGCATCGCGCAGGAGGCGCTGACCAACGCGGCCCGGCACGCTCCCGGGGCCGGGACAGCGGTGGAGCTGAGGTTCGACGCCGCCTCGACCACCCTCGCCGTCCGCAACGGACCCGCGGCCGGTGCGGGGACCGCGGGTGCCGGCAGCGGCATGGGACTGATAGGAATGCGCGAGCGCGTCGCCCTGCTGGGCGGCACCCTCACCGCGGGGCCGCTCACCGAGGGACCGGACCGCGGCGGCTGGCAGGTGGAGGCAGTGATTCAGGGATGACGGCGAATCAATCGGCGCGGGACCCGCAGAACTCGCGGGACCCGCAGAACTCGCGGGACCCGCAGAACCCGCAGAACCCGCACTACTCACAGGAACCGCTGGAACCGCGGAACCCGCAGCCGTTGCGGGTGATCGTCGCCGACGATCAGGCCGCCGTCCGCGAGCCCCTGGCCGCGGTGCTCGACCTGACCGAGGACATCGACGTCGTGGCCGCCGCCGCGGACGGCACCGAGGTACTCGCCGCCGTGGCCGCCGCGCCCGTCGACGTCGTCCTGATGGATCTGCGCATGCCGGTGATGGACGGTACCGAGACCACCCGCCGGCTGAGCGAGGAGCACCCGGGGACGGCCGTGGTCGTGCTGACCACCTTCGCCGACGACGACTCGATCCTGGCGGCCCTGAGTGCCGGCGCCCGCGGCTATCTGACGAAGAACGCGGGGCGCCAGGACATCGTGCGCGCGATCCGGGCCGCCGCCGCGGGACAGTCCGTACTCGACCACGAGGTCCAGAACCGCCTGCTGGCCACCGTCCGCACGCGCCCGCCGGCCGACGCGCAGCCACTCCCCGCGGACCTCACCCGCCGCGAACGCGAGGTGCTCACCCTCATCGGCCAGGGCCTGCCCAACCGGGCCATCGCCGAGAAGCTCTTCATCAGCGAGGCCACGGTCAAGACCCACATCAACAACCTGTTCGCCAAGGCCGGCATCCAGGACCGGGCCGACGCCGTCCGCCGCGCCATCGCCGCCGGACTGGCCTGACCCGGCCCCGGGTCGGGCCAGTCCGGCCCGTCGGTGCGTCAGAAGGGGAGGATGCGCCCTCTCCCGGGCCGGCTGGTCACCGCCGAGGCGGCGGTGGAACACCGCGAAGGCGATCTCCTCTCAGGGCCGCACATCGACGTAGTCACCGGCGGCCTTGGCCGGCCCGGTGGTGCCGGTGCCGGCGAAGTTCCACCGCCAGTAGCCGTCCTTGACCGCCTTGACCGTGGTGCGCAGCGCACCGGTGGCACTCGTCTTCGCCGTGGCCACCGGGGTGTAGGTGTCGCTGTTCTTCGGGCGGAACTGGAGTTGCACGGCGCGGCCCGCGTAGCCCGCGTACCGGTAGGTGTCCCAGTTGGCCCGCACGAGCTTGCCGGTGACGGTGATCCGGGCGCCCTTGGCCACCGGCTCCGGCGAGGCGTTGACCGTGAGCCGCGCGGCCCGCTTGAGACCGAACGTGCCCACACCGGGGGCGAAGGCGCTGTCGCCGTCTCCGGCGTCGACCAGGGCGTCGACCGACCACCTGCCCGCCTGTGCGTTGGACAGGTCCACGGGGTCGTCGCTGCCCGGGGCCAGGTGGGCGTTGACGGTGAACACCGTCGTGCACGCCGTCGCCGTCTCGCAGAAGGCGTCGGTGGTGTAGAAGCCGCCGTGCGGCCCCTTGAGGTCCACGTCGGCGAACGACAGACCGGAGTCGTCCGCTCCGGTGACCGTGACCGAGAACCGCACGTCGTGCGTGATCCCCACGATCACGTCACGTCCGCCGTTGACGGTGGCACCTTCGACCACCGGATCACCAGCCACGGCACCGGCCGCTGCGCCGGCGCCCGCCAGCAGGACGGCTACGGTCCCGACGACCGCGACACCGCTCGCGGCGCGCCGCACGGGTGCGCGCGGCGGAACATGCGCGGCGGCGACGGCTGGGGCGGCGCCACCTCTGCCGTTCCGTCCGCCATCAGGTGGTACGGCGACACGGCTCATGAACCCTCCCAGGGAGACAGGCCTCATCGCCGGCCACCCAGTGAACACGGGCCATCGGTGGCGGACGCGGGAGACCTACGGGTATTGCTCCCTACGACCACCGAACCGGCCCAACCGTTGCCCCCGGATTCGAACACGCGCCTCTGCACATCTGTCCGGACTCACGCCGAAGCCTCCCTCGAGTTCTCCCACCTCCTGGGTGTAGCCAGCTACACCCAGGAGGTGGCGGCCCCTCCCCTGTAGGTGGGCACGCGTTCATCTAACGTTGACAGCATGTGGAAAACGACGCGGCAGGCCGCACGGGCCACAGGCCAGTCGGTCCTGACCGCAGCGATGCTTTTCGGCCTCTACCTGTTCACCACCGTGCTGATCATCACGGTCGTCGCCACGCTGGCGGTGGTCGGGGCATGGATGCTGCCGGAGACGGTGCTGCTGATCCGCAGGATCGCCGGGGCGAAACGCCGGCAGGTGGCCGCCTGGACGGGCCGGGAGATCCCGGAGGCGTACCTCCCGCTGACCGGCACCATCCGGGAGCGCCTGCGCGCCGCGGTGACGGACCCCGGCACTTACGCCGACCTGCGCTGGCTGAGCGCCTACTGTCTCTATGGTCTGCTGGCACTCCTTGTGGTGCCGTTGTGGCCCCTCGGGCTGGCCGTCGACGGAATGTGGTGCGGAATGCTGCGTCGGAAGGCGGTGGTGCTGCCCCTCATCACCCGTCTCGCGGATCTGGAGGCCCGCTGGTCCGAGGCCCTTCTCAAGCCTTCTCCGAAGGTCCGGCTCGCCGTCCGGGTGGAGGAGCTGACGCAGACCAGGGCGGGCGCGGTCGCCGCGCACGGTGCCGAGCTGCGCCGGATCGAACGGGATCTCCACGACGGCACCCAGGCCCGTCTGGTGTCCTTGTCCATGCGGATCGGTCTGGCCAAGCGGGCCTACGAGAGCGATCCCCGCACCGCGCGCCGGATGCTCGACGAAGCACAGGATCTGGCCGACGAGGCACTGATCGACCTGCGGCACGTGGTACGCGGCATCCACCCACCGATCCTCACCGACCGGGGACTCGTCGGCGCCGTACAGGCGCTGGCCGCCGGTAGCGGGCTCGACGCGACCCTGAACGTAGCGGGTCTGGACGATCCCGGGGTGCGCGCTCCCGCCGCCGTGGAGGCGGCCACCTATTTCGTGGTGGCCGAGGCACTCACCAATGCCGCCAAGCACAGCGGGTCTCTGCGGGCCTCCGTCCATCTGGAGCGCACGCGTACCGGTCTGCGGGCCGAGGTGAGGGACGAAGGGGCCGGCGGGGTGGACGAGGCGGGCGGCACAGGAGTGCTCGGCATGCGCCGCCGCGTCGCCGCGCTGGATGGCAGTCTGAGCGTGACCAGCCCCGTCGGAGGACCGACCGTGATTGTCGTGGAGTTGCCGTGCGTGTGGTGATCGCCGAGGACAACGCCCTGCTCAGGGAAGGGCTGGTGCTGCTGCTGAGATCGGCCGGCCATGAGCCCGTGGCCGTGGTCGGCAGTGGGCCCGAGATCCTCCCAGCGCTGTTGGAGCACCGCCCTGACGCCGCCGTGCTCGACGTGCGGATGCCACCGGATTTCCGTGACGAGGGGCTGCGGGCCGCGCGTGAGGCACGCCAGAAGATCCCCGGTCTGCCCGTGCTGGTGCTCTCGCAGTACGTCGAGGAGTCCTACGCCGCCGAACTGCTCCAGAGCGGCGCCAGCGGTCTGGGCTACCTCCTCAAAGACCGGGTGGCCCGCGTCGACGAGTTTCTCGACGCGCTCGAGCGGGTCGCCGCCGGAGGTACCGCTCTCGACCCCGAAGTCGTCACCGAGTTGCTGACCCGCCGCCGCGACACGCCCCTGGACTCGCTCACGCCGCGCGAACGCGAGGTGCTCAAGCTGATGGCCGAGGGCCACGACAACGCGACGATCGCCCGGACGCTCGTCGTCACTGAGCGCGCGGTCAGCAAACACATCGGCAACGTGTTCCTGAAACTCGGTCTGCCCCCGAGCGACAGCGGACACCGCAGGGTCCTGGCCGTGCTGGCCTACCTGAACAGCCCTCGGGCATAGCGGTTCAGGCGCCCTGACACCCACCCTCTGAGCCGTACGGTCCATGCCCCCGCCGCGTCTGCGGCGGGGGCATCGGCATGCCCGGAACAAGGCGCGACGGCGGGCCGTACCGGCGGCCGCGCCCGCCGTCGTACCGACAATCTGTTCCGTTGAGCGGACGCGCGCCGCCAATCGGGCCAGGACCGTCACCATGCTGGGCTCCCATCGCGCCGACTCCGGTACGGCGCGTGCTCACCCGCCCCACCGGACGGTCACATGTCACCTCAGCCCCACCCACAAGGAAGCGAGGCGCATGGTGCTCACCGCCGCGAGACGAGTCCTTCGCAGTCTGGTCGTCATCATCCTGGTCACGCTGGGTTCCGTGGCGCTGCTGAGTCTGGCGCCCGGATCGGCCGCTTCCGTCATCCTGGGGGAGAACGCCACACCGGAGGCGGTCGCGCGGCTGAACGCCAGCCTCGGCATGGACCAGCCCCTCTGGCACCAGTACACCGACTGGCTCGGGAACGCCGTCACCGGCGATCTCGGCACTTCGCCGGTCACCAATGAATCGGTCCTGCACGCCGTCCTTGCCCGGCTGCCCGTGACACTGGAACTCGCGGCCCTCGCGCTGACGTTGTCGCTGGTCGTCGCCGTGCTCCTGGCCATCGTCTCCGCGGCGCGGGAAGGGTCCGCCGTGGACCGCGCCGCCACCGCCCTCTCGTCGGTGCTGCTGTCGGTGCCGGCGTTCATCGCGGGCCCCCTGCTGATCTACATCTTCTCCCTGCAACTGGGCGGGCTCCCCGTCAGCGGGTGGTCCCGGGTCAGTACGGACGGCCTCGGAGCGAACCTGCGCGGCGCCCTGCTTCCGGCCCTGTCCATCGCCCTGACCGAGATCGCGGCCTTCCACCGCGCGCTCCGGGCGGACCTGATCGCCACCCTGCGCGAGGACTTCATCGGCGCCGCCCGCGCCAAAGGCATGAGTCCGGCCTACGTCATGTTCCGCCACGCGCTGCGGCCGTCGTCGTTCTCCCTGATCACGCTGGCCGGTATCAACTTGGGCCGGCTGATCGGCGGGACCGTCGTCGTCGAGATCCTCTTCTCGCTGCCCGGCCTCGGTCAGCTCGTCGTGTCCTCGATCGTCTCCCGCGACCTCGTCTCGGTCCAGGGCATCGTGGTCTTCGTCGTCGTGGTCTACGTCCTCATCAACACGCTGGTCGACCTCAGTTACCACTGGCTGGATCCGAGAGTCAGAAAGGCGGCCGCGGAATGACGAGCGCGCAGCACACCGCCCCGAAGGCGCCCGGCAACGGGACCGGCGTCGACAGCGCGGCGGAGCCGACCGTCCCGGCCGGACACCGCGACCGGTCGATCCTCGTGGCGATCGCCTACACCTGGCTCGCCGTGATCGTCCTCGCGGCCCTCTTCGCGGATGTCCTCCCACTGGCCCCCTACGACCGTCCCGTCGCCCAGCCCCGGCAGACGCCGCAGTTCGGCTCGCTCGACCTGCTCCTCGGCACCGATCAGCTCGGCCGCTCGCTGCTGTCCCGCTGCGTCCACGGGGCCCGGGTCTCGCTGCTGGTCGGAGCGGGTGCGGGTCTGATCGGCTCGGTGATCGGGACCGTACTCGGCATGAGCGCCGGGTACCTCCGCGGCCGGACCGACTCGGTGATCCGGCTGATCGCGGACTCCATGCTGGCGTTCCCGCCGCTGATCCTCCTCCTCGCGCTCGCCGCGGTCCTCACTCCCAGCGTGCCGACCATCATGATCGGGCTGACGCTGCTGGTCGTGCCGACCTTCATCCGGCTGGCCAGGGCCAACACACTGTCCTGGGCCTCCCGCGAGTTCGTCACCGCCGCCCGCAACATGGGGGCGAGCAGGCGGCGCATCCTGGCGCGGGAGATCCTGCCCAACCTGCTGCCGTCGCTGGGTGCCTATCTGCCGGTCGTGATGGCCGCGCTGATCGTGGCGGAGGGCTCACTGAGCTTCCTCGGCATGGGCATCCCGCCGCCCGCACCGCGCTGGGGCGGAATGATCTCCGACGGCAAGGACTCCATCGGCGACTACCCGCACGTCGTCTTCGTGCCCACCGCGTTCATCTTCCTGACCGTGCTAGCCCTCAACCAGGCCGGTGACCACCTGCGGCACCGCTTCGACCGTGGTCTGCGCGACTGACGCGGTCGTGGTCCGCATGACTGACGCGGTCCGGCCCGTGCCCTTCCCGGGCAGCCCCGCCGAACTCCGAGATCGTCCATGACAAGGGGTCCACGATGATGCACAGAAGGTGCTCCACCACGATCGCGGTAGCCACCGCGGCACTCCTGCTCGCAGCCTGCGGGGGCGGAGCCGGCAAGGACGGGGAGGGGGCCGCCGGGGCGACGGGCAAGCCGGTCGCCGGCGGGTCCGCCCGGGTACTCACCCTCAGCGAACTCCGTACCCTGGACCCCGCACAGATGGGCAACAACTTCGTCAGCGGGGCCATCGTCGGCAACGCGCTCTACGGCACCCTGCTGACGGACGATCCCGAGTCCGGGAAGATCAAGAGTTCCTTGGCCAAGTCCTTCGACTCCTCCGACGGCGGGAAGACCTTCGAGCTGAAGCTCCGGGACGGGCTGACGTTCTCCGACGGCACCCCGTTCGACGCCGAGGCCGTCAAGTTCAACTGGGACCGGATGCGCAAGCCGGCCACCGCCTCCCCGTACCAGGCCGACGCCTCGCTGGTCACGGCGACGAAGACGGTCGACGCGACGACGCTGAAAGTCACTCTCGCGCAACCCATGGCACAGTTCGCCCAGTCAGTGGTTACCACGTCCATGAACTGGATCGCCTCACCGGCCGCGCTCGGCAAGGGAGCCAAGGCGTTCGACGCGCACCCCGTCGGCGCCGGACCGTACACACTGAAGGAGTGGCGTCGCCAGGACGCCATGGAACTGGCGAAGAACCCCAAGTACTGGGACGCGCCCAAGCCCTATCTCGACAGCCTCACCCTGAAGGTGGCCCTCGACTCCACCCAGCGCGTCAACACCGTGGTCAGCGGCGGCGCCGACGTCGCCATCGAGCAGAACTGGCAGAACCTGAAGAAGGCGGCCGACGCCGGGCTGCCGACCACGACGTCCCCGCTGAACGGCGGCACCTTCCTCGCGCTCAACACCCGGCGGGCGCCGTTCAACGACGCCCGGGCCCGCGAGGCGCTGACCGCCGCCATCGACATGGACGCCCTGAACGCCTCGGTGTTCAACGGGACGGGGGAGACCGTCGACACGCTGTTCCGCAAGTCCTCGCCGTACTACGCCGACATCCCGGTGGCCAAACCCGACGCCGCGACCGCACAGCGTCTGTTCGACGAACTCGCCGCCGACGGCTCACCGGTGTCCTTCACCTTCACCACCACCGCGTCGACGGAGAACAAGGCGCAGGCGGAGTCGATCCAGTCCCAGCTCAGCAAGTTCAAGAACGTCACCATGAAGATCAAGGTGGTCGACTACGCGGAGTTCCTGCCCCTGCAGACCTCGCACGACTTCGACGTCGTGGTGTCGTCCGCCGCCTTCAACGACCCGGAGCCCAGGCTCTGGACCGCCTTCCAGGGCGACTCGCCGACCAACATGTCCGGCATCGACGACGCACAGCTCAACGCGGCCCTGCTGAAGGGGCGTACGGCGACCGACCAGGCGGACCGCAAGGCGGCCTACGACACCGTGCAGAGCCGGCTCGTGGAACTGCGCCCGATGCTCTGGATCCTGCGCACCGCGGGGAGCGCGATCTCCGGCAAGAACGTCGGCGGCCTCACCCAGTACGGCTTCGGCTCACTGCTCCCCGAGGACCTGTGGATCAGCCACTAGGCGACCCCGCGTCCGGCCCCCGCACCAACGACACGGACCGCGGGTGGACGGCAGGCACGGACTGTACGGATGCCAGGAGAGGGTGTGACGGCCATGCAGGACACGACGAACGATCCGATCCTCGAAGTCCGCGGCCTGCGGGTGCACATCGGCACGCCACGCGGTGTGGTACGCGCGGTGGACGACGTCTCGCTGACCATCGGCCACGCGCAGGCGCTGGGCGTCGTCGGGGAGTCCGGCTCCGGCAAGTCGGTGACGGCCAAGGCCATCATGGGCATGCTGCCGCGACGCTCCGGCTGCGCCGGACAGATCCTGTTCCGGGGCAGGGACCTGCTGACACTGTCCCGCGGTGAGCGCAGGAAGATCTGGGGTACGCAGGTCGCCATGGTGTTCCAGGACCCCGGACGGTCGCTCAACCCGGTCGTACGGGTGGAACGGCAACTGACCGAGGGCATGCGCCGGCATCTGGGCGTCGGACGCGCGGAGGCACGGAGCCGGGCCGTCGGCCTCCTCGCTGAGGTCGGTGTGCCCGACCCCGAACGCCGGCTGCGCAGCTACCCGCACGAGCTCTCCGGGGGCATGCGCCAACGAGTCATGATCGCCACCGCGCTCGCGTGCGAACCCGACCTGGTCATCGCCGACGAGCCGACGACGGCACTGGACGTGACCGTCCAGCGCCAGATCCTCGACCTGCTGCGCCGCATTCAGCGGGACCGGGGGACAGCCCTGATGCTGATCAGTCACGACCTCGCCGTGGTGGCGGGGCGGACCGACCGCACAGCGGTGATGTACGCGGGGCGGCTGGCCGAGGTCGGGACCACGAAGACCGTCTTCGAGGCCCCGCGCCACCGCTACACACACGCTCTGCTGGGGGCGGTGCCCACGATCGACCACGAACGGCACACACCCCTGCGGCTCATCTCCGGCACCCTGCCGGACCCCGTCGACCCACCCGCGGGATGCAGGTTCGAACCCCGCTGCCCGGCGGCACGGACCGAATGCGGCACTCCGGGACCCGTCATGGCCTCCGTGGGACACGACCACCGGGTGGCGTGCTGCGTCCCGGTCCCGACGGCCATCACCACACCTACGGCAGGGGGCCATGATGGCCGGTAGCGGGGACGCCCATCTCCGGGGCGAGAAAGCTCTGTTGACGGTACGGGACCTGGACGTCCGGTACGCCACCGGCGCCGGGGTCGTCCAAGCGGTCTCCGGGGTCAGCTTCGACGTCCTGCCCGGCGAAACCCTCGGGATCGTGGGGGAGTCGGGGTGCGGCAAGTCCACCACGGGGCGAGCCGTCATACGCCTCGACCGTCCGACCGGTGGCACGATCCGGTTCGACGGCGAGCGGATCGACCAGGCGGGTCCGCGCCGCATGCGCTCGCTCAGACGCGACATGCAGATGGTCTTCCAGGACCCCGTGGCCTCTCTCAACCCCCGTCGCCGGGTGAAGGACGTCGTCGCGGAGGGACTCCTGATCGGAGGGGTGCCGGCCGCCGAACGGACCGCGCGGGCCACCGAGGTACTGGCCCAGGTGGGCTTGGACGAGCAGCGGTTCGCCAACGTCATGCCCCGGCAGCTGTCCGGCGGGCAGGCCCAGCGAGTCGCGATCGCCAGGGCGCTGGCGCTGAACCCCAAGCTGCTGATCTGCGACGAGCCGGTGTCCGCCCTCGACGTCTCCGTGCAGGCCCAGACGCTCAACCTGATCGAGGACATCAAGGCCGCGTACGAGCTGACCGTCGTGTTCATCGCGCACGACCTCAGCGTCGTGCGGGCAGTCAGCGACGACGTCATGGTGATGTACCTGGGCAAGATGTGCGAGTTCGGCGACGCCGACCTGGTGTACGCGCGGCCCGCCCACCCCTACACACGGGGCCTCCTCGACTCGGTGCCGCTGATCGACTCCGAGCGCGGCTTCAACGGGCCCGCGCTCGACGGCGACATCCCCTCTCCCCTGTCGCCGCCGTCGGGCTGCCGGTTCCGCACCCGGTGCCCACGGGCCCGGGAACAGTGCGCCGTCAGCGAGCCGCAGGTGCGCGAGGTACGGAAGGATCAGTACGTCGCCTGCCACTTCCCGCTCGACGACGCGGACCCGGGAACGGACTCGGCCGGCCGGCCGCCGCACCGCCCCGCTGCGGCACCGGATCGGTGAGGCCGGCGCCGGCGTCCTGCGCGTGGCCGCGCCCGTTCTCGTACTCGGTGCCGCGGTCGCGGCCGGCGCTGTCCGCGGCCCGCACGACTGGGTGCGGGCCGCATCGCTGCTCCGGCTCTCAGCGCCCCGCCGCGTCGTGCTGTGCGAGGACCTGCTCGGCCAGCTTCACATGCGCGGCGTCGACGAGTTGACCGTCGACGCTGGTGGCGCCGAGTCCGTCCGACTCGGCGGCGCGATATGCCTCGATGTTGCGCCGGGCGCGGGCCACCTCGTCCTCGGTCGGCCGGAAGACCTGGTTGGCGATGGTGATCTGGGAGGGATGGATCGCCCACTTGCCGTCGAAGCCCAGCGCCGCCGCCGCGCGGGCGTCCGCCGCGTACCCGTCCGGGTCACCGAAGTCGGGGTAGGGGGCGTCGATGGCCGCGATACCGGCGACCCGCGCGGCGGTCAGGACACGCATCCGCGCGTAGTACCAGAAGTCGCCGGGATACGGGTCACGGGGCCGGAAGTTGGTGTCCACCCGGGCGCCCTGGGACACCGAGAGGTCACCCGCCCCGAAGATGACGGCGTCCAGCCGGTCGCTGGCGGTGGCGATCTCCTCGACGTGCGCGACACCGGCGACGTCCTCCACCAGAACCTCCAGCCGGACGCGCTTGCGCAGACCGAGGTTCTCCTCGATCTGGGTCAGCAGCACGTCCACCCACCAGACGTCCCGGCCGGCCGTGGCCTTGGGGATGATGAGGGTGTCGAGGTTCTCCCGGGCTCCCGCGACCACCTCGACGATGTCACCGTACGCCCACTTCGTGTGGATGCCGTTGATCCGGACCGCGCGGACCGTGCGGCCCCAGTCGTGTTCGTTGAGGGCCCGTACGGCCTTGCCACGGGCCTCCTCCCGCAGGGCGGGCGCCACCGCGTCCTCCAGGTCGAGGAAGACCAGATCAGCGTCCGAGGCGGCCGCCTTCTTCGTCATGCGGTCGCTCGTCGCGGGCGTGGCCAGCTCGGAACGGCGCAGCGGGGGAGTGGGCATGCTGTCTCCTCGCTTCGTGCGGGGTGGGTTGCTCTGTCCGGGACGCGTTCCCAGGTGTTGCAGGTGGCGGGCCCTCAGGGGTTCGCGTGCCCTTCCGCGGCGAACTGGTTCGCGGGGCGGTCGAGCGACAGGTTCTCGCGCAGTGTTCCACCCGTGTACTCGGTGCGCACGAGCCCGCGGCTGCGCAGCTCGGGCACCACCAGCCGGACGAACTCCTCGAAGGCGCCCGGGAAATGGGTGGCCGCGATGACGAAGCCGTCGCAGGAACGCGACTCGAACCACTCCTGCATCTGCTCGGCGATCTGCGGCCCGGTGCCCACGAACCGCGGTCCCTGGAGGAGGGTGGCGCGATGGTTGGCCAGGGTGCGCAGCGTGAGTTTGCGGTCGCCGACGTGCTTGCGGACGCCCTGGACGAGTCCGCGGATCCCCGAGACGGAGTCGATCAGTTCGTCGGTCACCTCGTCGTCGAGCGAGTGCCCCGCGAAGTCGTGGTTGGTCACCTCCGACAGGAGGGTCAGCGAGGCCATCGGATGCACCAGCTGGTCGAGGAAGACGGCCTCCTTCTCCCGGGCGATCGCCTCCGTCTCCCCGGCGATCGTGTAGGCCATCGGCAGCAGGCGCACCGACTCCGGGTCCCGGCCCGTCTCCTGGACCAGTTCCTTCTGCTGCCGGTAGTGGTCCTGGGCGATCTGCCGGCTCGGGTCCGAGGTGAAGATCAGGTCCGCCCACTTGGCCGCGAACTGCCGTCCCCGGCCGGACTGGCCGGCCTGGATGATGACGGGCCGGCCCTGCGGGGTGCGCGGCACGGTCAGCGGACCGCGCACGGTGAAGTACTCGCCCCGGTGATCGATCTCGTGCACCAGGTCGGGGTCGGCGAAGACACCGCTCTCGCGGTCGCCGACGATCGCCCCGTCCTCCCACGAGTCCCAGAGCTTCGCGACGACCTCGACGAACTCCTCGGCGCGGTCGTAGCGCTTGTCGTGGCCGATGTGCCGGTCCACGCCGAAGTTCTGGGCCTCCGCGTCGTTCACCGAGGTCACGATGTTCCAAGCGGCCCGGCCACCGCTGAGGTGGTCCAGGGTGGCGAACGTCCGCGCCACGTGAAACGGCGGGTAGTACGTCGTGGAGTAGGTCGCGCCGAGACCGATGTGCTCGGTGACGGCGGCGACGGCACCCAGCACCGTACTCAGGTCCAGTTTGATCGGACGTGCGCCGTAGCGCACGGCTTCGGCCGGTGAGCCGCCGTAGATGCTCGGCATCGCCAGCCGGTCGTCGAAGAACAGCAGGTCGAACATGCCGTCTTCCAGCTCCCGCGCGATCCGCTGGTAGTAGCGCAGGTCGAGGTAGTCGGTCGCCGAGCTGGGATAGCGCCAGGAACCTGAGTAGACCGACACGTTGGACGCCTGGAGGAAGGCGACGAGGGTCATCTGGTCTTGTCGCGATGTGGTCATCGGGGCCCCTCGGTAGGAATGGGGAGGGAGAAGGGAACAGACCTGGTACATCAGTTGGTGATTGATATATTCATGTAACTGAATGCAATGTCAAGACGTCGCTGATCGCGAGGATCGCGGATCACGAGGGGTGCGGATGGACTCGGCAGAGCATGGGCGAGCACGAACCGGTGACCCGCTTCCGGGGCCGGGACCATGGGCGCTGGTCGATCCGGCGGGCACGGCCCCGGCCTATCGCACCGAGCGCGAACGCATCCTCGACACGCTGCGGGACCGTGTCCTGTCCGGGGTGCTCGCGGTGGGCACTCGCGTCCGTCTCGACTCCCTGGCGGCCGAGTTCGGGACCAGTCGGACGCCTGTGCGTGAGGCTTGTCTGGTCCTGAGCCGGGAGGGGCTGATGCGCGTCGCCCAGCGCAGCGGCATCAGCGTGGTCGGTCCGACGCCCGAGGAGATCCTGGAGAACTTCGCGCTCATGGCCGCGCTGTCGGGACTCGCCGCGCAGTGGGCGGCGCGTGACATCACCGAGCCGGAGCGGTTGCGCATCCGTGAGCTCAACCGGGAGATCAAGGCCGCGGCCGGCTCTGGGAGCGACATCGCGACCCTCAACTGGGCTTTCCACCGCGAGGTCAACCGGGCCTGTCGTGCGCCGAGGCTCCAGACGATGCTCGGTGACATCGGCCGGATGATTCCCCGGCGGTTCTTCGAGCTGTTCCCCGAACACGTCCCGTGCAGCCTGGGGGAGCACGACGAACTGGTCGCCGCGCTGGACCGCGGCGACGGGACCGCGGCCCGGCGGGTGGCCGAGGGGCACTTCGAGAGCGCCGCACAGGTGCTGCGACGGCACTTCGGTGACTGACGCGCACCAGGTGTTGTCTCCTGGCCGACCGTCAATTATCGTCTAACTAATTGTAACCAGTCGGTCTTTTGTCGATGTCAGGGACAGAGGCAGGAACATGAGTGACGGACCACTCGCCGGGCTGCGCGTCATCGACGCGGCGACGCTCGCCGCGGGCCCCCTGATCGCGACCTGGCTCGGCGAACACGGTGCCGAGGTCATCAAGGTCGAACAGCCCGACGGTGGCGACCCCATGCGCGAGTGGGGCGCGCAGAAGGACGGCGTCGGGCTGATGTGGAAGAGCCTGAGCCGCAACAAGAAGAGCATCACGCTGAACCTGCGGACCGAGGAGGGGCGCGGCCTGCTGCGTACCCTGTGCGGGCAGGCCGACGTCGTCATCCTCAACCTGCGCCCCTCGACGCAGCGGAAGTGGGGACTGGACTACCCGAGTCTCGCCGCCGGCCACCCGGGTCTGGTGATGGTGCACGTCACCGGCTACGGCGCGGGCGGCCCGAAGTCCGACCGGCCCGGCTTCGGCACACTGGGCGAGGCGATGAGCGGCTTCGCACACCTCACCGGCAGCCCGGAAGGACCTCCCACCCTCCCGTCGTTCATGCTCGCGGACGGGGTCGCGGGTCTCACCGCCACCTACGCCGTGATGATGGCGCTGTACCACCGCGACGTGCACGGCGCGGACGGACAGCTCATCGACATCAACCTGATCGAACCGCTGGCCCGATTGCTGGAACAGCCCGTACTGACCTACGACCAGCTGGGGACCGTCCCGGGCCGGACGGGCAACCGGTGGGACATCAGTGCCCCGCGCAACGTCTACCTCACCAAGGACGGCCACTGGCTGGCGATGTCCGGCAGCGCACCCTCCATCGCCCGCCGGGCGCTGCGAGCGGTCGGCCGGCCCGAACTCACCGCCGACCCGAGGTTCGCCGAGGCCCAGTCACGGCTGCGCAACGCTCCCCAGATCGACGCGATCATGGCCGACTGGATAGGTGAGCGCACACTGGAGGACGCCATGACCGTCTTCGAGGAGGCCGACGTCGCCGCCGCCCCGGTCTACAACGCCCGGCAACAGCTTGAGGACCCGCAACTCCGGGCCAGGAACGTCTACCCCGCTGTCCCGGACCCCGAGCTGGGGTCGATGCGGGTGCAGGCCCCCGTGCCCCGCTTCTCGACGACACCGGGACGCATCGAGCACCTGGGCCCAACGCTCGGCGAACACAACGACGAGGTCTACGGAGATCTGCTCGGGCTGGACGGCGACCGGCTCGGCGCACTCCGCGAGCAGGGCGTGATCTGACGCGGACCCATCCCCGGCGCGTACGCCTGCGCGGGAGCTCGCACCCGCACCGCACCCACGTCCGCACCCACACTCACGCGACACAGCACACCTGCCGGACGGCGGCGTCCGGCACTGGCAGCAGGAGGCGGCACCGTATGACTTCGCCCGGTGTGACCCCGTACACGGCGCCCGAGGTGACCGAGTCGTTCATCGACGGACGTCAGGTCGCGGCACGTCAGGTCTACGAGAACATCGACCCCTCCACCGGACGGACGTGGGGGCAGGTGGCCAGGGGCGGTCGGCAGGAGGTGGACCAGGCGGTCGGGGCCGCCCGCGCGGCACACCCGGTTTGGCGCGCGACCGCACCGGAGCGGCGGGCCGAACTGCTGTGCCGGCTGGCCGATCTCATCGCGGGTGAGACGGAGACACTCGCCCGGATGGAGTCGGAGGACTCGGGCAAGCCCCTGTCGCAGGCGCGCAACGACGCACGGGTCTGCTCCCGCTACTTCCGCTTCTACGGGCACGCCATCGACTCCTACTACGGGCTGAGCCTGCCACTGCGCCCGGACCTGCACGTCTACACGCGACGGGAACCGCTGGGCGTCACGGGTCATGTTCTCGCGTGGAACTACCCCCTGCAGCTGATGGCACGACAGGTCGCACCGGCCGTGGCGACCGGGAACTGCGCGGTGGTGAAACCGGCCGACGAGACCCCGCGCACGGCTGTCGCGCTGGCCCGGCTCGCGATCGAGGCCGGTCTGCCGCCGGGTGTCGTCAACGTCGTGACCGGGCTGGGCCCCGAGGCCGGAGCCGCGCTCACCGCCCATCCGGGCGTCGATCACCTGGGCTTCGTCGGCTCCACCCGGATAGGCAGCCTGGTCGCCGCCGCCGCGGCCGAGCGGGTGTCGCCGGTGACGCTCGAACTGGGTGGCAAGTCCGCACATCTCGTCTTCGCCGACGCCGATGTGGAGAAGGCCGCACGGGTCGCCGCGAGCGCCATCCTGCAGAACGCCGGGCAGACCTGTTCGGCCGGCTCGCGCGTCCTCGTCCATGAGAGCGTGCACGCGGAGCTGGTCGAGCGGGTCACCGGACATTTCGCGAAGGTGTCGATCGGACCGGGCACGGACGATCCCGACCTCGGGCCGCTCGTCTCACGCAAGCAGCAGGAACGCGTGCGCGGTTACGTGGAGTCGGCCGGATCCGGCGAGCTCGTCTTCGGCGGCTCCGTCGTCGAGCCGAACGGTGTCACGGGCGGCGCCTACTTCGCCCCGACACTGATCGACGGCGTCGACCCGACGTCACCGATCGCCCGGGAGGAGGTGTTCGGACCCGTCCTGACCACCATGCGGTTCTCCACCGAGGAGGAGGCCGTGGCCCTGGCGAACGGCACCGACTACGCGCTGCTCGGCGCCGTGTGGACGCGGGACCTGAGCCGGGCACACCGGGTCGCCGCGGCGGTGGAGGCCGGTCAGGTCTATGTGAACACCTACGGCGCCGGCGGGGGAGTGGAGCTTCCGTTCGGCGGTTTCCGCAAGTCGGGCTACGGCCGGGAGAAGGGTGTGGAGGCCCTGGACGCGTACACGGCGACGAAGACGGTCGTCGTGCAGCTGTGAACACGACTGCGACCGACTGTTCGCGGAGCGTCGTACGTCCCCTGTACCGACTGACCCACGGTCGACGGAGGCCGCCTGGCCGGGACGCTCCCCGAGCAGCGGGCGGCCGGGCGGGGCCCGGCCAAGAAAGTGGTCCGCCCAGCGGGACACCGGCCTCCGGACCGGAAACCACCGAACCAACATTCGCCAGTCATGACTCCCCGGTGCCGCCGGTGCCCGCGCGGCACACGCCGGCGCCGCGCACGCCAGGAGAGACATGGCGCCCACTCCCAGACCGGAAGGACCCCGCGATGAAGTCCGCCATCTACAACGGGCCGCTCGACATCACTATCACCGAGCTGGAGACACCCGCGTGCGGTCCGAGGGACGTGCTGTTGCGCAATCTCCACGCCGGCATCTGCGGCTCGGATATCTCGGTCTACCACCATGGTCCCGGGGCACACCAGATCCTGCCGGGCGAGGAGTTCGGTCACGAGGTCGTGTCCGAGGTCGCCGTGCTGGGCAGTGAGGTCACCGGGCTGTCCGTGGGCGACCGGGTGTACCCGTACCCCCTGAAGGTCAAGGGCGATCCGCGCCGCGCCGGATGCATCGGAGGGTTCTCCGAGTACATCCATGTGCCGAACTGCCAGGTGGACGAGCAGGTGTTCAAGGTCAGCGACCGGATTCCCACGGTCGTGGCCGGGCTCATCGAGCCGTTCACGGTGGCCCACCACGCCGTGCGGCGCTGCCGCCCCCAGCAGGGTGAGAAGGCCATCGTCTTCGGCGCCGGCACCATCGGGATCGGCGCGGCCGTGGCGCTGAAGAGTTTCGGCGTCTCGGAGGTCATGGTGGTGGACCTGTCCGACTTCCGTCTGGAGAAGGCCGCCGGTCTCGGATTCGTGACCTGCAACTCCGCCCGGGAGGATCTGCGCAAGCGCAGCGGCGAGCTGTTCGGCGAGGTGACGACCCTGATGGGCACCTTTCCCGACGTTGACATCTTCGTCGAGGCGGCGGGACCCGACCAGTTGGTCGCCACGATCCAGTCCATGGCGAAGGCCGGGTCGCGCATCGGCGCGGTGGCCGTGCACCCCAAGCCGGTCGCCATCGACTTCGTCCGGCTGGCCTACGGCGAGCAGGAACTCATCGGACCGGGCGGCTACCGGCCCGAGGACGTGGTCGACGTCATGAAGATCATGGATAGCGGACGGTTCGACCTCGCCTCCATCGTCACGCACACCTTCGAGCTGGACCGTATCGTCGAGGCGATCGAGACGGCGAGCGACCGTGAGTCGGCGCTGCACGTAGCGATCGCCTACTCCTGACACCGCGCTTCGAAGGACTTCGTCCACTCGGCGACGGTGACGACTTCGGCCTGCTGAGGAAAGATCTTCTCCATCAGCACGCGATGCACCTCGCTGTCGATGTCCTGACAGGCGTCGGACAGAACGGTGAGCTCATAGTCCAGGTCGGCTGCTTGGCGGACGGTCGACAGCACCACTCCGCTGGTCGCGATGCCCGTGAGCACGAGGTGATCGACACCTGAGGAGCGCAGCACCAGATCCAGATCGCTGCCCGAGAAGGCGCTCACGCGACGCTTGGTGACGATGATGTCGCCCTCGCGAGGCCGGACGGCGTCATGGATGCGGTTGGCCTCCTCGTCGGCGGACGACCCCGCGCGGCCGGCGAGACCTCCGAACATCTTGTTGCGCGGATTGACCTCGGGGTAGCCCGGACGGAAGCCGACCGCGGCGTAGATCACCGGCAGCTGTCCGGCCCGGGCGCCATCGACCGCCCGCTGGAGGCGGTGCAAGTAGTCACCGTCCGCGTACCGGTCGACGATGAGGTTCTGGACGTCCATGACCAGCAGGGCCTGCTTGGACACGATGGGACTCCCTCGCGCACACATAAGTCAACGGCTGATTACTTGGTAGCGTACAGGGTGATCGGAGCCATAAGTCAACTGGCGATTACTTGTGTGAGGGAGCGGCCGGGTGAGCGACAAGGGCGAGGGGAGCGCGCCGCGCCGTCGGAACCCCGCGGCGACCCGGGCGGTCCTGCTGAAGGCCGCCCGGCAGCGCTTCGGGCGGCTGGGGTACGAACGCACCACACTCCGAGATGTCGCCGCCGACGCCGGAGTCAACGCGGCCCTGATCAAGAGGTACTTCGAGTCCAAGGAAGGGCTGTTCAAGGCGGCGCTGTCCGAGTCCCCCCGGTTTCTGGACCGGGGGGAAGGCGGGACGGTCGAGGACCGCGCCGGGCTGCTGCGCGCCCTCACGCTCCAGTTGACGTCCCCGAACGGGACCGCGGCTGAGGACCATCCCGCCCTGCTGCTCCTGCGCACCTCGGGAAACGACCACGTGGACGCTCTGCGCGCCACGGCCCTGGACGGTCTGGCCCGACGCGTCCTGCGTGCGGCGGGGGAGGGGGACGGACCCGCGGACGCGGAAGGCGATCGGCTTCTCGAAGCCCAACTCCTTGTCGCACTGGGCATCGGCGTGGCCGTCCTGCGGTCGTCGGTACGCCTGCAACCGCTGAGCGACGCGGACGCGGCTGCCCTGGGCCCCGCACTGGGGCGGGTGCTTGACGCGCTGCTTCCTCCGGCGCCTGATCCGCGCTGATGCCGGGACCCGGACACGTTGACCGCGGCGTCCGGGCCGGGCGGTGAAGGACCCGGAGGGTCAGCCCAGCACGGGCGGGAAGAAGGCCGTGCGGGTGAGGAAGTCGCGGATGGTCTGGCGCCACACGTACCACTCGTGGCCGCCGTTGACGAAGTCCACGGTCGTGCCCACTCCCGCGCCGGCCAGGGTGGCGGCGACCTTGGCGTGGTAGTAGTGACCGCCGCCGACGGTTCCGCTCGGGGTGACGCTGGGCTCCTGCCAGCCGCCGCCGACGAAGACGCCCGCCTTTCGCATGGCGGCCGCCTGGGCGTCGGTGATCGTCGATGCGTCGGGGACGGTGAAGTTGGCGACCGCGCCGGGGCTCATGATGCCGTAGTAGCCGAACCGGGCGGTGTCCTGGAAGAGCAGCGACATCGCGATCGAACCGCCGAAGCCCTGCCCGGCGACGGCCCGCTGGGACGGGGCGGCGGAGACGTGGTAGTGGGACTCGACGTAGGGGATGACGGCGTCGGTGAAGTTGGCGTCGAACTGCGGGTAGCCGCTGGCGTCCGAGGTCTCCCCCAGGCTGTTGGGCATCACGACCACCATGGGCTGGATCTGCCCGGTCGTGATCAGGTTGTCCAGAATGTTGCTCACATCGCCCTGTGTGCTCCAGTCCGTCTCGTTGTCACCGCCGCTGAAGAGGTAGACCGTCGGATACGGCGTCGCCCGGTGCGGGTCGTACCCCGGGGGTGTGTAGACGGCCAGGCGGTTGGTGCCGGCGGGGATGACCGGGTTGGTGGTGGGGTAGCTGACGTCGGTCAGCGTGCCGGGCCGGCGGCTGGGGGCCTGCCAGCCGAGGTCGACCGTCCCGAAGCGCGGGTCCGAGGGCACGTAGACCTGGCTGAGTGCCTGGACCGAGCCGGTGCTGCGGCCGCCGTGCTGGTTCCACGGCGGGTTGGCCGGGTCGGAGATCTCGGTGCAGCCCGACTGGGTGGCACTCGCGCAGTCGACGAGGAAACCGTAGTTGAAGGTCCCCGACGGCAGCGGGGTCGTGTACGACCACACGCCCGTACGGGAGTTCTTGGTCATGTCGACCACCGGCCAGTTGGCCTGCGACGAGTTGGGCGAGCCGATCGGGATGTCTCCGGGCTGCCACTGGGCGGGCAGCAGCCCGGGGGTGGCGACGACCGTGGTCCTGGTGCCGGTCAGGGAGGAGAGCTCGTAGGGGTTGGCGAAGTACCACTCGCCCTTGATCTGTACGCGGTCCGCCGCCGGGGCCCGGTATCGGAAGGTCACTTCGTAGCCGGTCGGTCCGGTGCCGGTGTGCACCACTCGCGGTGCCAGCCCCCCGGCAGCGGTGGACGAGGCCGGGAGGGATGAGGTGCCGGCGGTGGAGACGGGGGAGCCGGCCGTGGTGACGAACAGGGCCGCGAGCAGGGCGAGGACGCCCTGAAGGCCCCGTCGCGCTGTGCCGGGCCGGAGCCGGAACGCGCGTCGGACGCCTGGTGGGAACGCATGCATGTCGATCTCCCTGGTTGAGGGTGCCGGGTGATCCGCGCGTCCGGCCGTGCGGGCGGGACGGGAGCTGGAAGAAGGGTGGGCGTCGCGGTAACGCAGACCGGGTCGAACACCGCCGGGGACGGTGCGGCGGCGACGAGCTCAGTGGTCGGGCCGGGACCGACCGCGCCGCCCGGTCCGAGGAGCGGTGGTGCGAGCGGGCCGGCGCGACTGAGACGGTAACGGGGCGGCCATCGCGCGGGCAAGGGTCGCGCCGGATATTCCACATGACTTGAAAGCACCTGCTCCAAGCGCGGCCTCACTCCTTCAAGAGGTGTGCGGACCTGCCGCAAGAACGCCCCCACCGGCATATGGAAGTGCGTCCGCGTCAGGTGCGGCGCTGACCGCCTACGTAGGCCTCGCCGCCCGTCATTGTTCAACAGTCTGACCCTCCCTCGTGAGGGGGGCGTGCATATTTCCCGCGCTCTTCTTGTAGCGGCAGTGTCACGGTGTTACGTTCGTCGTCGTCGTTCGTCAGACAATTCACCAGTCGCCGTGAGCCCCGATGGAGGCCGGCGACGTGCCGGGACAAGACCGAGGAGACAGTCACACCGCCCGTCAGTGTCACCTTGTGGAAACGACCTACGCGCTCCGACCGGGGCACTGCGAAGACGCGGCGGTCGCGGCATCGTTTTCGAAGATCGGAGACTCGCATGCATGTGCCGGACGATCAAAGCTCTCGCCCGAGAAGCGGCAACCTGTGGGACCGGCGGAACTTTCTGGGCCGGACGGCCGGCGTCGCCGCCGGTGGCGCGCTGCTCGGCGCCCTGGCCGCCCAGCCGGCCTCCGCCTCGTCTTCGTTCGGTGACCGGCCGGTGCGCACGGAGTCCGGCCTGGTGTCCGGAGTTCCCGCCGCACTGCGCGGAGTCACGGCTTACAAGGGGATCCCCTACGCGGCTTCCACCGCGGGTGACAACCGCTGGCGCCCGCCCAAGCCCGCACCGGCCTGGGAAGGCGTACGCAAGGCGGACACGTTCGGCGACGCGCCCCCGCAGGCGGGCAGTGGGTTCTCCATGAGCGAGGACTGTCTGAACCTCAATGTGTGGACCGGCGCGTCCAACGCCGGGGAGCGACGTCCGGTGTATGTGTGGCTCTACGGCGGCGGGTTCTCCGGCGGCAGGGGCTCGGACCCGCTGTTCGACGGCTCGACGCTGGCGAGCAAGGGCGTGGTCGTCGTGACGATCAACTACCGCCTCGGCGCCCTGGGGTTCCTCGCCACCCCCGAGCTGAGCCGGGAGTCCGGCCATGGTGCCTCGGGCAATTACGGACTGCTCGACCAGATAGCGGCACTGAAATGGGTGCGGCGCAACATCAAGGCGTTCGGCGGGGACCCGGACCAGGTCACCGTGGGCGGCCAGTCCGCCGGAGCCGGCTCCACGGACCTGCTCTCGATCTCCCCGCTCGCCGCGAACCTCTTCCGCAGGGTCGTCGCGGAGAGCCAGGTGCGCTTCCCCGGTGACCCCGAACTGCGCTACCTCGGGACGTCGTACCGGAAGAAGGCCACCGCGGAGCAGCAGGGCACCGCCTACGCCGCGTCGCACGGCGCGTCCACCCTGGCCGAACTGCGCGCCCTGCCGTGGCAGGACCTGACCGACGCCGCCACCCTCAAGGACGAGACGGTCGACACCGGGACCGTCGCCAAGCCGCCGCTGTTCCGGCCCGTCATCGACGGCTGGGTACTTCCGGCCGGCTACCGCGACGCCTACGCGCGCCGGGCGCAGCACGACGTCTGGTACCTGGCCGGCAACAACCTGGACGAGAGCGGCGCGGTACCGGAGACCGCTTTCGACTACTGGCGCGAGACCGGCTACCCCGACCGGCCCGGCGCCCCGCCCGTGCACGTCACGCTCGACGACTACGTGAGCGCCGCGCACCGCAAGTTCGGCGCGCTCGCCGACGAGTTCCTGACGCTCTACCCGGCGAGCACGGACGACGAGGCGGCCCTGGCGAGCAACGACGCCGTCCGCGACAACTCCCGGGTCAGCACCCACCTGTGGAGCACCGAGTGGAGCCGGGGCGCCGGCCGTCCCGTCCGTACCTACTTCTGGACCCACCGCCCGCCGGGGGCCGACCACGATCTGCGCGGCGCCTACCACGGCTCCGAGATCGCCTACTTCTTCGGCAGCCTCTACCCGGCCGACCAGGGCTGGACCCGCACCGACCGGAAGGTGGCCGACACCATGTCGTCCTACCTCGCGAACTACATCGCGACGGGCGACCCCAACGGTCACGGACTCCCCGACTGGCCGGTCCACGACCCGGGTTCCCCGACCGTCATGGAGGTGGGCGACAACTTCGGACTCGCACGAGTCGCGGCCGCTCCTGAACTCGACTTCTGGAAACGGTACTTCGCCACTCAGGAGGCCTGGTAGCAGGAGTCCTGCCCACTCCTGGCCCGGCCTCTGAGTGCCGGGCGCGGCCACGGCACTGAGCCCCTGGGACAGCTCGGCCCACCACCGGGCAGCGGCCGAGAGGATGCTCAGTGCCCTGGCGGGGGCCTCAGTCGCTGTGGGCGACCGGCTCGCGATCGGCGTCGAGCGCGTCGAGCACCGCGTCGCCGTTCGCCCGCGCCCACTCGGTCAGCACGTGGATCGGGTCGATCAGCGTCGCTCCGAGCGGGGTGAGCTCGTACTCGACGCGGGGCGGCACCTCGGCGTAGGCATGGCGGCGGATGAGTCCGTGCGCTTCGAGCCGTCGCAGCGTCTGGGTGAGCACCTTGCGGGAGATGCCGCCGATCAGCTCGATCAGCTCACCATGGCGCACCGGGCCCTCACTGAGGCCGTAGAGCACGACCACCGTCCACTTGTCGGCGATCAGCTCGACCGCCAGCCGCGCCGGACAGTCGGCGAGAAAGAGATCACCGGGACCGAAACCACTCATGGCGCCAAAGGTTACCTGCTGGTTCCTGTCGGAAGCCTAGCCTGGCTTTTCTCCCCCCTTCCCAAGCCAGGAGAGTCATGCGAGTCATCACCCAGCAGGAGCTCGGCGGTCCCGAGGTGCTCACCATCGTGGACGCGCCCGAGCCCCAGCCCTTCCCGACCGAGGTTCTCGTCCGCGTCAAGGCGATCGGGCTGAACCCGCTGGAGGCGCGCCTGCGCGCCGGCGAGTTCCCGCTGCTCGGCCGACCGCCGTTCATCCTCGGCTGGGACATCAGCGGCGTGGTCGAGGAGGCGTCGGCGACGTGGCGGTTCAGGCCCGGCGACGAGGTGTTCGGGATGCCGTTGTTCCCTCGGGCGGCGAGTGCGTACGCCGAGGCGGTGTCGGCGCCGGCGTTGCACCTGGCCCGTAAGCCCGCGTCACTCTCGCACGTCGAGGCGTCGGCGTTGCCGATCGTCGGGCTGACGGCATGGCAGGGCCTCGTCGACATCGGCGGCGTGACCGAGGGCGACCGTGTCCTGGTCCACGGCGGTGGTGGCGGAGTCGGCCACGTCGCGATCCAGATCGCGAAGGCGTTCGGCGCGCACGTGATCGCGACCGCCGGCGGGAGCAAGCGGGAGTTCGTCGAGGGGTTCGGCGCCGACGAGGTGATCGACTACACGGCGGTCGACTTCACCGAGGCGGTCCGCGACGTCGACGTCGTGCTCGACACGATCGGCGGCGACACCGTCGAGCGCTCGCTGGCAGTGCTTCGCCCAGGTGGTCACCTGGTGACGGCGGTCGCCGAGGAGGACACGGAACTCATCGCCAAGTACGAGGCGGCCGGCATGCGCTTCAGCGGCATCGCGGTCGAGCCCGATCCGGTCGCCCTGCGAGGTCTCGTCGACCTCGTCGAACAGGGCAGGCTCCGGGTCCACGTGCAGGAGACGTTCCCCTTCGAGCGCGTCGCCGACGCGCACCGCCTGCTCGACGCCGGTCACCTCCGGGGCAAACTCGTCCTCACCGTCTGATCCCGTCGTGGAGACCTCGCGTGAGCGATGCCCCCATACGTCCACGACGTCGCGGACCTAACTGCGGGCCGTCTCCGACTCCACGACCGACCGTGCCTCGTCGGCCCGGGCACCCCCGCCCCCTGCATTCCCGCTGTGTGCCGCGGTGACCGGACCCGGCGAGCCGGCCGACGGTGCCACTTGCCGCGCCACGGCGGCGAGGGCCGCGACCGCCACGGCCACCAGCAGCGGGTGCCCGACCAGCCAGGTCTGGGCGCCCTCGAACGGGTCGGCCGACGTCAGCGTCGACCGCTCCAGCATCCAGGAAACCGAGAACACCAGACCGAGGGCGGCGATCCCGAGGCGGAAGACGGGGTAGACGGCCGTACGGGACAAGACGATCAGCGACGGCATCATCAGCGCGACGACGAGCAACTGGGTCACCTCGATGCCGAGGTTGAAGCCGAGCAGCGTCGTCACGAGCGAACCCCGGTCGACACCGAGTTCGCCGATGAGCGAGGCGAACGCCATCCCGTGGACGAGGCCGAAGCCGGCCGCGATCAGCGGCTCGCCCCGGGCCACCAGCGGCCGGATCGCGTGGACCGCGGAGACCGCGATCGAGAAGGCGATCAGCGTCTCGACCGGCCGGGTCGGCGCGTCGATCACCCCGAAGGCCGCCAGGGCCAGCGTGAGCGAATGACCGACGGCGAACGCCGACACCACGTGCACGACACGTACGAAGCTGCGCCGCGCGGACGGCGCGGCGGCGGTGCGCCAGCGTCCACCCGAGGCCAGCAGGGGCGCCGGGACGAGCAGCATGAGGAGGAAGAGAAGATGGTCGGCGCCTTCGCCGACGTGCTGGATGCCCAGGCCGGCGGTGCCGAGGAACCCCTGTACCCACGAGCCCTCACCGGCCGGCACCTTCAGGCTCGTGGTGTCCCGGTCCATGATCCCGAGGGTCTCGGCGTCGTCGGAGCTCAGAATGGACCGGTCGAAGTCGTAGCGGACGGTCACCACGATGTCGTGGGTGAGCAGTTCCTCCACGATGATGTCGTAGCGCAGGTCGAAGTCGGTGACGTCGCCGCCGTCGGGCGGCGTGATCGCCAGCGGGTAGACGAGGTGCGCGACCCCGTCGATGGTGCGGACGGAGCCCGTGCCCAGCGTCACCTTCCAGGCGGTGCCGTCCGCACCGGCGGCGCTGATGTGCCGCGCCGCGTACTGGTGGAGGAAGGTCCGGTCGGTGCCGAGGACACTGGTACGGGCGAGGTCGCGGTCCACGGCGATGGCGAGGCGGTCGATGGGCAGTTCGATCTCGCCCTCGACGCGGTCGTCACGGATGTCGAGGAGGACGGCGGAGGTGCTCATCGGGTGCGCGCCGGCCGGCGACGCGAGGCCGCCGACCAGCAGGAACGCCGAGATCAGAAAGATGGTGAGGAAACGGCGCACAGGTCGGGCTCCGTCATTCCCAGCCGTAGTCGGCGGTCTCGTCGCGGAAGATGGTGTGCTGGTGGATCGCGTCGGTCGAGGCACCGGGCTGGTTGGAGAACTCGACCCACGCGGACGGCCCGTCGAGACGGACGTACGTCTCCGCGTTGTCGATGGTGGTGCCGCCGCTCCAGCCGATGTACGTCTCGTCGTACTCGGACACGTACTTGGCGATGAGCTTCGCCGCGGCCTTCTCGTCCAGGTCGCCGACCCAGGTCTTGAGCATCGCGGTGACCTTGGCCTGCTGCTTCTTGGTGAGGCTGCTGACCAGGACGCCCTCGGGCTCCGTCGGGAACGGCCCGTCGTTGCCGGGACCGAGGTAGAGGTCGTCGAAGCTGCCGTCGATCTCGGCCGCGGCCAGCTCGTCGGTGGTGAGGGACTGGATGGCCGCCATGGTGGTGGTCCGGGTGTCCTCCAGCGGGGCGTACTCAACCCCGTCCACGGTGAACTCCGTCGGCTCGATACCGGTCAGAGTGGGGGACAGACTCACGTTGTCGCCCGCGTAGGTGATGTTGTACGCGGCGTGATGGCCGCCGTACTGCACCATGAACTCGCCGGTCTTGCTGGGCTGGCCGAAGAAGGAGATGTAGTACCACTCGGAGCCGAAGTTGGCGCCACCGCCACCGCCCCCGCCGCCTCCGGCGCCACCGCTCGGCGTACCGCTGGGCGTACCGCTCGGCAGGTCCGTGGCGGTGGGGCTGGGCCGGGTGCCGCCACTGGAGGCGTCCGTCTCGGAGGCCAGGTAGTCGTCCGCCTTGCGGATCTCCACCAGTTCCTCGTAGCCGTGCTCGCTGAGCGCGGCCTCCATGACCTTCATCGCCGCGGCCTCCTGCTCGTCGGTGAGGTCACCGAGCTTGAGTCCGTTGCGGTCCACGACGCCGGTGGGGAAATTGGACCAGCCGGTCTTCTTGGCGTCGTCGTCGAAGTCGTAGAGGACGGTCTCCTTCTGCTCGTCGGACAGCGTCGCGAGGAAGGCGTTGGCGGCCTTGACCACCTGCGCGGTGTTGGCGCCACCGGCGCCGCTGCGGACCGCGGCGGCCGGGACGGCCTTCTTCGCGACCGTCGCCGAGGCGGACCCGGGGTCGAACGCGAGGTAGCCGACTGCGCCGAGGGCGACGCTGAGGCACGCGGCGAGCACCACGGGTCGGCGCATGACTGGACGGGTGTGGGACGACATGACACTCCTGTGAAAGGCGCTAAGGAAAGCGTGGTCGGATACCCATGCTGGGAGGGAGCACTGAGAAAACGTCGGGAACAGGTCGGGAGCCGGATGAGAACCGGTTCACGGGCCGACCGCGGTGGGGGCGGGGCCGATGGCGCCGCCGGAGGTGTTCGTGGTGAGGAGTACGCAGATGGCACGGGTGCCGGGCCGGACGATGTCCGAGACGACGTGCTGCCCGACGGACGCGCCGCGGCGTGTCCTGGTCGCCGACGACGACCGTGCGGTACGTGAGGCGCTCGCCCGGGCGCTGGAACTGGCGGGGTACGAGGCCGTCACCGTCGCCGACGGGGTGCAGGCACTGGCCCGGGCCGGGCGGCACACTTTCGGCGCGCTGGTCATCGACGTGGCCATGCCGCATGTCGACGGCGTGGCCGTGTGCCGCGTACTGCGCGCCTCCGGTGACCGCACACCGGTACTGATGCTCACCGCCCGCTCCGGACTCGCGGACCGGGTCGCCAGTCTGGACGCGGGCGCCGACGACTATCTTCCCAAGCCGTTCGAGGTACCCGAACTCCTCGCCCGGATCCGGGCGTTGCTGCGCCGGGCCGCGCTGGCACCGGGCTCCGCACGGGAGGCCGAGGAGCCGCAGTGGGCCGAGGAGGTGCTGCGGATCGCCTCGCTGCGGATCGCCCCGGCCGCCCGGCTCGCCCGGTGGGGTGACTCCGAACTGCCCCTCACCCGAATCGAGTTCGACCTGCTGGAACTGCTCGTGCGCAACGAGGGCCTGGTCCTGGACCACGCGGTGCTCTACCGGCGGGTCTGGGGCTCCGACACCGCCATGGACGTCAAGAACCTGGCGGGTTACATCGGCTACCTGCGGCGCAAACTCGCCGACGCGGGGGCGCCCGGCCTGATCCACACGGTGCGCGGCGTCGGCTACGCGATGCGGCGGCCATGAGTCTGCGCGCACAGTTCGCACTGTCCTTCGCGGCGGCCGGCGCCGTGGTGGCGGCGCTGGTCGGGTTGCTGAGCTACGACGCCGTCCGGGACCGCGTCCTCGCGGAGATCGACCGGAGCCTGCGGTCTCAGACGACGGCCGTGGCGGGAGCGGGCACACAGGCCCCGGCCGTCGCCGAGGCACTGGCCCAGAGCCCCGACCTGTTTCCCGGGACGGACCTTCCGGGGCCTGGCGACGAGGAGGAGCGCCGCCCGGTCGTACGGACCGTGGCCCCCGACGGCACGAGCACCCGCCTCGGCGGTCCGCCGGTCGCCCTGCCGTTGCCGGAGGCCACCCGTGCCCTCGCCGCGACCGGGACGGCGGGGCGGTCGTTCACCACCGAGGTCGTCGCGGGCGGCAGCACCTACCGCCTGCTGACCACCGCGCTGGGCGGGGAACGCGGGGCCCTGCAGACAGCCGTCGAGATCGACCAGACCTACCGCGTGCTGCACGGCATGGCCCTGGAGATCACCGGGGTCAGCCTCGCCGTCACCCTCGTCGCGGCGGGCACCGGCCTGCTGATCGCGGGACGCATCACCCGGCGTCTGGTACGCCTGACCGAGGCCGCCGAAGAGGTCGGTACCCAGGACCGGACCGACCTCGACGACGTGGGCCCGGCGGACCGGCCCGACGAGGTGAGCCGGCTGACCGCCTCGTTCCGCCGGATGCTGACCCGGCTCACCGCCGCCCGGGAGGCCCAGGAGAAACTGGTGCAGGACGCCGCCCACGAACTGCGGACCCCGCTGACCAGCCTGCTGACCAACGCCACCGTGCTGCGCCACGTCGCCGAACTCGCCCCGCACACCCGCGAGCGCCTCCTGGACGACGTCCAGGGCGAGACCCGCGAGCTCGGCCGGCTGGTCGACGAACTCGTCGAACTGGCCCTGGCCGGCAGCCGCGCCGAGACCGAGCAGCCGGTGGACCTGGCGGCGCTGGCCGGCCGGGCCGCACGCCGCGTGTACCGGCGTACCGGCCGCCTGTTCCATATCGACGCCGACGACCGGCCGGTCCTCGGCCGCCCGCAGGCGCTCGAACGGGCGGTGGGCAACCTTGTGGAGAACGCCGCCAAGTTCACCCCGGACGACGGTGCGCCGATCGAGGTGCGGGTGGAACGGGGGACGGTCCTCGTCAGCGACCGCGGACCGGGCATCGCCGACACCGACCGTGAACGCGTGTTCGATCGTTTCTACCGGGCCGACACCGCCCGCGCCCTGCCCGGTTCCGGGCTCGGCCTCGCCATCGTCCGGGACGTCGCGGACACGCACGGCGGCACCGCGTTCGCACGGCCACGGCCCGGAGGCGGCGCGACGGTCGGTTTCGCCGTGACGCGCTCGCGCGTCCTGCCCGCCCGCGGTGGAAACCAGGAGCCGACGGCACGTACCGCGGCGGGCCCGACGGACGGAAACGCGGCCTCGGCCTGACGTTCGGCCGGTTCGTCGCCCGAGGGGCCACCTCGGTGGAGTTCGGGCATTCGTCCCTCGCGTGCCCGCCCGTCAGGCATTCCTGTGAATCGGAGCCGTGCGCGCGGGTGCCGGACACGTCCCGTACGGCATGTGCAAAGCACCTGCGGCACGGGCATTGCCCGCCGCTGAAGGTGTCCGTTACGTTGATTTCGATTGATTCACCGACCGATCGGTCTAATGCTGTGCAACGGTCGGGGACCGCTCAGCGAGTGGAGGGTTCGTGAGTGAACGGGCGAACGTTTCGGGCCGAGAGGTCGCGCATGCCGCTGCTCGCGGGAACCGCGCCGCACCTCCGGCCGTCGAGGTCGACGTCCTGGTGATCGGTGCCGATGTCATGGGCCTCTACCAGCTTCACCGCGCCCGGCGGGAGGGCTTCTCCGCGGTACTGCTCGAAGCCGGCCCGGGGGTCGGCGGGGTCGGGCGTCGCCATCCGCTCGCCGGACCCGAGGATGCGGAGGACGGCCGCCACGGCAGCCCCATGCCGACGGCGACGGCTACGGCGGCGGCGACAGCGCCGGACGCGCTCTGGGAGTGGCCGCAGGCGGGTGCCGGGCAAGGCGATGCCGACCAGGATCTGAAGCACCTGGTCGACCGCCACGGTTTGGGTGGCGGCATCCGGTTCGGTGTCACGGTGGACTCGGCGGTGTTCGAGGAGTTGCCGGCCACCTGGTCCGTCAGGACCGCCGGCGCCACCGACTACCGCGCCCGTTTCCTGGTCGCCGCCACGGGCGCCCTCCAGTGTCCCGCGGAGCGCGCCATCGACATGGACCGACGGGTCGGCGACAGGCCGGTCCGCAACCAGCCCGGCAGGCCGGGCGGCGGTCGGAGGCGCGACGCGGACCGCCACCAGAACCGGCATCAGCGGTCGGACGCCCTGCCCGGCATCCCCCGGAAAACGCCGAGCCGCCGTGCCGCCGGGAGCGGCGCCGGAACCGTGCGGGCACCGGGTGCGGTGGGCGCCCACTCGATGGTGGATGACGTCGACTCCCGCGCCTGCGACGCGCTGAAGCGCCTCGGGGTGCGCGGCCGGGACGGCCTCAGGCTGGCCGGGTACTGGGCGGACGCCCCGCGCACCTATCGCGGTCTCATGACCGCGGGCTTCCCCAACTTCTTCTTCCCGGGCGGGCCGTACGGCCCCCAGGACATGCCGCGCGGCAGCGGGCAGCAGGTGGACTTCGTCACCGGCGCGCTGGTGCGCGCCCGTGATCGCGGGCGGGAGGTCGTGGAAGTGGGACTGGCGGCCGAGGAGGCCTGGACGAACCTCATGAGCGGTGGGACGCGCCTGCTGTCCGGCTCATGGGGCGGTCGTCCCGGCGGACCCGCGGGTCCGGGCGGCCTGCCCCGATATGCGGGAATCGGTCCCGAAGAGGATTTCTACGGTCTGCTCGCGGCGACCTTGGAAGACGAGTACGCGGCCCTTATCTTCTCGTAGGGGCGGCGATTTCGGGCTTGCGGGGGGTCCGGTTCAACAGCTGTCTAATCAAGTACACTCATTGCCATGAGTGCCACAGTGGGGCAGCCGGTCGGTCAGACGGTCCGCGCGCCGAAGACAGCGGAACTGATCGCGTCGCAGCTGCGTCGTCGTATCGTCCATGGCGAGTTGAAGCCCGGCGAGACGCTGCCGCCCGAGGTCCAGCTCATGGAGCAGTTCGGTGTCTCTCGCCCCACTCTGCGCGAGGCGTTCCGCATCCTCGAAACCGAGATGCTCATCAGCGTCCGGCGCGGCAGCCGGGGCGGCGCCCAGGTCATGGCCCCGGACTCGTCCGTGGCGGCCCGCCATGTGGGCCTGCTGCTCCAGTTGCAGGGCACGACGGTCGACGACGTCTACGAGGCCCGGATGATCGCGGAGCCGGCCTGTGCCCGGCTGCTCGCCAAGCGCCGGACGAAGCAGGATCTCGCCGATCTGGAAGCGGTCGTGGCGGAGTTGCAGTCCGCGGTCGAGTCGAAGGACGACGACCTGCCCGACCCGGCGCTGTGGTCGCGGCTCACCTACCGCTTCCACGAACTCATCATGGAGCGCTCGGGCAACAAGACGATGGCGGTCCAGGGGGCGGTCCTCCAGGAGATCGTGGCGACGCACCTCGAAATGCGCGTCTCGCGCAACTTCGACCAGACCGAGTCACCCGAGCGGTTCCAACGCGCCATCAAGGCATACAAGCGCCTCGTGACACTGGTGGAGGCCCGCGACGCCGAGGGTGCCGAGCGCCACTGGCGCAGTCACATGAAGGTCGCCGGTACGTACCTGCTCAAGGACGACCTGCACAACAAGCCCGTGGTGGACCTGTTCTCCTGACCCCGCACGGCCGCCGGCGCCCGGCGGCCCGAGCCGCCCGCCCGTCCACGGCCGGCCCGCGCCGGCGCCGGCCCTCGGCAGCGGGTCAGCCGGCGAACCGGGTGATCTCCGACTCCAGCAGTTCACCCAGGGTGTCCGCCGGCGGATCCGGCAGGCGCACGGGGGCGTCGCGGGTGGGCAGCAGTACCACGGCCCGCCCCGGCGTCGAGACCTCACCGCGCTGGTTGTGGCAGGACACCTCGAGGTGCACCTCGTTGCGGCCGTCGACCTGTGCCTTGTCCACCACCGTGCCCCGCACCCACGTCGTGTCGCCGATGTAGTTGAACTTCCGGTGCTCGCACCGGAGTCTGAACAGCCAGCCGTCGTCACCCATCCAGTCGGTGAGGGCGTGGGTCAGCCAGGTCTCGCGCATTCCTCCGTAGTCGTAGCTCATGGGGATGCCGAGTTCCTTGGCCCGTTCGGGTTCCCAGTGCAGTCGCTGCACGGTGTCCGGGATGTTCCGGGCGTTCGGCGGATACAGGCCCGGGGCCTTGCGCCGTACCCGGCGGGCGACCGCGAAGGCGCCGGGCGGCGTCAGCTGCATGCCCCATCCGACATGCCAGACCACCACGTCCGTCACGGTGAGCGGTCCCTTGACCCGGGGCTGGATCTCGTCACCGATCCTGACGTCCTCGAAGTAGCGGGTCCGAGGACCCCGCCGTTCCTCGGCGTCGTAGGCCGCGTCGATCTCGGCCAGCTGCTCCTCGGTGTACGGCGGGAAGTCCGGCGCCGCCTTGTCGGCGGCGCGCTTCTTGCTGCTGTGCCGCTCGGTGTGGATCCAGGTTCCCCGCTGGAGGGCGATGACCTGCCCCTCGCCGTCGGCGAAGAGGAAGTCGTTGGTGACATGGGCCGCGCTGCCGCCGAAGGAGCTGGACTTGACCTGGACGCCGACCTGGGCCCGCAGGCACGAGCAGCGGTCGCCCAACCGCAGTGGACGGTAGTACTCGAACTCCATCACGGCCTGGTAGGCGCCGAGTCCGGCGAACGGGTCGCCCTTGAGAACGGCCTTGGCCCGCTCGTCCGCCTCCACCGCGTTCTCGCCCATGGTGTAGAGGAAGTTGGGGGGTGCGATCGTGCCCGCCCAGCGGGTCTTCGGGCCGTGGTCGGGATCGCACCACAGCGGGTTGTCGTCGCCGTAGCCGAGGGCGAAGTGCCGTACCCCGTCGCTGGTCACCTCCAGGTTGTGCGGTGGCAGCCGGCGCTGCGGTACGCCGATGCGGCGGCGGGAGCGTTCGACTGCCTCGTCGGTGAGGACGCCGTAGTCAGGACGGTCGGCCGAGATGGTCACGATGTCTCCTGGGTGTCGATTCGGCCGAGTGGCTGGACCGCTTGGACTGTCTGGGCCGGTTGGACCGTCCGGACCGGTTGGACTGCCTGGACCGGCTGGGTCGGCGGGACCGGCCCGGTCGACTCCTCCGGGGCGAAGAGGTCCCGCACCTCGGGACGGCTGACCTTGAGGGACGGGGTGCGTGGCAGTTCGTCGAGGATCCGCAGGGCCACCGGCAGCTGGTAGCGGGTCAGCATCGCGGCCAGGTGGTCCAGCAGCTCCTGTTCCGTGGCGGAGCCTTTGAGCGTGACCGCGGCGACGGGCACCTCACCCAGCCGCGGGTCCGGCAGGCCCACCGCCGCGGCGTCGCTGACCGCGGGATGCCGGCACAGGGCTTCCTCGATCACGCTCGGGGGAATCTTGAATCCGCCCCGGTTGATCGCGTCGTCCGCCCGGCCGTGGATGTACAGGAAGCCGTCCTCGTCGATCGAGGCCAGATCGTTCGTACTCAGCCACTGGCCGTCGGACGTGGGCAGTTGCGGGCCGCGCACCTCCAGCAGGCCGGTGCTGCCGGTCTTCCGCACCTCGCGTGTCTCCTGGTCGACGATGCGCAGCTCGATCCCCCGGTGCGGGCGTCCCACGCTGCCGCGTTTGCTGCGGCCCCACTGGCGGTGGTCCTTGATCGACCAGCCGGCGACGGCCCCCGCGAACTCGGTGGCGCCGTACATGACGAGCACCGGGACCCCGTACCGCTTCTCGAACTCCTCACCCAGTTCCGGAGGCAGCGGCGCGGTCCCGGAGCCGATCGCCCGGACACCGCTGAACGTGTCGCGGGGCAGACCGGCGTGCAGCACCATACGGATCGTCGCCGGCGGCAGCCGGAGGTAGCGCGGGCGGTGCAGGCGCACCAGCGCCGCCCAGGCATCCACCTCGAAGCGCTCCATCAGGGCGACGGCGCGGCCCTCGGCGGCATGGGCGATGGCGAAGTAGAGGCCACTGATGTGAGCCAGGGACGCCCACAGGATGACGCAGCCCGAGCGGAGCTCCGGCTCGCCGTCGATGGCCGTCCCCGCCGCCTTGAAGGCCGCGGTGAGCTGCGGGTAGGGGAGGGAGACGCGCTTGGGCCGGCCCGTCGTACCGCTGGTCATCATCACGACCGCCACGTCGTCCCAGGGCTCGCACGCCGGTGCGGGCTCCCATGGGACGAGGTGTTCGGCCAGCCCCAGTTCGCTGGAGGCGAGGACCGGAACGGCGCGGACCCGCCGCGCGGACCCGTGCACGGCGTCGCGGGCCCAGTCCTCGGCGTCGGCGACGACGACGTCGGGACGCAGCGCGAGGATGTCTTCGGCGAGCCCTGCCTCACCCACGTGCGGGCTGAGGGTGATCACCTGACGGCCGGTCGCGATCGCGGCCAGCAGCGCGGCGACCTGTCCCGGTCTGTTGCGCAGCACGATCCCGACGCGGCGGGCGCCCGGATGCGCGCGCAGCAACGCGTCCAGGTCCCGGGCGGCGTCGGCCAGATACGACCAGGAGAAACGCTGGTCTGCGAAGACCAGTGCCGTCGCGTCCGGATCGACGGTCATGACCCGTCGGAGCCAGACGGACAGCGGGGGCAGTTGGTGCCCCGCGGGGAGCGGGCGTACCTGATTGGTCATGGCGTCCTTCTACGGCGAGAAAGTCGTTTGAGGTAAATTAGTTACTTGATTCTAGGGTGAGTGTCCAGGCGGAGCCAGGGGGCGGTGCCCCCGCCGCCCGGGATCCCCCTGATCAAACAGCTACATCTTTCATTTGAACTGTCTGTTCAACTCCGGGAGAGAGCATGCGACTAGACGCGATCACGGCACTCGTCACCGGCGGTGCCTCAGGGCTGGGGGCGGCGACGGCGGCCGCCTTCGCCGACGTGGGGGCGAAGGTCGTGATCACCGACCTGCCCGGCTCGCCCGGCGCCGACACCGCCGCGGAGCTCGGTCCCGGTGTGAGCTTCGTGCCGGCCGACATCACCGACGAGGACAGTCTGCGGGCGCCCCTCGAAGCCGCGGCGCAGTCAGGGAACCTGCGGGCCGTCGTGCACTGCGCGGGCCGCGGCGGCGACCGGCTGCGCGTCCTCGACAAGGAGGGCAACCCCGCCGGTCTGGAGAGCTACCGGCAGGTGCTGGAGGTCAACCTGATCGGCAGTTACAACGTGCTGCGTCTGGGAGCCGCCGCGATGGCCGGCAACACGGTCGAGGACGGTGACCGGGGTGCCATCGTGCTGACCGCTTCGGCGGCCGCGTTCGAGGGGCAGATCGGGCAGACCTCCTACGCCTCCTCCAAGGGCGGCGTGCACGCGATGACCCTGGTCGCCGCGCGGGACCTGGCCAGTTGGGCGATCCGGGTCAACACGATCGCGCCCGGCACCTTCGACACCCCCATGCTCGCGCGGCTGCGGGAGGACATCCGGCAGAGCATCGCCGAGACCATCCCGCACCCCAGGCGGCTGGGCCACGCGGCGGACTACGCCGACCTGGCCCTCACCCTGGTGCGCAACTCCTACATCAACGGCGAGACCGTCCGGCTCGACGGCGCCCTGCGGATGGCGCCCCGATGAGCGCCGAACCCGAGGCGCTGGTCACCGAGCGCGGTCCCGTCCTCGTCATCACGATCAACAGGCCCGCGCAGAAGAACGCGATGACGCTGGCGGCTGCGAAGATCGTCGCCGAGGCGCTGGACCGGCTCGACGCCTCGGCCGGGCTCTCCGTCGCGGTACTGACCGGTGCCGGCGACACCTTCTGCGCCGGCATGGACCTGAAGCGCTTCGCCGAAGGGGAGCGTCCCGCCCTGCCGGGCCGGGGCTTCGGCGGTCTCGTCGAGGCTCCGCCCAAGAAGCCGATCATCGCAGCGGTGGAGGGCTGGGCGCTCGGCGGCGGATGCGAACTGGTCCTCGCCTGCGACCTGGTGGTGGCGGCCGAGGGGGCGCGGTTCGGGCTGCCGGAGGTGCGGCGCGGCCTGGTGGCGCGCGGCGGCGGCATGCTGAGGCTGCCGCGCCGGCTCCCGTACGCGGTGGCCATGGAACTGCTGCTCACCGGCGATCCGATCGACGCGCTCCGGGCCGAAAGTCTCGGACTCGTCAACCGAGTCGTGCCCTCGGGGCAGGCCCTGGACACCGCACTGGACCTCGCGGACCGGGTGGCGCGCAACGCCCCCCTGGCCGTCCAGTGCGCCAAGAGCGTCGCGTCCGCCGCCCGTGACTGGCCCGAGGACGAGATCTGGCAGCGGCAGGCGGTCCTGTCCGACCCCGTGTTCGCCTCCGACGACGCACAGGAAGGCGCCCGTGCCTTCGTGGAGCGCCGCGTGCCCGTCTGGCGAGGGCGGTAGCCCCTGCCGGCGGGGTGGGCCGAGCGTGCCGCAGGGGGGCGCGCCCGGCCCCCACCCCGAAGCGTGAGACGTCCTCGGCGGAGGTGGTGACCCCGGGGGGAAACGCATGTATGGTAAATCGAATGATGAGTAGTTTCAGTTAACTGAATAATCTTTTGAGCCTGGTCGCTCCGTGCCCATGGGCGCGGCAGCGGGAAGGAGCCGCATGACCGAGCACGGCAGGATCGCCACGGGAGAGCCTCAGCAGGTGGACGAGGCCTTCATAGGACGCGCGTTGGACGACGCCGACCTCAACGCGCTGCGACTGGCGCTGTACCAGGCGACCGGAGACGAGAGCCTGCTGGAACTACCGCTCAAGACGACCCCGATGTACGGAGGCGCGCTGAACCAGACGGTCCTCGCGGAGGAGGCCGTACCCGTCCTGCGGGCCAAGGCCACCGAGTTCCTGCTGGCCAAGCCGGCCGACTTCACCGAGGCCGTCCCGGACGACGCCGAACTGCGGCGCCTGTACGAGGCGTTCCGCGAGGAGAAGCTGACCGACCGGGAGTGGGCGTACCGGCGCGACCTGGCGGCCTTCGACGACCATCCCCGGCTCGCCCAGTGGACGGCGGGCAGGCCGGACGTCCCCGAGGGCTTCGAGGTGGCCGTCATCGGGTCCGGCTTCGGTGGCATAGCCGTCGCCGTACAACTGGAGCACCTGGGCATCCCGTACACGGTCTACGAGCGGCGCCAGGAGCTGGGCGGCACCTGGAGCAGCAACGCCTACCCCGATGTCCGGGTCGACACGACCAACTTCCTCTACCAGTTCTTCTTCGAGAAGAACTACCCGTGGACCGAGTACTTCGCGCGGGCCGGAGAGGTGCGCGAATACCTCCAGCACGTGGCCAAGAAGTACGGCGTGTACGAGCACATCAGCTTCGGCAGCGACGTGCGGGAAGCCGCCTTCGACCCGGAGACCGGCCGGTGGTCGCTGCGGGTGGTCGTCGACGGCGAGACCCGCGAACTGACGGCCAACGCCGTGGTCAGCGCCGGCGGGCTGTTCGCCACGCCCAAACGGCTCGACGTACCGGGGATCGAGGACTTCCGGGGCGAGATCGTGCACACCGCCGAGTGCACCGGGCAGGAACGGCTCGACGGCCGGAACGTCGCCATCATCGGCAACGGCTCCACCGGTGTGCAGATGATGTCCAGCGTCCGCAGCCGCGCCGCGAAGGTCGGCGTCTTCCAGCGCACCCCGCAGTGGATCAGCCCCCGCGAGCGGTACGGCGATCCCATCCCGCGCGAGACCCGGTGGCTGCTGGACACCATGCCGTACTACTGGAACTGGTACTGCTACTCCATCGCCACCCTGCGGCTCGGCGGCCAGGTGCTCCAGGAGCCGGACCCCGAGTGGCAGGCGGCGGGCGGACTGGTCAACGAGGCCAACGACTCCTACCGGGCGAGCCTCACCGAGTACGTCAAGTCGAAGCTGCCCGGCCGGCCCGACCTGTGGGACAAGCTCATCCCGAAGCACGCGCCGATGGCGCGGCGGCTCATCGTCGACAACGGCTGGTACGCGTCCCTGCTCGAGGACAACGTCGAACTGGTCACCGAGAACATCGAGCGGTTTACACCCACCGGAATCCGGACCGCTGACGGCCGCGAGCGTGACTACGACCTGGTGTTCACGGCCACCGGATTCGAGACCCAGAAATACCTCTGGCCCACCGTGTACCGAGGTCTGGGGGAGCGGACCCTCGACGAGCGCTGGAGCGATCCCGCGGGCGGCGGCCCCCGCGCCTATCTCAGCATCACGGTGCCCGACTTCCCGAACCTCTTCGTCATCTACGGGCCCAACTCCCAGAACCGGTCGGGGTCGCTGATCGTCTGGATGGAGACCTGGGCGCGCTACACGGCCGAGGGCCTGGTGGCGCTGATCGAAGGGGGCCACAAGTACCTCACGGTCCGCCAGGACGTCTTCGACGACTACAACCGCCGGCTCGACGAGGAGATGCTCTCGCTCATCTGGTACGACAAGGGCTCCAAGGACCGCAACTACTACGTCAACGAGTTCGGTCGGCAGCAGGTCAACGCGCCTTGGCGGCTGGAGGAGTACCACCGTGTCCTGGAGCGGTTCCAGCCGTCCGACTACCACTTCGGCTGAGGACAGCGACGCCGGGCGTTCGCGAGCCGACCCACGTCGCCGACAACCGTCAACCGGAGCAACACATGTCCGACACGATCCCTGACTCCCAGGAACCGCACACCCTGCAGACCGCCGGCCCGCGCTCGGGGCGAGTGGGCGTGGCCAGTCTGCTCGGCACCTTCGTCGAGTTCTACGACTTCACCTGCTACGGCTTCCTGGTCGTCTACCTGGCCCCGGCCTTCTTTCCCGCCGGTGACGACACGGCCGGTGTCCTCGCCTCCCTGGGCGTCTACGGGGTGGGATACCTCGCGCGGCCCCTGGGAGCGCTGTACTTCGGCCGGCTCGGCGACCGGCGGGGGCGACGGTACGCCCTGCTCGTCACCGTCGTCGGCATGGGCAGCGCCACGACCTTGATGGGGCTGCTGCCCACGTATGACCAGGTCGGTGTGGTCGCGCCGCTGTTGCTGGTCCTGGTTCGGCTGACCCAGGGCTTCTGCGCCGGCGGTGAGATAGGCGGCGCGGCCACCCTGGTGTCGGAGTCCGACGGTGGCCGAAGACGAGGCGGGCTCCAGGCGCTGATCCCGCTCGGCTCGGGGCTGGGGGTCGCCGTCGCCCCCGCGGTGGTCGCCCTGCTGGTGACCGTCCTCGGCACCGGCCGGATGGCCGACTGGGGCTGGCGCCTGCCCCTCCTGCTGGCCGCGGTCATGACCGTCGCCGTGGCGGTCTTCCGGACCCGGATCGAGGATTCGCCGGAGTTCCGCTCGCTCGCGCGGGCCGGGGCGGTGGAGCGGTCACCGGTGAGGGCCGCGCTGCTCGGCCACTGGCGCATGATCGGGGTGTCGGCGCTTTTGAACTTCACCGTGACCATGGTGCTCGGGGTGTTCGTCAACTACCTGAGTGTCTACCTGCTGTCCGTTCTCGGACTGCCCGCGCTGAAGGTGTACTGGCTGTCGGCCGCCTGTCTGTTCCTCGGCGCCGCCGGCTTCCCGCTTGGCGGCTGGCTGACCGACCGGTTCGGGCGCAGATCCGCGATGCTCTTCGGCTTCGGCGGCGCCGCCTGCCTGGCCTTTCCGCTGCTGTACGCCATGAAGGCCGTCGCCTCCGGCGGGGTCTGGCCGCTGGTGGGAGCCGGTGCGGTGTACGTACTGGCCCTCGCCTTCAGCTATGCCGCGACGCCGGCGATGTACGTGACGCTGACCCAGGCCTTCCCCATCGAGGTGAGGTACACGTCGGCGGCCTTCGCGTACAACGTCGGAGCCGTGGCGGGTGGTGGTGTCACGCCCTATCTCGCGGCGTGGCTGTCGGACTCGGCGGGGCCGCGGGCCGCCGCCTGGCTGGTGGTGGCCGCCGCGCTCGTCGGAACCACCGTGATGACGATCCTGACCTCGGCACGCCGGACGGAGCGGGTCGCGCCGAGCGCGGTGCGACCGGACCTCGGCCGGCACAGCGGGCCGAACCACACACCTGATGAAGCGCACAACTGAAAAAGCGCACAACTGAGACAGATGTCCGCATCGCCATCGCTTGGAGAGCGTGCCGTGCCACCGGGCGCCACGCGTGGAGGAGAGACCGTGACGAAGAAACAGGACGCCGCGCAGGCCACTCTCGAAGTGGTCGACCCGACCCCGGACGCGCTGGAGTCCGCGGCGAGCCCGCTGGCGCCGCGACTGGACACGCTGAACGGCAAGGTGCTCGGACTGCTGTCCAACAGCAAGCCCAACGCCGAGGTCGCGCTGCGTGCGGTGGCCGAGAAGATCAAGGAGACGTATCCGGACCTGAAGGTCCGGCTGTACCCCGGGTCGATCCGTTTCGAGGCTGAGCTGCTGCGGCAGGCCATCGAGGAGAGTGACGCCCTGATCGGCGCCACGGCGGACTGCGGGGCCTGCACCTCGTGGCTGATCCACGACGGAGCGCAGGCGGAGAAGGCCGGCGTGCCCCAGGTCACCATCGTGGCCCGGGGCTTCGAACGGGACACGGACACCAGCGCCAAGGTGTTCGGGGTGCCGGAGCTGCGGTACGTGGTCGTGCCCCGTGTCTTCACCGCGCTCACCGCGGAACAGGCGGCCGAACAGACAGTGCCCCTGGCGGAGGACGTGATCCGCGCGCTCGTGCAGGGGGAGGCGAGCGATGCGGAGCAGGCCGCCGGTCAGGTCCGGCAGGACCGGCAGGAGTCGTACACCTTCACCGGTGCCACGGTGGCGGACGCGTACGAGTCCTTCCACGAGTACTACACCGAGCACGACTTCGGTGACGGCCAGCCGCTCCACCCGCCGACCCGGGCCAAGGTCGAGGCGATCATCGAGGCCCAGGGCCGGCCTCGCGACGAGGTGATCCTCACCATTCCGCCCCTGCACAGCAAGGGCACCTTGGAGCGGATCGCGGTCAACGCGGCCATGGCCGGCTGCCGCCCGGAGGAGCTGCCCGTGGTCATAGCGGCGTTGAAGGCGATCCACGCCTGCCCGCCGCCGATGAACCTCTCGGTGCTGATGTCGACCGGAGCCTTCGCGCCCGTGGTGGTCGTCAACGGTCCGCTGGTGAAGAAGCTCGGCATCAACAGCGGTCGCAGCCCGCTCGGGCCGGGTGTCGCCAACCGGGTCAACAACCGGATCGGCCGGGCCGTCTCCCTGACCCTGCGCAACCTCGGCCAGTGGATCCCCGGGCGTATGGACCTGGACACCATCGGCACCGTGCGCAAGAACATCCAGGTGATCGGCGAGAACGAGGACGAGAGCCCGTGGGAGCCGTACCAGGTCAACAAGGGTTTCCGCCCCGACGACAGCACCGTGACCGTGTTGCACTCCGTCGGTGAGTGGGACCTCGGTTCCAACCACGGCACCGTGGAACGGCGGCTGGCGTCCCTCGCGGCACGCACCCCCGCGCTCACCCAGGTGGGCTTCATGACGAGGACGCTCGGCGGTCTCCAGGGCAACGAGGACGGGCTCTTCTACCTGCTGCCGCCCGAGACCGCGAAGCGCTTCGCCGACGCCGGGCTGAGCAAGGACGCGGTGCGCCGGTTCATGGTGCACAACGTCAGGCGGAGCGTCGCCGACATCATCGCCCCCTTCGTCGACTTCCGGGACCGCGGACTGGTCCGGCCCGAGTGGGAGTGGATGTTCCGGCTCACACCGCAGGAGCAGCGGTCCCAGACGATCCAGGCGTTCAATGACCCGGAAGCCGTCAACATCGTCGTCGCCGGGCACGGAACCCCCAAGGAGTTCGTCTTCGGCACCATGACCCTGCCGATCACGGAGAAGATCATCGCCGTCGGGCAGCCGGCGTCGTGAACCGAGTCCTGAGCCGAGTCCGCAACCGAGTCTTGAACCGAGGGGAGTGACGGACATGCCAGCTGTGCGTGAGGTCAGCGACACCGACTTCGAGAAGGTGGTGGTCCGGGGCGAGCGGCCGGTGCTGGTGGATTTCTGGGCGCCCTGGTGCGGACCGTGCCGGGCGATGGGTCCCATCCTGGACGCGCTGGCCGAGGCGCACGCGGAGGCCATCGACGTCGTGAAGGTGAACCTGGACGAGAGCCCGCGTGCGGCCGAGGAGCACGGAGTCTCGTCGATCCCCGCTCTCCTGCTCTTCTCCGGGGGTGAGGTGATGACCAGACTCGTGGGGGCCAAGCCTCGCACGATGATCGAGAAGGCCATCGGCGAGTATCTGTGACCGGCTGATGCCTCGCGTCCGACGCCTCAGGCGCCGGATGCGAGGCATCAGCTGTGTGCTCTGAGCCGCCGCCACCTCGAAGTTCACGGGTGAGCACGCGACCTGCGGTACGGGGTGACGACCGCCCCCCCGACTTCGCCGACTGGCGGCGGCCGGCCTGACACCGGCGCGGGCCCTGCGCGCGGCCACCGCGACCAGGACCCGCCCCTGCCGTCTGCGCCTTTCAGCCCGCGGGGTGCGGCTCTCGTACCGTGATCTCGGTGAGTTGGATGCCCCGGGTCTGCAGGCCCTCCTCGATGAACGCCTTCAGCGAGTCACCGTCGAGTACGCAGGTGGAGCAGGCGTCGTTGGTGCCCCGGGAGTAGTCCACGGTCAGCCGGGACTGCTCGGGGGAGAACTCGGCGAGGCGGATCGACCCCCCGTCCGGTTCCACCATGGGCTCCAACAGGGTGAGCACTTCGCGGACAACGTCCTGGACCTGGGTCATGCCGGGCTCCTCCGTGATCGGTTCGTTCCGGGAGTGGACAGGGATGTCAGGGGGACACGTCGCTCTTGAGCGCGTCCACCAGGGCGAGGCTGGAGCGCGCGTAGGCGCGGCGCCGCCGCTCGCCGACCATGAAGGACGGCGGTGCGAAGTAGGCGACGTCGCGGGCGATCGAGTCGCGGCGCCGGCGCAGGGCCGCGGCCGCGTCGGCCGTGGTTCCGCACAGGGCGATGGCCTCGACCATGTCGTCGGTCACGGCCTTCGCCATGTCGTCGGTCCGGCCGTCGGCGAAGGCCTCCCGGATGCGCTCGACCTGGGCCGTCCAGCCGTGGTGCGCGGCGAAGGCGTCGTAGGTCCGCACGGTCAGGTAGAAGGCGATCATCCGGCGCATGTCCAGGACGGCCCGCTCGGGGTCCGCGTCGTCGACGGCTGTCAGCAGCCAGCCGTGCTCCAGCGGCCGGGTGTCCCGGCCGGCCTCCTTCGCGCCGGCCTCCACCGCGGGCCGCACGACGTCGTCCCACCACCGGTCGGTGAACAGGCCGTGGCCGATGACGCCGTCCGCGGTGCGGCCGGCGGCACTCGCCATCCGCCGCTGGAATCCGGCGAGCAGGACGGGTACCTCGATCCGGCCCAGCACCGGAGCCTGCACCCGCGCGTCCACACGGTAGAACTCGCCGTCGAAGCGCACCCGTTCGCCGTTCTCCGCGTGCAACCACGCCCGTACGGCCTCGACCAGTTCGGACATGCGCAGGACGGGACGGTCCGCGGGCACACCGCACCAGTCGCGGTTGATGGAGAACGCTCCGGAGCCCAGACCCGCGAAGACCCGGCCGGGTGCCTGGTTCCAGAGCGACCGGATCGCTGTCGCGTGGGCGAACGGCGTGCGCGAGAAGCCGTAGGCGATCGCCGTGCCGACCTGGGCGTTCTCGGTGGCGGCGGCCATGCCCGCGACGGTCACGTACGCGTCGTGATCGGCGAACTCGCCGGTGCAGAACGCGGTCGTCCCGGCGGCCTCTGCTTCTCGCGCGGTGTCGCCACCGCCCGGCCACGGCATACCGAACTCAGTCATGGGACCGATCCTCTCGGGGCGCGGAGCTGCTCAACCGAGCCTCCAAATTGTAGCATTGAGTTAGCTGTTTAACTTGAACGAGCCTCCATCGATACCTTCACATGATTTATCTGTTCCCATACAGTTGAGCTGTCAGTCGAAGGCCGGTCGGACCGGTGCCGTGGGACAGCGGCCCGGCTGCGACGGTCCGCTCCCGTCGCTGGGCCGCCACGACGCAGAACACCGGAGCAGAGCAGGGCAAAACAGCCTGGAGCCGTGCTCCGTTGGTTCTCCAAGGACGGAGATGAGGAATGACGTACACCTCGGCCGAGCCCACCGATCTCGACAGGGCGCGTGCCAAGTACCGGACCGAGCGGGACAAGCGGCTCGACCCCCGACGCGGGGAGATCCTCGACCTCGGCGGCCGCGACGAGCTGGTGAAGGACCCGTTCCAGGAGGTCATCGACCGTGATGCCGTGCACGACACGGTCGACACGGTCGTCGTGGGCGGGGGCTTCGGCGGCCTGCTGGCGGCAGCGCAGTTGCGCCGCGCGGGTGTCGAACGGGTCCGGATCGTGGAGAAGGCCGGAGACGTGGGCGGGGTCTGGTACTGGAACCGCTACCCGGGCGCGATGTGCGACGTGGAGTCCTACGTCTACATGCCGATGCTGGAGGAACTGGACTACATACCCCGGCACCGCTACGCCCGCGGTCCGGAGATCCTGGAGTACACGCGCAAACTGGCGCGCCACTTCGGGCTGTACGAGCTGGCGCTGTTCCACACCGCGGTCACCGGGATGACCTGGCTGGCGGACGAATCGCGGTGGAGCGTGCGCACCGACCGGGGCGACGACATCCGGGCCCGGTACGTGGTCGTCGCGCATGGCTCGTTCACTTCCCTGAAACTGCCCGCGATCGAGGGCATCGACGACTTCGGGGGCAAGCTGTTCCACACCTCCCGCTGGGACTACGACTACACCGGCGGAGGACCCGACGAGCCCCTGACCGGCCTCGCGGACAAGTCGGTCGGTGTGATCGGGACCGGGGCCACCGCCATCCAGATCGTCGCGCCACTGGCCGAGTCGGCCAAGAACCTGTTCGTCTTCCAGCGGACGCCCTCCACGGTCTCGGTGCGCGACAACCGGGAGACGGACCAGGAGTGGGCACGTTCCCAGGAGCCGGGCTGGCAGCGGCGGCGGCGGGAGAACTTCACCACGGTCACCAACGGCGAACAGGCCACCGAGGATCTGGTGGGCGACGGCTGGACGGTCTTCTACCACGCGATGCTCAGCGGTGACGGACTCACCGAACTCGGCCCCGAGGAGTACGCCCGGCAGCGCGAACTCATCGACCTTCAGCACATGGAGAACGTACGGGCCAGGATCGACGCGGAGGTGCGGGACCCGGCGACGGCGGCCGCGCTGAAGCCGTACTACCGCTATCAGTGCAAGCGTCCCTGCTTCCACGACGAGTACCTGCCGGCCTTCAACCGGCCCAATGTCCGGCTGGTGGACACCGAGGGCCGGGGCGTGCAGCGGATCACCGCCCGGGGCGTGGAAGTGGCCGGGGTCGAATACCCGCTGGACTGCATCGTCCTGGCGACGGGCTTCGACCAGGACTCCGCCTACACCGACCGCGTCGGTTTCGATGTGACGGGGGTCGACGGCCTGACCCTGTCCGAGAAGTGGAAGGACGGTCCGGAGACCTTCCACGGCGTGATGACGAGCGGCTTCCCGAACTTCTTCATCCTGCCGCCGAACTACACCCAGGGCACGGCAGCGGTGAACTTCGTGCACACGCTGGAGGAGACCGGAGGCCATGTCGCCCACCTGGTGGCGGAGTTCGAGAAGCGGGGGGTGGTCGGCGATGTCACGCCCAGCGCCGAGAAGGAGTACGTCGACACCGTCGTCCAGGGTTCCGGGCTGGCGCTGCTGGGCGGCGGCAGTTTTCTGCGCGACTGCACGCCGGGCCGGTGGAACAACGAGGGCGACCCGGACGGTCGTCCGGACAAGAACGTCAACTACCCCGGTACGTCGACGGCGTACTTCACCATGCTCGACGAATGGCGCCGCCGGGGCGATCTCGGAGAGCTGAACCTCACGCCGTGGCCGGAACGAGCCGTGAGCACTGCCGACGACCCCTCGGAGGGCGGCTCCTCGGAGAGCGGCTCTTCGCACGGCGAGAGGGCGGATCGATGACGGAGACGGCCCGTTTCGGTGGCGAGGCCGGGCCGCCGGATCCTGACTCACCGGGCCGACATACGTGACTTCCCCCGCCGTACGGACGGCGCCGACACGGAGCGTGGCGGAACTGGGCCGCCTGGACGTCGCGGCGGCCGTCGCCTGGATCGCCTCGTACGAGGCCCGGCACATCACCGGCATCCAGCTGCCGGCGGACCTCGGCCGCACGAACCGCTGAGGCCGCGAGCGAGCTGGAGCCGGCCGGTGGGCGGGGGGGGGGGAGGGCGGCCCCCGCCGCCGCGGGGCCCCGGGGCGCCGAGCGCCCCCGGCGCGGGGCGGCGCCCGCGCCGGCGCTGTTTTGA
>NZ_JBFAAP010000030.1:0-94973 GCF_040639815.1 Streptomyces sp. NPDC023723
GACATCGTCCGCCGCCTGCCCACCGGCCACCTCGTCGTCGAAGGCCGGGCCAAGGACCAGATCAACCGCGGCGGCGAGAAAATCGCCCCCGAAGAAGTCGAGAACATCATCCTCGCCCACCCCGCCGTCCACGACGTGTCCCTGGTGTCCGTGCCCGACAGGTTCCTCGGCGAGCGGACCCTGGCCTATGTGATCCCGCGCGAGGGCGCCGGACCGCTGACGGCCGCGCACATCAGGGCCTTCGTCCGCGAGCGCGGCATCGCCGACTACAAGGTCCCCGACCGCGTCGAGTTCGTCGGCGCCTTCCCCCGAACCGGCGTCGGCAAGGTCAGCAAGAACGGTCTGCGGTCCGCGGCGGATCAGTAACGAGAGGTCCTCAACTCGCCTGAGCAGCACGGATGTTGAGTCCGTACGCACTCTCCCCCACTCACGAAAGTTAGGCTAACCTAACTTCTCGTTCGGGGCCGTGACGCGCCCTCCGCGAGACCAGCGAGGAGAGTCCCATGAGCACCGCCGAATCGCCTGACGTCGTCGTGGTCGGCGGCGGCCCCGGTGGGTCCACCACGGCCGCGCTGGTCGCGATGGCCGGGCACCGCGTGCTGCTGCTGGAGAAGGAGTCCTTCCCCCGCCACCAGATCGGCGAGTCCCTGCTGCCCGCGACCATCCACGGCATCTGCCGGTTCCTCGGTGTGCACGAGGAGATCGAACGGGCCGGGTTCATGCCCAAGCGCGGCGGCACCTTCCGCTGGGGCTCGAACCCGGAGCCCTGGAACTTCCTGTTCGCCTACTCGCCCCTGATGTCCGGACCCACCTCCACCGCTTACCAGGTCGAGCGGATGAAGTTCGACAAGATCCTCCTCGACAACGCCCGCCGGGTCGGCGTCGACGTCCGCGAACAGTGCACCGCCGTAGCCACCTTGACCGAGGGCGACCGGGTGACCGGCCTGCGCTGGACCGACTCGGACGGCCAACCCCACGAAACCAGCGCCCGGTTCGTCGTCGACGCCTCCGGCAGCAACAGCAGACTCGCCCGCACGGTCGGCAGCCGCGACTACTCCGACTTCTTCCGCAACGTCGCCCTCTACGGCTACTACGAGGGCGGCAAGCGACTTCCCGCGCCGGACTCCGGCAACATCCTGTGCTGCGCCTGGGACGACGGCTGGTTCTGGTACATCCCCCTCACCGACACCCTCACCAGCGTCGGCGCCGTCGTCAACCGCTCCCAGGCCGGCACCCTCTCACGGGACCCCGAGGCCGCGATGGCCCAGTTCATCGAGCGCGCCCCCATGATCAAGGACTATCTGGCCGACGCCACCCGGGTCACCGAGGGTCCGTACGGGGAATTCCGCGTGCGCAAGGACTACTCCTACGCCATGGAGCGCTTCTGGCAGCCCGGGATGGTGCTGGTCGGCGACGCGGCCTGCTTCGTCGACCCCGTCTTCTCCACCGGCGTCCACCTCGCCACCTACGGCGGCCTGCTCGCCGCCCGCTCGATCAACAGCGCACTGTCGGGCAACCTCGACGAGGAGCGCGCCTTCGCCGAGTTCGAACGCCGCTACCGCCGCGAGTACGGCGTCTTCTACGAATTCCTGCTCGCCTTCTACGACATGCAGCAGGGCGAGGACTCCTACTTCTGGCAGGCCCGCAAAGTCTCCCAGGCCGAGGCCACCGACCTGCGCGCCTTCGTGGAACTGGTCGGCGGGGTCTCCGCGGTCGGCTCCGGCGAGTCGGCGCTGATGGACGTGGCGGAGCTCCGCAAACGCTTCGACGCCTCGTCGCGGGAGCTGGCGGACGCCGTCGACCGGACCGGGCCGGCGCGCACCGAGAGCGGCGAGCGGATGGGCGAGCTGTTCGGCACCGAGGTCGTGACGGGCGTGATGCAGGGCATGAACGAGATCCAGGCGCGCGCCTCCATCGGCGGCGCGACGAGCCTGGAGCGCCCCCTGTTCCCCGGCGGACTGGTCACCTCCGCGGACGGACTCGGCTGGGCCGTGCCCTGACGGAGCCTCAACCACTCGTGAGAAACAGCGCGTTGCGCCCTCTTGCCAGACACCCGACCAGTTAGGTTAGCCTAACTTTGCTTTCGGCACCGGACGTCTTGATCGGTGGCATGCGCCCGCGCACCGGAGTAAAGGATTCGCCAACGTGTCCGTATCCGCACTGCTGCGTCCCACCCCGGAGTACCGCTCCGCCGATCTGCTGGCGGCCTGGCTGACCGGTTCCTTCTACTTCTCCTCGGCGCGCGGCACGCTGCTCGCCGACGGGGTGCGGGCCCGGGTCCGCTCGACGGACGGCTCCTGGGCGCCGGCCGCGGCCGAGGCGCTGGCGGCGGCCGCCGCGGCCGGCCTGGCCGATCCCGTGGTCGTCGGGGCGGTCGGGTTCCGTCCGGAGGCGGAGGCCGGTCTGCTGGTGCCCGCGGTGGTTCGGCGGGCGGGCGCCCCCGCCGGGCTCCGCGCCCAGGTCCCGGAGCCCGGCACCGGCTGGCGGGTGCGCCACCGCCCCGGCCCCGCGGCCTACACCGACGCCGTCCGCCGGGCGCTGGAGCTGATCGACGGGGCCGGACTGCGCAAGGTGGTGCTGGCCCGGTGCCTGGAACTGACCGCCGCCGCCCCGGTCCGGGTGCCCGCGCTGCTGGCCCGTCTGGTGCGCACCGACCCGGCCGCCTACGCCTTCGCCGCCGATGTCACCGCGCCCGGCGACCCGGCCCCGCGCACCCTGGTGGGCGCCAGTCCGGAACTGCTGGTGTCCCGGCACGGCGCCACCGTGGTCGCCAACCCGCTGGCCGGGTCGGCGCCCCGCGCGGGCGACGACGCCGTCGACCGGGACCGGATCGCACGGCTCCGGTCCTCCGTCAAGGACCTCGGCGAACACGCCTACACGGCCGGGCGGGTGGCCGAGGTGCTCGGCGAGCACTGCGCCCGCCTCGACGTACCGGAGGCGCCCGAGGTGATCGGCACGCCCACCATGTGGCACCTGTCGACCCGGATCACCGGGCGGCTGCGCGACCCGGCGGACCCGGCCTGCTCGGCCCTCGGCCTGGCGGAGGCGCTGCATCCGACCCCGGCGGTCTGCGGCGTCCCCACCGCCGCCGCCCGCGCGGCCATCGCGGACCTCGAACCCGAGGACCGCGGCTACTACGCGGGGATGGTCGGCTGGAGCGGCCAGGGCGGCGACGGCGAGTGGGCCGTGACCATTCGCAGCGCGGAGGTGTGCGACCGGACGGTCCGGCTGTTCGCCGGTGCCGGCGTCGTCGCGGGTTCCGACCCCGAGGCCGAACTGGCCGAGACCGCCGCGAAGTTCCGCACCCTGCTGCGTGCCCTCGGACTGGAGGACGTGGCATGACCACCGTCCCAACCGTTCCCGGGGCGACGACCACCGCACCCGACGCGCCGGCCGGGTGGCCGGCGCCCCTCTCCACAGGAGCCGGCCGATGAACCAGACCCTGTCACCCGACCGCATCCGCGCGGACGTCGCGGAACTGCTCGGCTGCGCGCCCGCCGACATCGCGCCCGACGAGAACCTGCGGGACCTCGGCCTGGACTCGGTGCGGCTGATGACCCTGGTCGAGCGCTGGCGGGCCGGCGGGGCGGCCGAACTGGAGCTGCCCGACCTGGCCGAGCGGCCCGAACTGGCGCACTGGACGGCGCTGTTGACGGGCGGCGGCCAGTGACCCGGACCGGCCCCGGGCACCTGGACCGGATCGCCGAGGTCCGGGCGGGCCGCCGGCCGGCGAAGGTGCGCTACCCGATCCGGGTCCGCGAGACGCGGGTGGTACGCGTCACCGAGGTGGGCGCCGGGCTGCTGCGGGTGACGCTGGGCGGGCCGGGCACCGAGGGGTTCGAGGCGCACTCGCCGATCGACCACGTACGGCTGCTGTTCCCCGATCCGGACGGCACGCTGCGACTGCCGGTGCCCGACGGCGACCTGCTGCGCTGGCCGCGCCCCTCGCCCACGTCCCGGGAGTACACCGTGCGCCGCTACGACCCGGTGGCCGGCGAGATCGACCTCGACATCGCGCCGCACCCGGGCGGGCTGGCCGCCGGCTGGGCCGAGGCGGCCCGGCCGGGCACGGTGATCCATGTCGCCGGACCGCCCGGCGGACTGTTCGTGCCGCCCGCCTACGACCGCTACCTGTTCGCCGGGGACATCACGGCGCTGCCCGCCGTCGCGCGCTGGCTGGAGGAGGTGCCCCGGGACGCCAGGGGCTGGGCGTTCGTCGAGGTCGCGGGGCCCGCCGAGGAGATCGAACTGTCCGCGCCCGAGGGCATCGAGGTGACCTGGCTGCACCGCGGCGACCGCCCGCCGGGCACCGGCGAGGCACTGGCGCGGGCGGTGACGGCCGGCGTGACCGTGCCCGACGGCGAGCGGCTGTACGCCTGGATCGCGGGCGAGGCGGGGCAGATCAAGCCGCTGCGCCGCTGGGTCCGCGAGGAACTGAAGCTGGAGCGGGACGACTTCATCGTCACCGGCTACTGGAAACGCGGCGTCGCCGACTTCGACGACGAGGACGACCAGCCGCCGCACGAGCACCACGATTCCAAGGAGTAGCGCATGTCCACCTACAGATCAGCGGGCCTCGTCGGCGCCCTGGCCCTGGCCCTGACGCTCACCGCCTGCGGTTCCTCCTCGGACGACGGCGACCCGGCCGGCACCTCCGGGAACAAGGCCGCCACCCGGGTGTTCACCGCCGACAACGGCAAGGTGACCATCCCCGCCGACCCGAAGCGGGTGGTGGCCACCGGGTACGCGGTGCCCGCGCTGATCGAGAACGACGCGCCGCTCGTCGGGATCTCCTCGTGGCAGCGCGGGGAGGCCATGATGAGCGACGCGGACCTGGCCACGTACAAGAAGCTGACCAAGGTCGCGGGCGAGTCGGCGGCCGAGACCAACTACGAGGCCATCGCCGAGGCCGAACCCGACCTGATCGTGCTCGGGGTGCCGACGCCCGTGCTCGGTGACATCGACATGAAGCGGCTGAAGTCCATCGCCCCGGTGGTGGCGATCGGCCCGACCGTGCCCGCGCAGTGGCGGGAGGTGTCCCGCAAGCACGCCGACGCCGCCGGTGTGCTCGACGCCTACCAGGCCACCAAGGCCGCATACGAGGCGAAGGCGGCGGAGCTGAAGAAGAAGTACCAAAGTGCGCTGGCCGGGCTGAAGTTCGGGCACGTCGGCGCCTACGGCGACACTTCCAAGGGCACCTTCCAGCGCGAGTTCGGCGACTCGTGGGGCACCAGCGTCGCCCAGGACATCGGCGCCACCTACTACGGCAAGGTCAAGAAGGCCGGTCCCGGCTCCCAGTCGGTCAGCGAGTACCCGTCCATCGAGGAACTCTCCGACTCGCTCGGCGAGGCCGACGTCATCACCTACTCGGTCGACCCCGACGGCAGTGTCCCGGAGTCGGTGAAGTACGCCATGGATTCGAAGCTGTGGCAGAACCTGCCCGCGGTCAAGAAGCACCTGGCCTTCCCGATCGCCTACACCGAGGCCGCGACCTACGGCGACGCCCTGAAGACCCTGGCCGCGATCGACAAGTCGTTCGCCCCGCTGCTGGACCGGTGACGTGGCCGCATCCGGGCGGGAGTTGCCGCGCGCCGGCCTGCTGCTCGGCGGGCTGGTGCTGCTGGCCGTCGTCGCCGTGCTCAGCATCGGCGTCGGCGCCCACCGGGTCGCGCCCGCCGAGGTGGTGCGCGCCCTGTTCGACTACCGGGGGACGGACGACCACGTGATCGTGCGGGACGTCCGGGCGCCGCGCGCGCTGCTGGCGGTCGCGGTGGGCGCAGCGCTCGCGGTCTCCGGCGCCCTGCTCCAGACGCTGGCCCGCAACCCGCTGGCCGAGCCCGGCATCCTCGGGGTCACCGCGGGCGCGGGCTTCGCGGTCACCGTCGGCTCGGCGCTGGGCCTGGCCGGCGCGCAGGCGGGCCAGTTGCTGTGCTCGATCGCCGGGTCGGTGCTGGCCGCGCTGCTGGTGATGGCGGTGGGGCGGCGCTCGCCGCTGCGCCTGGTGCTCACCGGCGTGGCGCTGACGGCGGTGCTGGGCGGCATCGCGCTGGGGCTGCGCCTGATGCTGCCGGACGTGTTCGACGCGTACCGCTTCTGGTCGGTGGGGACGCTGGCCGGCCGGGAGCAGGCGCCGCTGACCCTGCCGCTGCTGGCGATCGCGGCGGCGCTGGCCGGCGCGCTGCTGCTGGCCCGCTCGCTCAACACGCTGGCGCTGGGCGAGCACGTGGCCCGGACCCTGGGCGCGGGCGTGGCCCGGACCCGGGCGCTGGCCCTGGTGCTGATCACCGTGCTCAGCGGGGCGGCGACGGCGGTGGCCGGGCCGGTGCTGTTCGTCGGGCTGATCGTGCCGCACCTGGTGCGCAGGCTCGCGGCGGGTTCGGTGCCCTGGCTGCTGCTGTACTCGATGGTGCTGGGCCCGGTCCTGCTGCTGGTCGCCGACATCGGGTCGCGGGTGCTGCTGCCCACCGGCGAGGTGCCGGTGGCGATCGTGACGGCGTTCTTCGGCGGCCCGGTGCTGATCTGGGCCGTCCGCCGCTACGGGGCGGGGTCGCTGTGAGCGCGGCGACGGCGCGGCTCACCCTCGCGGTGCGCTCCGGTCGCCGTACCGTCCTGGTCTGCGCGGTGCTGATCGCCCTGATGCTGGGGCTGGGACTGCTCGGGCTGTGCTACGGGGCCTCCTGGGCCTCCCCGGGCGAGGTGCTGGCGGTGCTCAGCGGGGCGGACCACTCGGTGGTCATCTCCGAGTGGCGGCTGCCGCGGGTGGCGGCGGGGATGGTGTTCGGGGCGGCGCTCGGGGTGTCCGGCGCGCTCTTCCAGAACCTGACCCGCAACCCGCTCGGCAGCCCCGACGTGATCGGGCTGGACGCGGGCGCCTACACCGGGGCGCTGTTCGCCCTGACCGTGCTGTCGGGCACGTCGGCGCAACTGGCCGGAGCCTCGCTGCTGGGCGCGCTGATCGTGTCGGCCGTGGTCTACCTGCTCTCGGCCGACCGGGGTTTCTCCGGGCTGCGGCTGGTGGTGATCGGCATCGCCGTCAACGCGATGGTGACCGCGCTCAACTCGTGGATCGTGCTGCGCGCCGATCTGGAGGTGGCGATCGCCGCGGTCGGCTGGAGCGCCGGCTCGCTCAACGGCGTGGACTGGGCCGACCTGCGCATCCCGTTCGCGGTGATCGCCGTACTGCTCGCCCTGATGGCCGTGCGGACCCGGGCCGTGCACCAGACCACGCTCGGTGACGCGCTGGCGGTGACCACCGGGGTGGGGCTCGGCCGGCTGCGGCTGCTGATGGTGCTGGTCGGTGTCGGCTGCACCGCGACGGTGACCTCGGTGGCCGGACCGATCGCGTTCCTGGCGCTGACCGCCCCGCAGATCGGCCGCCGGCTGACCGGCGCGCCCGGCATTCCGCTGCTGCCGGCCGCGCTGACCGGGGCCGTCCTGCTCCAGGGCGCCGACCTGGTCGCCCAGGCGCTGCTGGCGCCGGTCGCGCTGCCGGTCGGCGTGGTGAGCACGGCGCTCGGCGGCGGCTATCTGATCTGGCTGCTGACCAAGGAGGTGGGGCGGGCGTGAGCACACGGAACCCGCCGAAGACCGGCGCGACCACGCGCGGGGCCGCCCTGGCCGCACCGCTGAGCGAGGAGGTGGGGCGGGCGTGACCGCACAGGATCCCCGGGAAACGGGCCGGACGGTCCGGCTGACCGCGCGCGACATCACCCTGCGCTACGGCGACCGCGTGGTGTCCACCCGGCTCACCCTGGACCTCCCCGACGGGGCGTTCACGGCGATCGTGGGCCCGAACGCCTGCGGCAAGTCCACCCTGCTGCGGGCGTTCGTCCGGCTGCTGCGCCCCGACGCGGGACAGGTGGCGTTCGACGGGCGCGAGGTCGGCGGTTATCCGTCCAAGGCGCTGGCCAAGCAGCTCGCCTTCCTGCCGCAGGACCCGCTCGCCCCCGACGACATCAAGGTCCGCCAGCTGGTGGCCCGGGGCCGCTTCCCGCACCAGTCGCTGCTGACGGTGTGGTCGGCGGGCGAGGAGGCGGCGGTGGACGAGGCGATGGCCGCCGCGGGCGTCCTGGACCTGGCCGGCCGGCCGGTCCAGGAACTCTCCGGCGGCCAGCGGCAGCGGGTGTGGATCGCGATGGTGCTCGCCCAGCGGACGCCGTATCTGCTGCTGGACGAGCCGACCTCCTTCCTGGACATCACGCACCAGTACCAGCTGCTCGGTCTGCTGTCCCGGCTGCGCGACCAGGGCCGCACGGTCGTCGCCGTGCTGCACGACATCAACCAGGCGTGCCGGTTCGCCGACCACCTGGTGGCCATGCGGGACGGCCGGGTGGCCGCCGAGGGAAAACCGGCGGACATCGTGGACGCCGCGCTGGTCAAGGACGTGTTCGACCTGCCCAGCGTCATCGTCCCCGACCCGGTGACCGGCACTCCGATGATCGTCCCCACGCTGCAAGGAGAGTGAGTTGAACGCCGCACGCGTCCCCTCGGACCGTCTCCTCCCGCTGACCGGCGCCCAGCGCGGGATCTGGCACGCGCAGCGCCTGGAGCCGGACTCGCCGTACTACGTGGTCGGCGACGTGGTGGAGATCCGCGGCGCCGGGCCGGTCGACGCCGGGGCGCTGGCCCAAGCCGTCCGGGCGGTCAACGAGGAGGCGGAGAGCCTGCGGCTGCGGGTCTTCGACACCCCGTCGGGCCCCCGGCAGACGGTCGACGACACGCCGGTCGAGCCGCCCCGGGTGATCGACCTGAGCGCCGAGACCGACCCGGCGGCCGCGGCCCGGGAGCTGGTCGAGGCCGAGCGGGCCCGGGCGGCCGGCCGATGCCGGGAGATGGTGGACCGGCCGCTGTACTCGCCGGTCGTCATCCGGCTGTCGGAGCGTGAGGTCTGGTACACGCAGATGGGCCACCACCTGGTCATCGACGGCTACAGCGGGGCGATGCTGGCCCGCCGTACCGCCGCCCACTACACCGCCCTGGTGCGCGGCGCCGAACCGCCGAAGCCGGCCTTCGGCACGATGGCGGGCCTGGTCGCCGCCGACCGGGCCTACCGGGACAGCGACCGGGCCGCCGAGGACCGCGCCTACTGGGTGGACCGCTTCACCCCGCTGCCCGACCTCGGCGACACCCGGGCCGCCGCCGGACCGCCGGGACCCGCGCTGACCGCCCGCGCGGTGCTCGGGCCCGAGGAGACGGCCCGGCTGCGGGCCCGCGCCGACCGGGCGGGCGTCACCTGGGGCGAGGCCCTGATCGCCTGCTACGCCGCCTTCCTGCACCGGATGCTGGGCCGCGCCGACGTGGTGTTCGCGCTGCCGCTGATGTGCCGGACCGAATCGGTGGAGCTGCGCACCCCGGCGATGGCGGTCAACGTACTGCCGCTGCGGGTGACCGTGCGCGGCACGGACGACTTCGGCGAGCTGACCCGGCGGGTCGCCGCGGTCCTGCGGGAGACCCGCGCCCACCAGCGCTACCGGGGCGAGGACCTGCCCCGCGACCTCGGGGTGCCGGGCGCGGGCGCGCTGCTGCACGGGCGCGGCATCAACCTCAAGGCGTTCGACCTGGCGCTGGACTTCGCCGGGGCGAAGGGCGTGATGCGCAACGTGGCCGGCGGCCCGCCCGAGGACATGGGCCTGACCGTGCTGCCCGCCCCCGACGGGGGGCTGAACCTCGGCTTCGAGGTGGACGCCCGCGGCACCGACCAGGCCGCGGTCGACGGCAAACTGACGGCACTGCGGGCCCTGCTGACCGGGCTGCTGGACGGGCTGCCGGTGGGCCGGATCCCGCTGGCCGGGGCTGGTGGCCCGCCGGCCGCGTGGACGCCCGAGGCGCTGCCGGGGGTGCCGCTCGCGGTGCCGGACGCGTTCGACGCGATGGTCGCCGCCGCCCCGGACCGCACCGCCCTGGTGTGCGGCGCCGACCGGCTGACGGCGGCCGAACTGGCCGGTCACGTACACCGGTCGGCCCGTGCGCTGCGGGCCCGCGGCATCGGCCCCGACGACGTCGTGGCCCTGGCGCTGCCCCGCTCGGCCGCGCTGCTGACCGCCCTGCTGGCGGTGCTGGACGCGGGCGCCGCCGTCCTCCCGCTGGACGTCACCCAGCCGCCCGAGCGGCTGCGCGCGCTGCTCGACGACGCCCGCCCGGCGCTGGTGGTGACGGCGGGCGCGGTCGACGGGCTGCCGTGGGACGTCCTGCGCGCGGCGGCCGAAGCACAGCCCTCGGCCCCCCTGTCGGCGGCCGAACTGGCCGCCCCCCGCCACCCCGACCACCTCGCCTACGTCATCCACACCTCCGGGTCGACCGGCCGCCCCAAGGGCGTGCTCGGCCGGGCCGGCGCGCTGGCCGCGCTGCTGCACCACCAGCGGGGCACCGTCGTCGCCGAGGCCGAGCGGGCCGCGGGGCGGCGGCTGCGCGTCGCGCACACCTACTCGTTCGCCTTCGACTCCGCCTTCGACCACCTGGTGTGGCTGCTGTGCGGCCACGAACTCCATCTGTACGACACCGAGACCGCCCGGGACGCCGACGCCCTGCTCGCCGCGTACGCCCGCGACCGCGTCGACGTGGTGGACACCACCCCGTCGATGGCGGCCCCGCTGATCGAGGGCGGCCTGCTCGACCTGCGCCCCACCCTGCTGATCCTCGGCGGCGAGGCCACCGGGCCCGCGCTGTGGCGGCGGATCGCCGCCTCCGGGGTCACCGCCCGCAACATGTACGGGCCCACCGAGGCGACCGTCGACAGCACCAGCGCGCCGGTCACCGGCGACGAGCCGGCGATCGGCCATCCGCTCGCCGGCACCCGCGGCTATGTCCTGGACCACGCCCTGCACCCGGTGCCGCACGGCACGGTGGGCGAGCTGTACCTGGCCGGCCCGCACCTGGCCCGCGGCTATCTCGGCCGGCCCGGCGCGAGTGCCGAGCGGTTCGTGGCGGACCCCTACGGCCCGCCCGGGGCGCGGATGTACCGCACCGGCGACCTGGCCCGCTGGGTGCCCGGCCGGGGTCTGGTGTACCTGGGGCGGGCGGACGGGCAGGTCAAGATCCGGGGGCACCGGGTGGAGACCGGCGAGGTGGAGGCCGCGCTGGCCGCGCTGCCCGGCGTCACCGCCGCCGCCGCGGCCGTACGGTCGTCCCGGCTGGTCGGATACATAGTGTCCGGCTCGGCCACGCCCGACGAGGTGCGCGCCCGCCTGGCCGAGCGGCTGCCCGACCACCTGGTGCCCGCCGCGGTGCTGGTGCTGGACGCGCTGCCGCTCACCCCCAACGGCAAGCTGGACCGGGCCGCGCTGCCCGCGCCCGCGGTGACCGGTTCCGGACGGGCGGCGAACACCGAGCGGGAGCGGCTGCTGTGCGCGGCGGTCGCCGAGGTGTTCGAGGTGGCACGGGTCGGCGCGGACGACGACTTCTTCGCGCTCGGCGGGGACAGCATCACCGCGATCACCGTGAGCAGCCGGCTGCGCGCCAAGGGCCTGGAGCTGCGGCCCCGGGACCTGCTGGCGCGCCGCAGCTTCGCCGCGCTGGCCGCAGCCGCGACGCCGGTCGCGGACACCGCCGGACCGGCCGACGACCCGACCGGCCCGGTGCCCGCGCCGCCCGTCGTGCGCACCCTGCTGGACGTCCACCCGGACGTGGCCGCCGTAGCGGGCTACGCCCAGTGGACCGCCCTGCGGGTCGGCGCGCTCGCCCGCGCCGACCTGGAGACGGGGGTACGGGCGGTGCTCGGCCGGCACGACGCGCTGCGGCTGCGCGTCGGGCCCGGCGGGGAGTTGGCGGTGCTCCCCGCGGGCGCGGTCCGGCCGGTCGTCCACGAGGTGCGCGGGGCGGACGCGGCGGCGGTGGCCGGGCGGCTGGCGGACGAACTCGACCCCGCGGCCGGCGACCTGCTGCGCGCGGCCCTGGTCCGCACCCCGGACGAGGAACCCGACCTGCTGGTCCTGGCCGTGCACCACCTCGCGATGGACGGGGTGTCCTGGCGGATCCTGCTGCCCGACCTGCACACGGCCTGCGCGGGCGGCGCGCTGCCCCGTACCGGCGCGTCCTGGCGGCTGCACGCCACGCTCCTCGCCGAACAGGGCACGGCCGGCGCGCGCCGGGCCGAACTCGCCCACTGGACGGCCGCGCTGGACTCCGCGACCCGGCTGGGGGCCCGCCCGCTGGACCCGGCGCGGGACACGGTGGCCACCGCCCACCGGTCGCTCACCATCGCCTCGCCGGACGTCACCGAGGCCCTGCTGACCACCCTGCCCGCCGCCTACCGCGCGGGCGTCGACGAGGTGCTGCTCGCCGCGCTCGTCCTCACGCTGCGGGAGTGGGACGCCGCCCGGGCCGGTGCCGCGGTGACCGTGACCCTGGAGGGGCACGGCCGGGAACACCTCGACCTGGCCGGCACGGTCGGCTGGTTCACCGCCGAGTACCCGGTGCGGGTCCCGGCCGCCGGTGACGCGGGCGACGTGCTGCGCGCGGCGAAGGAGGCCAAGCGGGCCGTGCCCGGCGCGGGCATCGGCTACGGCGTGCTGCGCCACCTGGACCCGGACACGTCCGGCGCGCTGAGCGCCGTACCGCCGCCGGACGTGCTGCTGAACTACCTGGGCCGGTTCGCGCCGCTGTCCGGCACCGGGTGGCGGCTGCCGGAGCGGGACGCCTTCTCGGTGCTCGAACCCGGGGCCAAGGCGCTGGAGCAGGTGCTGGCGCTCAACTGCTTCGTCCACGAGGAGGGCGCGCCCCGGCTCGCCGTGGAGTGGACCGCGGCGCGGGAGGTGGTCGGCCCCGACGCGCTGACCGCGCTCCAGAAGTCCTGGTCGCAGGCGCTGGACCTGCTGGCCGGACACGCGCTGGACGCGGTCGGCGGGCTCACCCCCTCCGACCTCCCGCTGGTCGCCCTCGACCAGGACGCCGTGCACGCCCTGGAGCGGGCCGGCCGGATCGACGACGTCTGGCCCGCCACCCCGCTCCAGGTCGGCCTCTCCTTCCACACCCTGCTCCGCGACGAACGGGACGCGGACGCCGACGTGTACGTCGTGCAGGCGGTCACCACCCTCGACGGCGTACTGGACCCGGACCGCATGGCCGAGGCGGCGCGGGAGCTGCTGCGCCGCCACCCGGCGCTCCGCGTCCACCTGGCGCAGGCCGGGGACGAGGTGGTGCAGGTGGTGCCCGCCGAGGTGGCGCTGGAGTGGCGGCGGGACGACCGGTTCCCGGCGGCCGCCCGCGCGGAGTTGGAGCGGCCGTTCGACCCGACCCGGCCGCCGCTGATCCGCTTCCTGCTGTCCCGCACCGGCCCGGCCGAGCACAAACTCGTCCTCACCAACCACCACGCGCTGCTGGACGGCTGGTCCATGCCGCTGGTCGGCCGCGCCCTGCTGGGCATCTACGCCGAGCTGGGCGGCGGCCCGGCCGTGCCGTCCGCCCCCGACACCGCGGAGTACTTCCGCTGGCTGGCCGGGCGGGACCGGCGGGCGTCGCTGGCCGCGTGGCGCGCGGCGCTGGCCGGCGTCGACGGCGCGACCCGGCTGGCACCGGCGAGCGCCGGCACCGGGGTCGAGCGGCCGGAACGGGTGGCGGTGGAGCTGGGCCGGGAGTTCAGCGACCGGCTGCGGGCCTTCGCCCGGGACCGGGGCGTCACCCTGACCACCGTGCTCCAGACGGCCTGGGGCCTGCTGCTCGGCCGGCTCACCGGGCGCCGCGACGTGGTGTTCGGCTGCCCGGTGTCCGGCCGGCCGGCCGAGGTCGACGGCGTGGCGTCGATGATCGGCCAGCTCGGTACGACGATCCCGGTGCGGGTGCGCCACACCCAGGACGAGACGGCGGCGGAGCTGCTGGCGCGGGTGCACGCCGAGAGCGTCGCGCTCGCCGACCACCACTACGTCGGACTGCCGGAGATCCAGCGGGCGGCGGGCGTCGGCGAACTGTTCGACACCATGCTGGTGATGGAGAACTTCCCGCTCTCCAGCCGCGACCGCACCCCGCTCGCCCCCGGCCTCGACCTGGCCGGCGTCGACATCACCGACGCCACCCACTACGCGCTGACCGTCATCGTGCTCCCCGGCGACGCCATCACGCTCGGCCTGGGCTACCAGCCGCGCGCCTTCCCGGAGCCGGCGGTGCGCGACTGCGGCCGCCGGCTGCACCGGCTGCTGCGCGAGATCGTCGACGCCCCCGACCGGCCCGCGCTCGCGCTGCCCCTGCTCGACCCCGACGAGCGGGAGCGGATGCTGCGCACCGGCACCGGGGCGGTCCCGGCGCGCCGGCGCGGGCCGTGGCTGGCCGAGTTCGACGCGTGGGTGCGCCGCAAGCCGGACGCCGAGGCGCTGGTCTGCCGCGACCGCAGCCTCACCTATGCCGAGCTGGACCGGGCGGCCAACCGGCTGGCCCACGCGCTGATCCGGCTCGGGGTCCGGCCGCAGGACCCGGTGGCGGTGCTGCTGGGCCGGGACGTCGAGATGACGGTGGCGCTGTTCGGCGTGGTCAAGGCGGGCGCGGTGTACGTGCCGCTGGACCCGGACCATCCCCGGGACCGGCTGGCGTTCATGCTGGACGACCTCGCGCCGGCCGCCGCCGTGACCACCGGCGCCGCACTGCCCGCCGCCCGGGGCATCCCGGTACTGCGCCTGGACGACCCGGCGGCGCTGGCCGGCCTGCCCGCCACCGATCCCGCCGAGGCCCGCGCCCGGCTCACCGAGGACGCGCTCGCCTACGTCATCTACACCTCCGGCACCACCGGACGCCCCAAGGGCGTCGGCGTGACCCACCGCGGCGTGCCCGACCTGATCGCCCTCCAGGAGGAGGTCGTCGGCATCACCGAGCACGACCGCTACCTGCACTTCGCGTCGACCGGCTTCGACGTGGCGTTCTGGCAGACGATGGTGCCGCTGCTGTCCGGCGGCACCTCGGTGATCGCGCCGCAGGAGGTCCGGGTCCCCGGCGACGAACTCCTCGACTACATCGCCGCGCACCGGGTGACCGGCGTGAACCTGCTGCCGTCCTTCCTCGCCGCGATGCCCGACGACCGCACCGTCGACCCGGACGTGTTCTTCGTCGTCGGCGCCGAACGCCTCGACCCCGCGCTGGCCCGCCGCTGGGGCGCGGGCCGCCGGGCGCTCTTCAACGCCTACGGTCCCACCGAGGTCACCATCAACGCCGTGACCTGGCGCTACGACCCGGACGACGCCGGCCCGCCGCCGATCGGCCGCCCCGACCCGAACGTCCGCGCCTACGTCCTGGACGGCGGCCTCCAGCCGGTCGGCACCGGTGTGACGGGCGAGCTGTACCTCGCCGGGCCGAGCCTGGCCCGCGGCTATCTGGGCCGGCCGGGGCTGACCGCCGCCGCGTTCACCGCCGACCCGTTCGGCCCGCCGGGCACCCGGATGTACCGCACCGGCGACCTGGTGCGGTGGCGGCCCGACGGACAGCTCGTCTTCCTCGGCCGGGCCGACCACCAGGTCAAGATCCGCGGCTTCCGGGTGGAGCTGGGCGAGATCGAGTCCGTCCTGACTCGCCATCAGGACGTGCGGGCCGGCGCGGTGATCGTCCGCGAGGGCAGGCTCGTCGGTTACGTCATCCCGGTCGACGGCGCCGAGTGGGACCCCGAGGGCCTGCGCGGGTACCTGGCCGGGCAGTTGCCCGAGCACATGGTGCCGGCCGCGCTGGTACCGCTGGACCGGCTGCCGCTGGGCCCCGGCGGGAAGCTGGACGCGGCCGCGCTGCCGGCGCCCGAACGGGCGGTGGGCGGGCGCCGGGAGGCGGCCACCGAGGCCGAGGCGGTGCTGCTCGGCGTGTTCCGGGACGTCCTCGGCGACGACGGCATCGGCCCCGACGACGACTTCTTCGCCATCGGCGGGGACAGCATCGTCTCCCTCCAGGTGGTCTCCCGGGCCCGCCGGCAGGGGCTCGGGCTGGGCGCGCGGGACGTGTTCGAGGGGGTGACGCCGGCCGGGATCGCGGCCCGCGCCCGCCCGCTGGGCGGCGGCGACGCCCCGGCGGTGGGGGACGCGCCGCTGACCCCGGTCATGCGGGACCTGCTGCGCCGGGCCGGGACCGCCGCCGACGGGTTCTGCCAGTGGGTGGAGGTGTGCGTGCCGCCCGGCGGCGACGAGACCCGCTGGCGGTCGGTACTCGACGCCCTCCTCGCCCGGCACGACGTACTCCGCGCCCACCTGACCGGTGACGTGCTGCGCGTCCCGCCGCCCGGCGCGGTGACCGGCGCCGACGTACTGACCCGGGTAGCGGCGACGGAACGGATCCGCCCGCTGGTCGACGCGTGGACCGCCGCCGTCCGCGACGCGCTGGACCCGCGGACCGGTCCGCTGCTGCGCGCGCTGTGGGTGGACGCCGGGCCGGACCGGCCGGGCCGGCTCGTCCTGGCCGCCCATCACCTGGTGGTCGACGGGGTCTCCTGGCGGGTCCTGCTCGACGACCTCCGGCACCTACACGAGGGCGGCACACCGGCCCGGCACGGGCAGTCGTTCCTCGGGTGGGCGCGCGCGCTGCGCGAGGCCGACCGGCGGGCCGAACTCCCGCACTGGCGCCGGATGGTGCCTGGCCGGCGCCTCGCGGCCCGGCCGCTCGATCCCGCCCGGGACACCGCGTCGACCGCGCTGCACCACGAGTTCCAGCTCGCCGAGGGCCCGACCCGGGCCCTGGTCACGACGCTGCCCGCGGCCCTGCGCGGGACGCCGGACGCGGTCCTGCTGACCGCGCTCGCCCGGGCCGTCCGGGCCTGGCGCGGGGCACCTCGGGTGCTGGTCGCGCTGGAGAGCCACGGCCGCCCGCCACAGGTCGACCTCTCCCACACCGTCGGCTGGTTCACCGCCGTCCACCCCGTGCTGCTGGACGCCGACGACGACCCGCGGGCGGTCGCGCGGCGGCTGCGCGCCCAGGGCGACGGCCTGGGGCACGGCATCCTGACCGCGGCCGGTCTGCTGGACCCGGTCGAGCCGGAGCTGTCCTGGAACTACCTGGGCCGGTTCCCCGCCGCCCCGGCCGAGGAGAGCGCCTGGCAGGCCCCGCCGGACGCGGACCCGCTCGGCTCGGGCGGCACCGGCCGGCTGCCGCTGCCGCATGCCCTGATGGTCAACGCCCTGGTCCGCGACGACCGGCTGGGCGTACGGCTGACCTGGCCGGCCGCGCTGTTCGCCGCCGCCGACGTCGAGGAACTGGCCGGGCACCTGCGGACCGCGCTGCTCGACCTGGCCGCCGCGCCGGAGATCGGCGCGCTGGACGGCGGCCGGCCGGCCGCCGAGGTGCAGCCGCTCACCCCGCTCCAGGAGGTGATGCTGCGGCACTCGCGCACCGAACGCCCCGACCCCTACACCGTGCAGTCGGTGTTCTCGCTCGCCGGCCCGCTGGAGGTGTCCGCGCTGCGCGCGGCCGGCGCGGACCTGATGGCCCGGCACCCGAACCTGGGCGCGGTCTTCCCGGCGGATCTGGCGGTGCTCCCCGAGTCGCCGCGGCCGGACTTCCGGGTGTCCGACGGTCCGGCGGAGCACGTACTCGCCGCCGACCTGGCCGAACCGTTCGACCTGGCCGCGGGCCCGCTGCTGCGGCTGACTGTGATCCGCCACCACGCCGAGCGCGCCGACCTGGTCCTGACCAGCCATCACGTCCTCTCCGACGGCTGGTCGGCGCCCCGGGTGCTGGGTGAGCTGTTCGCGCTGTACACGGCCCGGCTCACGGGCGCGGCACCGGACCTCCCCGCCCCCGTCCCGTTCGCCGGCTACCTGCGCTGGCGCGCGGAGCACGAGCCCGATCCCGGCGCCTGGTCCACCGAGCTGGCGGGCCTGCCGGAGGGCGACTACCTGACCGGCGGCGGGGACCTCGGCCCGGCCTGGCGGGAACCGGCCGTCTTCACCTTCGACGCGGACCTGGTGACCGGCCTGACCCGCCTCGCGGCCCGGCGCGGCCTGACCCGCAACACCCTGGTGCAGGGCGCCTGGGCGGTGCTGCTGGCGCGGCGGTCCGGCCGCGCGGACGTCTGCTTCGGCGCGATGGTCGCCTGCCGTCCCCCGGAGCTGGAGGGCGTCGAGGAGATCATCGGTCTGCTGGCCAACACGGTCCCGGTACGGGCCCGGCTGACCGGCACGCTCGCCGACGTGCTGCACGCGCTCCAGTCGGGGCAGCGGGCGCTGGCCGAGCACCAGCACGTCGCGCTGTCCGACCTGGAGCGGCTGACCGGGCGGCGCCGGCTCTTCGACAGCCTGGTGGTGTTCGAGAACTACCCGGTGGACCCGAACCGGCTGCGCTCGCCCGCCCCCGGCCTCACCCTCGTCGGCACCCGCTTCCGTGAGGCCACCCACCATCCGGTGACCCTCACGGTCATGCCGGACGGCGCCACCTGGACCGGTGTGCTCGCCACCCGCGCCGGGGTGCGGGCCGACGGCCTGGCCGACGAACTCCTCTCCCTGCTCGCGCGGTTGGCCGACCACCTGGACGACGACGTCCGTACCCTCCTGGCGCACCGATGAGCCGGGACACGACCGCCCCGACGCCGGCCGAGCGGGTCGACGGACGGCTGTGGCGGGTCGCGTTCATCCTGGTGCTCGGTACGTTCATGGCGTCGGTGGACGCCACCATCGTCAGCGTCGGCATCGACACCCTGGCCGGCGAGTTCGGGGCCTCGGTCACCGGCATCCAGTGGGTCAGCACCGCGTATCTGCTGGCCGTGGTGACGGCGGTGCCCGCCTCGGGCTGGCTGGCCGACCGGTACGGCGGACGACGGGTCTGGCTGGCCGCCGTCGGTGTGTTCCTGCTGGGCTCGGCGCTGTGCGCGCTGGCCTGGTCGGCGCCGAGCCTGATCGTCTTCCGGGTGCTCCAAGGGCTCGGCGGCGGACTGCTGCCGCCGACCGGACAGGCGCTGCTGGCTCGGATCGCCGGGCCGTCCCGCACCGGACGGGTGATCAGCGTCGTCGCGGTGGTCCCGCTGCTGTCGCCGGTGCTCGGGCCGCTGGCCGGCGGGGCGCTGCTCGGCGTGGCGTCCTGGCAGTGGCTGTTCCTGGTCAACCTGCCGGTCGGGCTGGCCGCGATGCTGCTGGCCCGCCGCCATGTCCCGGTCGTGGCACCGGCGGCGCGCCGGACGGCGTTCGACGCGCGCGGGGCGGCGCTGCTCTCCCCCGGTCTCGCCGTGCTGGTGTTCGGCCTGACGGAGATCGCCCACGGCCGCCCCGGCACCGCCGCGGCCGGCGTCTCGGCGGGCCTCGCGATGCTGGCCGGTTTCGTGGCGCACGGGCTGCGGACCCGCCGCACCCCGCTGATCGACCCCCGGCTGTTCGCCCGGCCGCCGTTCGGCGCCGCCGCCCTCGCGCTGCTGGTGCTGGGCGCGTCGGTGTTCGGGACGATGTTCCTGCTGCCGCTGTACTTCCAGACCGGCCGGGGCCTGACCGCGTGGCAGGCGGGGCTGCTGCTGGCTCCGCAGGGGCTGGGCGCGGCGGCGGGCACGGTGCTGGTCAACCGTACGATCGACGCGGTCGCGCCGCGCACCCTGGTGCTCACCGGCATCGCGCTGGTGCTGGCCGGCACGGTGCCGTTCACCCAGCTGGACCACGGCCTGCCGGACGCCGCGACGGCCGCGGCGCTGGCGGTGCGCGGCGTGGGGATGGCGATGATCAGCTCCCCGGTGATGAACATCGTGTACAGCCGGATCGAACCCGACCGCATCCCCCGCGCGGCGGCGGCGCTCAACCTGCTGAACACGGTGGGCGGTTCACTCGGCACCGCCGCGCTCGCCGTACTCCTCCAGGAGCGGCTGGCCGCACGGCACCAGGACGTCCCGGCGGCGTTCTCCGACACGTTCTGGTGGGTGGCCGGACTCGGCGCGCTGGCCGCCGCCGGGGCGACGAGACTGCCACGCACGCGCGCCGCGCGGAGACGGCCGTGACGCGCCGGCCGCCCGCGCGGGCGGACCTGGCGACGGACCACCGCCAGGACGAGGAGACACGGCGGCCACCCGCTCCCCCGGACCCGCCGGCGGAACACCGCCCGGAGGACACCCCCGGACCAGCACCCGCACCGGCCACGGACCGCCCCGGCTCTCCGCACCACCGGGAGGACCACCCGCCGGGGCGCCGGGAAGCGGCCGCCGCACACCCGCTGCCCACCCCGGCCGAGCTGGCCGCGGCGCATCCGCTGCCCCCGGCGGCGGTCCGGGCCGTGGCCGGGCAGCGGGACGCGATCGCCGCCGTCCTGGACCGCCGTGACCCGCGGCTGCTGGTGATCGCCGGTCCCTGCTCGGTGCACGACCCCGCCGCCGCCCTGGAGTACGCGGACCTGCTGGCCGGCGCCGCGCGGCGGCTCGCCGACGACCTGGTCGTCGTCCTCCGCGCCTACCTGGAGAAGCCCCGCACCGACCTCGGCTGGACCGGCCTGCTCGCCTCCCCCGGGCTCGACGGCCGCGGTGACCTGGCCACCGGACTGCGCACCGGCCGCCGCTTTCTCACCGAGGCGGCCGCCACCGGACTGCCCCTGGCCTACGAGTTCGTCGACCCGGTGCTCGCCCCGTATCTCGCCGACACGGTGTCGTGGGCCGCCGTCGGCGCGCGGACCGTCGCCAGCCAGCCGCACCGCCACCTGGCCTCCTGGCTCCCCATGCCGGTCGGCATGAAGAACTGCGTCTCCGGCGCCCTGGACACCGCCGTCGCCGCCGTCCGGACCGCCGCCCACCCGCACACCTGTCCGACTCTCACCCCGGACGGCCGGCTGGCCGTCCTGCGGAGCACCGGCAACCCCGACGCCCATCTGGTGCTGCGCGGCGGCCCGGCCCCGAACCACGACGCGGCCGGCGTCGCCCGGGCGCGCGCCGCGCTGACGGCGGCCGGCCTGCCCGCACGCGTCGTCGTCGACGCCTCGCACGGCAACAGCGGCAAGGACCACAACCGGCAGCCGGAGGTCGTCGCCGACCTGGCCCGGCGGATCGGCGACGGCGACCCGGTCCTGGCCGGCGTCATGATCGAGTCCTATCTGTCCGACGGCCGGCAGGACCTCTCCGCCGCGCCCCTCCGCCGCGACCTCAGCGTCACCGACCCGTGCCTGGGCTGGTCGCGCACCGCTCCGCTGCTCGACGCCCTGGCGCTGGCGGCCGGTCGGCGCCGTGCGGGACACCCACCCCATTGTGCCGTTAGGTAAGCCTTGCTTTACTCGATGTCCAGTCAGCTGCCGCGCCTAGGAGGAACCTTCATGCGGGTCGTCATGTTCGGCTACCAGACCTGGGGACACCGGACGCTTCAGGCCCTCCTGGACTCCGACCACGAGGTGGTCACGGTGGTGACCCACCCCAAGAGCGAGCACGCCTACGAGAAGATCTGGAGCGACTCCGTCGCCGACCTGGCCGCCGCCCACGGCGTCCCGGTCGTCATCCGCAGCCGCCCCGACGACGACGAACTGGTCGGCCTGCTCGAGAAGGCCGACCCGGACATCATCGTGGCGAACAACTGGCGCACCTGGATCCCGCCGCGCGTCTACGCGCTGCCCCGCCACGGCACCCTCAACGTGCACGACTCGCTGCTGCCGAAGTACGCCGGCTTCTCCCCCCTCATCTGGGCGCTCCTCAACGGGGAGACGGAGGTCGGGGTCACCGCCCACATGATGGACGAGGAACTCGACGCGGGCGACATCGTGCTCCAGCGCGCCGTCCCGGTCGGACCGGCGGACACGGCGACCGACCTGTTCCACAAGACCGTCGACCTGATCGCCCCGGTCACCATCGGCGCGCTGGACCGCATCGCCGCCGGGCAGACCGAGTTCACCCCGCAGGACCGCTCCCAGGCGTCCTTCTTCCACAAGCGCGCCGAGGACGACATCCGGATCGACTGGAACTGGCCGGCCGAGGACCTGCACCGCCTGGTCCGCGCCCAGTCCGCCCCGTACCCGGCCGCGTTCACCTTCCACAAGGGCAGGCGCCTGGAGATCCTCGGCGCCTTCGTCTCCCGGGGCCGCTACGGCGGCACTCCCGGCCGCGTCTTCTACCGCGAGGGCGACGGCGTGGTGATCGTCGCCGGCGCCGACGCCCGCAGGGGCCGCAACCACGGCCTCGCCCTCACCCGCGTACGGACCGAGGACGGCCGCGAGTGCCCCGCGGCCGAGTACTTCACCACGATGGGCGGCTACCTCACCGCCCGGCCCTGACCGGCCGTCCCCGAGGCCGTCACCGGTGGTCCCGCGCGCGGGACCACCGGGCCGGGACCGCGAACCGGTCGTCCAACAGACGCCCGGTACCGTCGTCCGCTCAGGACCGCGGCGTACCGCCCATCTCCGCGGTGAACACCACCGGGTCGCTGTCGAATCCGCGCAGCGCCTCGTGGAAGCTCCAGGCCCCGGAGGCGGCGTCCCTGGTGAACTCGGCGACCGTGGCCGCGGTGGCCGCGGCGACCCCTGTCAGGTCGTCGGCCAGCAACTCCCCGTAGCCCTCGGCGACCACCACTCCGGTGCCGGAGATGTCACCGAACGTCTTGTGCCCCGCGTCCTGGTGGATCACCACCCCCACCATCACCCGGGCGAAGGACCCGGCCAGCCGGTCGAGTTCGAGGGTCATCGCCTCGACGAAGCCGAAGCCCTGCCCGGTCCGGCTGTGCCGGCTCATGTTGATGGTGCCGTCCGGTGAGCGGCTGTCGTAGTGCACGACGTACACCGGCGGTCCGTACGGCGCCTGGGCGGAGTAGGTGGTGGCGATGATGTCGAGATGATGGGGCGGCTGGTCCCAGGCACTGGGGTCCCACTTGAGCCGCACTTCGACCTTGCTCACTCGCTTGCCGACGTCACGCACGGATCCGCCCCTCTTCGTTCGTCATGTCCGCTGACGATGTCTGCGCTCATGATCCAGCAGATGATCACCCGGGACCGGGAAACTTCCCGAAACCGGAAGGCGTGAGGGCACCTCGGCCCTCCTCATCCCAGCCCCTCCCCCACCACCGCCAGCGCCACGCGCAGCGTCCCGGCCAGTTGCGCCCGGGCCGTCGCCGGGTCGGCGGGGGTGCCGGCGGGGGTGCCGGCGGCGCGGGCACCGGCCGTGTGCCAGGCGTGGTGTTCGACCGCCACCCGCAGCGCCGCGTTGAACATGGCCGCCTGGATCACCGGCCGCAGATCGCCGGCGGGCAGCCCGGCCCGTTCGGCGAGGGCGCGGGCGAACGCGGGCTCGGCCTCGTCGTGGGTCTGGAGCCAGACCGCGCGGAGCCCCGGTTCGGTACGGGTGAGCCGGACGAGGGCGCCGACCGTCGCGGGCGCCGGGCCGGCCAGCGCCTGTCCGGCGGCGAAGTCGAGGGCCTCCTCCAGTGGCCGGCCCGGCCGCCAGTGGCGGAGCGCGTCCGCGATCAGCTCGACGCCGGCCGTGAGCAGCGGCCGTACGCAGCTCTCCTTGCTGGGGAAGTAGCGCCAGACGGTCCGCGCGGAGACGCCGACCGCCTGGCCGATCTGCTCGCCGGTGGTGGCGGCGACCCCTCGCGCCACGAAGAGGTCCACCGCGGCGTGGGCGATCTCCAGCCGGATCTCGGCCTTGCGTTCCTCGGTCAGGGGCGGTCGCCCCGTCCGTCCGCGGCCTGCGCTCACGTCGTTCTCCGCCTTCCCTCGGGCACCGGTGGTCGCTGCACGGGGATTCTCCCCCACCACTTTTTGTCGCTTGGAGACATTAAGTCGTAGGGTGCGGACGAGGGGCATTGCGCCCCGTCACTTCGAACTGAGGAGCACCACATGACCGGCGGGCGCAGCGTGATCGTCACGGGGGCGGGATCGGGTATCGGGCGGGCCGCCGCACTGGCCTTCGCCGGGCAGGGCGACCGGGTGGTGGTGGCCGACCTCAACGCCGAGGGCGCGGCGGCGGTGGTGAAGGAGATCGAGCAGGCCGGTGGCACGGCGGTGGCCGTCACCGGGGACCTGAGCGACCAGGCGGTCGTCGACCGGGTCGCGGCCACCGCCGTGGAGCGGTTCGGCGGGGTGGACGTCCTGGTGAACAACGCCGGGATCATGGACCGCATGTCGGCACTGGCGGACGTGGCCGACGCGGAGTGGGAGCGGGTGCTGCGGGTCAACCTCACCGCCCCGTTCCAGCTCACCCGCGCCGTGCTGCCGCACATGCTGGCGGCGGGCCGGGGCGCCATCGTCAACACGGCCTCCGAGGCGGCCCTGCGCGGCAGCGCCGCCGGTGCCGCGTACACCGCCTCCAAGCACGGCGTGGTGGGGCTGACCAAGTCCCTGGCCGTGATGTACCGGGGGAAGGGCATCCGGGCCAACGCCATCTGCCCGGGCGGTACGGCGACCGCCATCTCCGTCGACGCCGACCAGGCCGCGTCCGGGCCGGCCACGATCGGCGCGCACTACGTCAACATGGGCCGGGTCTCACGGCCGGAGGAGCAGGCCGCGGCGATCGTGTTCCTCGCCTCGGACGCGGCGAGCAACATCAACGGCGCGATCCTGCCGGTGGACGACGGCTGGTCGGCGGTCTGAGCCCGGGGCGGTCACCGGTCGCCGCGCAGGAACTGCCGGGCCAGCCGCCGCCCCGCCCGCTCGGCGGCCGGCCGGTCCTCGGCGGAGCCGACCCGGCTGTCCTTGAAGACGATGTACGTGACGCCGGAGGGCACTCCGCCGCCGCGCGGGTCGGGCCGGATGCCGAGTTCCTCCGCCAGGGCGTAGGACCCCTCGCCGACCAGGCCGCGCGGGCCCACGTCGCCGACCACCGCGTACCGCACCCGGTCCCGGTAGACCACGGCCGCCACCGAGCCGCCGGTGATGCCGTGGTCCCGGTGGTCCCAGCCGGCGCCGGCCCCGGGCACGACGACGTACGGCAGGTGTTCGGCGTCCAGCGGCCGGCCGTCGGACTGCGCGAAGGCCGTGGCGGGGGTGAAGACCGGGTCGGTGGCGCGGTTGCAGCGGGCGCCGGGCCGGCCGTCGCAGTCGATGTCGAGGTCGGCCTCGAAGAACACCGCGCCGGACGTGCCGCAGACCGGGATGGCCGCCGGTTTCCCGGCGTCGCCGCGGAAGCGGCCGGGCGACACGGGGTCGCAGTGCCGGGTCCTGGCCAGCAGGCCGGCGGCGGTGACGGCGTCGTCGCCGGGTCTCTCCCGGACCTCCTGGAAAGCGGGGCGGGCCTGCGGTCCGGCGCCGGGGCGGGGCGGGGGCGCGTCGGGCAGCGTCGTCGGGGCGAGCAGGGCGGCACCGGCCGCGACGAGCGCGAGCGACTGGGCGGTCTGGACACGCACCATGGTCTCTCCTGGGGCGTCGGCGAGAACTGACGGGTACTCAGCCCAATCTCCGGCCGCGTCCGGCCCACGGCCACCAGGGGAGGGCCAGACGGTGCACGCCCGGCCCGCCGACGAGAGACGGGCGGCCGGCGCCTGACCGGCTCCGGCCGCCCGCACGGCGCGGCACAGCGACGACAGCGGTTCGCGCCGTCGGGCCCAACTGTCCCGTCGAGGCGGGAAGTTGAACCGTCCTGGACCTCAGCATACGTAACTCCTCCGGGTGACCGCGCACACCGCCCTCTTGATGTGACCGCGTCACCGGCGTCATATTGGTCCGGACCATTGTCGTAAGACCATCGGATCGCCCCGGGGAGGCAGCATCGTGCCAGCCGTATCCGCTCCCGCCGACCGCCGGCGCCCGCGCCCCCGGGCCGTCCCGCGCCGTGTCGCCCTGCTCTGCGCCGCGTCGGCGCTGGCCGTCTCCTGCGGCTGGGGAACCGCGGCGGAGGGCGGGGACCAGCCGCCTCCCGGGGCGCCGACCGGGGTCACCGCCGAGGCGGGGACCGCGACCACCGTGCACGTGATGTGGAACGCGGTCGCCGGGGCCGACGGCTACGAGGTCTACCGCGGGCGGACGAAGGTGCGCGAGGTGTCCGGCACCGAGCGCATGGTGGACGTCACCCGGCTCAGTCCGTCCACCGGGTACGCCTTCACCGTGCGGGCGCGCGACGCGGACGGGCGGACCGGGCCGCCCAGCGGGGCGGTGCGGGCGACCACGCCGGCGGCCGTCGCGGAGGACCGCGTGCCGCCCGCCGCGCCGTCGCACCTCGCGGCGCGGGCCGCCGGCGGCCGTGCGGTCCAGCTCTCCTGGACCGCGGCGCCGGACGACCGGGAGGTGGTCTCCTACGACATCCAGCAGGGCGGCACGAAGATCCACAGCGTCGGCGGGGACCAGACGGCGGCCGTGGTGACGGGGCTGCGGCCCGGTCACGCCTACGCGTTCACGGTCCGGGCCCGGGACGCGGCCGGCAACGTCTCGCCGGCCGGCACCGCGGTCCGGGTGACCACGCCGGGCAGCGACGACGGGCGGGCCACCGCGCCCACCGGGCTGCGCGCGGGCAGCCACCGCGCCGACGGGGCGTACCACATCGACCTCAGCTGGGTGCCGCCGGTCACCGACGGCGTGGTGACCGAGTACCAGATCCAGCTCGACGGGAAGCCGGCCACCTCGCTCGTCTACGGCGGTGAGGCGCCGCGCGAGCGGGCCGAGCACAGCTTCTACGCGGGGCGCGAGGCCGGTGTCACGCACCGGGTGCGGGTGCGGGCGAAACTGCCCGACGGCACCTGGGGCGGGTACTCCGCGCAGCGGACCGTCACCACCGGCGAGGACTGAGTCCGCGGCCGTCACCTGCCCGGATGCGCTCGGCATGCGGTGCGGACGCTCGCCCTGTTGGCTGCCGGTGAGACGGCACGGGCCGTTCCTGACTCGGCGGCGCAAGGGATGTGCCGCCGGCCGTGCTGTCGAAAGGGCAGTCACCATGCGCATCTCTCAGCCGCTTCTCCGCTCCGGCCCGATCGTGGCAGCCGCCGCGCTGCCCCTCGCCCTGACCGCCCACCCGGCCGCCGCCGGCCCCGGTATCTCGGTGAGCACCACCGGGTCCACGGTGTCGGTCACCACCACCGCCTGCGCCCAGCTCAACGGCAGCTGGGGCACGGCCTCCCTGCTGGGCAGCGGCCAGTCCAGCTTCGCCCAGGGCCGCCAAGTGGCGCTGTCGGGCACCAGTGCGAGCCAGACGGCCGCGTGGTCGGGCGTCAGCCCCGGCACCTACACGGTCATCGTCATGTGCTCGAACAACAGCACCGCCGGCACCCAGACCGTGATCGTCTCCCGGTCCGCCTCGCCGTCGGCGACGAGCCGGCCGCCGGTCTCCGCGTCGGCCTCGCCGTCCCGGGGCGTCATGGGCGGCGTCGGCGGGGCCGTCAAGGACTACGGCACGGCCACGCTGGTGGCGGGCGGCGCGCTGGTGGGCTCCGGGGTCATCGCGACCGCCTGGTTCCTGCGCCGCCGCTCGAAGCCGTACCGGTTCTGATCACCCGGGCCGCCGGTTCATCCGGGCCGCCCGGTTCACCCGGGGCGCCCGGTTCACCCGGGGCGCCCGGCCGCCGGGTCCGGCAGTTCCGGGAGGTCGGCCAGCGCCTGCCGCAGCCACCGGGTCCAGAAGGTCTCCAGGTCGATGCCGGCCCGCAGCACCAGATGCCGCAGCCGGTCCTCGGCACCGTCCCGGCCGGGCGGGAAGTCCCGTCGTTCGATCTCCGCGTACTCGGCCAACTGCGCCTCGTGCAGCTCCAGATGACGGCGCAGATCCGGCTCGATCCCCGCGGTGCCGACCACGGCCGCGGCGCGCAGCCGCAGCAGCAGCACGTCCCGCAGCGGCTTGGGGTCCTGGGCGGCCGCGGTCCAGCGGGCCAGCTCGGCGCGGCCGGCGGGCAGCACCTCGTACGCCTTCTTCTGGCCGCGGGCCGGCTGCTCGGCCGGCAGTGCCCGGATCAGTCCGCCGTCCTCCAGTCTGCCCAGCTCGCGGTAGATCTGCTGGTGCGTCGCCGACCAGAAGTAGCCGATCGACCGGTCGAACCGGCGGGTCAGTTCCAGTCCCGACGACGGCTTTTCGAGCAGGGCGGTGAGGATCGCGTGCGGGAGTGACATGGGCTCATCCTAGGGACGGCCGCGGCCGCCCCTACAGCGCCGCCGCCAGCTCCGTGCCCTGCTTGACGGCGCGCTTGGCGTCCAGTTCGGCGGCCACGTCGGCGCCGCCGATCAGGTGCGGGCGGCGGCCGGCCGCGAGCAGTTCGTCGTAGAGGTCCCGGCGCGGTTCCTGGCCGGTGCACAGGACGACGGTGTCGACCTCCAGGACGGTGCGCTCGCCGCCGACGGTGACGTGCAGTCCGGCGTCGTCGATCCGGTCGTAGCGGGCGCCCGGGATCATGGTGACGCCGCGGTGCTTCAGTTCGGCGCGGTGGATCCAGCCGGTGGTCCTCCCCAGGCCGGCGCCGACCTTGCTGGTCCGGCGCTGGAGCAGGTGGACGGTGCGCGGCGGGGCGGGGCGCGCGGGCGCGGCCAGGCCGCCGGGCGCGCGGTAGCCGGTGTCCACGCCCCAGTGCCGGAAGTACGTCGCCGGGTCGGCGTGCGCCCGGTCGCCGGGGTCGGTGAGGTAGGCGGCCACGTCGAAGCCGATGCCGCCGGCGCCGAGGACCGCGACGCGGTCGCCGACCGGGGCGCCGCCGTGCAGGACGTCCAGGTAGCCGAGGACGCTCGGGTGATCGACGCCGGGGATGTCGGGGACCCGCGGGGTGACGCCGGTGGCGACCACCGTCTCGTCGTATCCGGCCAGGTCGGCGGCGGTGACGCGGGTGCCGAGGCGGACGTCGACACGCAGGTCGTCGAGGCGGGTGCGGAAGTAGCGCAGCGTCTCGTCGAACTCCTGCTTGCCGGGGACCCGGCGGGCGACGTTGAGCTGGCCGCCGATCTCGGGCGCGGCGTCGAACAGGGTGACGTGGTGGCCGCGTTCGGCCGCGGTCACCGCGCAGGCGAGTCCCGCCGGTCCGGCGCCGACGACGGCGACGCGCCTGCGGGTGCGGGTGGGGGCCAGGACGAGTTCCGTCTCGTGGCAGGCGCGCGGGTTGACCAGGCAGGAGGTGATCTTCCCGCTGAACGTGTGGTCCAGGCAGGCCTGGTTGCAGCCGATGCAGGTGTTGATGGCCTCGGGCCGGCCGGCCGCCGCCTTGGCGACGAAGTCCGCGTCGGCGAGCATCGGGCGGGCCATCGACACCATGTCGGCGGTGCCCTCGGCGAGCAACTCCTCGGCCAGCTCCGGGGTGTTGATGCGATTGGTGGTGACGAGCGGGACGGACACCTCGCCCATCAGCCGCCGGGTGACCCAGGCGTAGGCGCCGCGCGGCACCGAGGTGGCGATGGTGGGGACCCGGGCCTCGTGCCAGCCGATGCCGGTGTTGATGATGGTCGCCCCGGCGGCCTCGACGGCCCTGGCGAGGGCGACCACCTCGTCGAGCGTGGAGCCGCCCGGGACCAGGTCCAGCATGGAGAGCCGGTAGACGAGGATGAAGTCCGCGCCGACCGCCTCGCGCACCCGGCGGACGATCTCCACCGGGAAGCGCGTGCGGTTCTCGTAGGTGCCGCCCCAGCGGTCGGTGCGGTGGTTGGTGCGGGCGGCGATGAACTCGTTGATCAGATAGCCCTCGGAGCCCATGATCTCGACGCCGTCGTAGCCGGCCGCGCGGGCTAGGCGGGCGGTGCGGACGTAGTCGTCGATGGTCCGCTCGACCTCGGCGTCGGTCAGCTCGCGCGGGACATGGGCGCTGATCGGGGCCTGCAGCGGACTGGGGGCGACCAGGTCCGGGTGGTAGGCGTACCGGCCGAAGTGCAGGATCTGGAGGGCGATCCGGCCGCCCTCGCGGTGCACGGCGTCGGTGACGACCCGGTGCCGCTCGGCCTCCGCCCCGGTGGTGAGCTTGGCGCCGCCCTCGTACGGGCGGCCCTCGTCGTTGGGGGCGATGCCGCCGGTGACGATCAGGCCCACGCCGCCGCGCGCCCGGGCGGCGTAGAAGGCGGCCATCCGCTCGAAGCCGCGCTCGGCCTCCTCCAGGCCCACGTGCATGGAGCCCATCAGGACCCGGTTGGGCAGCGTGGTGAAGCCCAGGTCCAGCGGGCTCAGCAGGTGCGGGTAGCGGCTCATCGGGCCCTCCGTGCGCGGCGGTGACGTGCCTCTGTTGTAGAGGACGCCCAACCCTTTTTGCAACTAGTTGCATAAAGCGGGTGCGTCGCGTACGGAGGGCCCGGGGCCGTCAGCGGTGGTTCTCGAGCCGGACGTGCAGCTCCCGCTCCTGGTCCCCGGAGGCCGTGCTCAGGTCCCGCACGGTGAACAGGGAGTCCAGGGTGGTGCGGAACCGTTCGATCGCCCAGTAGCCGCCCTGCACGTCGGCGTCGACCGTGGCGTCCAGCCGGGTCGGGCCGCACTCGCCGGGCAGGTCGTCGGAGACGTCGAAGGTGCCGAGCCACACGGTGGGGCGCACCTCGTGGCAGTCCCGGGGGACGTCGTCCGCGCACCGGTCGGACGTGTAGCAGGCGCACAGGGTGTCGAAGACGGTCCGGGCGTCTTCCTTGCTGCATCCGCTCAGTTCCACCGAGACGGATTCCGGGTGGGTTCGCTCGGCGTCCATGATGGTCGCTCCTCTCGGGCCGTGCCCCCCACCCACCAAGAAAAGCACCACCCCGGGCGGAGCACTACCGCGCGCCGTCCGGGGCGGGGCGCGGCGGCTCAGCCGCGGGTGAGGCGGTACGTCTTGCTGTCGGTCAGCACGCAGAAGCCCGGCGACACGACGATGACCCGCAGGGTGCCGGTGCGGCGGTCGTAGTCGATGCCCTCGGCCTCGAAGGTGCCCGAGCAGGAGCTGCGCAGCGGGAGCTGCCGGAGGGCGGTGACCTGGCCGGTGACGTCGGCGGTGCCGTTCGGGGCGGCGGACAGGTCGATCTGGAGGAGCGGCTTGGTGATGCCGAAGAGGGTGCCCGCCGGGTCGTCGGAGGAGCACAGCAGCCGGGTCGCGGTGACGAAGTCGCAGCCCTGGACATCGCGTACCGGACGGTCCAGGCGCACGGTGGCGGCCTGCGGGAGGTTCGCGGCGGGCGAGGTGGCGGGGTTGACGCCCGGGGTCGGGAAGACCAGCAGCCGGCTCATGGTGCCCCACTCGCCGGACAGCATCCACTGGCCGTCGGGGGAGATCGCGGCCCAGGAGTTGTTCAGCGCCTCGCCGGCACTCAGCGCGTGGGTGTACTCCGCCCAGCTCCCGTCCGGCGCCTGCACCCGGTACAGCTTCGCGGCGCCGTCGTCGCGCTGGTACGGCTCGATGTAGTGGCCGTCGTAGGAGGCGTCGGGGTCGCCGACGTGGTTCCAGCCGCGGCCGGACAGGGAGAGCGGGATGGTGCCGATGCCGGTGTAGCGGTTGGCGCTGTTGGCCGGGACCTCGACGGAGGCCAGGCCCTGGCTCTCGGTCAGCGGGTCGGCCCGGTCGGAGCCCACCTCGGTCCAGGTGTCGGCGGCGGCCGAGGAGTCGGCCGAGGCGGGCGGGGCGGCGGCGAGCACGGCGGCAAGGGCACAGACGGCGATCCCGGCCAGGGCTGCCTGACAACGTTGCCGGACGGCAAGGGGCATGGGTCGGCTCCTCGGTGGGGGGGCGGCAGGGAGTTCTTCCGGGGAGGGAAGCGCTCGGCGCACAGTGTGACCCGGCCCGGCGGGTCATGTACAGACCAACCTTGGGGTCTTCCCAGAGGACGCCGGGGGTCTCCCCGGAGGACGCCTGGCGTCTCCCCCGGAGGACGGCGCAGGCCGGTGCCCGCCCCGGTCGGGTACGGCCGTCCTCCGCGGGCGGCCGGCCCTTCTCGCGGGCGGCGGCGCGAACGGCCCCGCGCGGGCCCGGCAGCGGCGGACGCCGGTCCGGCACCGGGCCGGGCCGCGGGCCGTCGGGAACCGGCGGAGCGTACTCGTCCGCCGGCCCCGGCGGCGAGGTGCGGGCCGCCGGCCGCCGTGCCCGCGGGCTACGCCGCCACCTGGTACCCGGCGTCGAGCTGCGTGCGCAGCCGTTCCCGGTCGATCGCCTTCTCCCACTTGCCGACGACGAGGGTGGCCACGCAGTTCCCGGCGATGTTGGTGAAGACGAAGGCGGCCGAGAGGATGCTGTGGACGCCGAGGACCAGGGCGATGCTGCTGACCGGGATGGCGTGGGTCGCGCTGAGCGTCAGCGCCAGCACCGCGATCGCGGATCCGGACACCCCGGCGCCGCCCTTGGAGGTGAGCAGCAGCACCACCAGCAGCCCGAGCTGGGCCGTCCAGCTCAGGTCGGCCCCGGTGGCCTGGCCGAGGAAGACGGACACCGCCGCGAAGTACAGGCACGTACCGTCGTGGTTGAAGCTGTAGGCCGTGGGCAGCACGAGACCCACCACGGGTTCGTCCACGCCGAGGTTCTTCAGCTTGGCCGTCAGCTGCGGGAAGACACTCTCCGAGGAACTGGTGCCGAGCACCAGCACCAGTTCCGCGCGGAAGTACCGCAGCACCTTCCACAGGCTCACCCCCGCGTAGCGCGCGACCGGCCACAGGACGAGGACGAAGAACAGCACGACGATCAGGTAGAAGACCGCCACCAGCCGGCCGAGTGAGAGCAGGGTCCCCAGACCGTATTCGGACACCGTGTAACCGATGGCGCCGAAGGCGGCCAGCGGCGCGATGCGCATCACCTTGCGGATGATCCAGAACAGTGCCTGCTGCACCGTCGACACCACGTCGAGCACCGGTTGCGCCTTGTCGCCGACGGAGGCCAGCCCGCAGGCGAACAGTACGGAGAAGACCAGGATCTGCAGGATGCTGCTCTCGGCGAAGGCCTGCACCGCCGAGGTCGGCACCAGACCGACGAGGAAGTCGTCGAAGCCCTCCGACTTCGCGGGCGCCGTGGCGGCGGGGTCGGCGTGCAGGGACGACGGGTCGATGTGCATGCCGGAGCCCGGCTTGAGCACGTTGACCACGACGAGACCGATCACGAGCGCGACCGTGGTGATGACCTCGAAGTACACCAGGGACCGGATCGCGATGCGGCCGACCTTGCCCAGATCACGGACGCTGGCGATGCCGTGGGTCACCGTGCAGAAGATGATCAGGCCGACCACCATCTGGATCAGATGGATGAAGATGTCCCCGAGGAACTGCACATGCTGTCCGACCGAGGGCACCACCGCGCCCACCAGGACGCCCAGCGCGACTCCGGCGAGCACCTGGAAGGCCAGGTCGCGGTAGAACGGCGGGCGTTTCTTCGGGTCCTGCGCGGGAGTGCCCCCGGCGGCGGGGGCTGCCGTGGAAGTGGTTTCGCTCATCGTTTCCGGTTTCTCCGTTGAATGTCCGGTGCCGACAGGGGAGTCGAGGGCCGTACGGGTCAGTCCGCGTCGCTTCCGAGCACCTCCCTGGCCGGGCCGAAGACCTCTTCGGGGCTGAGTCGCCGGGGCAGCAGCCCCTGGGCGAGGCAGGCGTCGATCACCGACTCGAGGGGCCCGCGCAGGCGGTCCCACCCGAAGAGCGTGGGGCGGGGCGCGCCGTCGGCCCGTGCCGCGGCGGCGTCCGCACGCCGCAGCAGCGCGTAGCCCTCCCGTACGGCGGCCGGGTTCTCGCGGCACGTCGAGGCGGCCACCGCCACCATGTGGTTGACCGGCATGAAGCCGTGCTGCCGCCACCACTGCCGGTCGCGGGCGGCGGCGTCGGGGAAGACCGGGACGAACTCGTCGCCCTCGGGCAGGTCGTTGCCGAGGACGGCGGCGTCGACGGTCCCCGCGCGCAGCAGGTCGGGCAGGCTCGCGGCGTGCGACTCACGGGTGACGAACGCCGGGTCGGCGTACTGGGCCACGTGCGCGCCCTCGCGGGTGATCCAGTGCACGTCCCGCGCGGCCAGGCCGTAGTCCTCGGCGAGGTGGGCGCGCACCCACATCCCGGTGGTCTGCGTGTACGACCGCACTCCGACGCGCTTGCCCTTCAGTTCCTCGGGCCGTACCGGACGTGAGGCGTGGGCGATGAGGCAGCCGCGCTGGAAGCGGGCGGCGACCACGGCGGGCAGCAGGACCACGGGGCGGCCGTGGGCGACGGCCTGCAGGGCGGTCACGACGGCCAGTTCGCACAGGTCGTAGGCCGCGTCGCGCACCATCGGCGCGAACGCCCGGTGGATGGGTGCGACGGGCAGGAAGTCGAGGCGCACCCGGGCGCTGCGCACGTCGCCGTTCTTCAGCGGGGCCGTGTGCGGGTAGTCGCCCAGGACGGTGCGCAGGACGGGGAGGTCAGTCATCGGGAGGCTCCCGTCGGCGCGGCGGGGGCGTAGAACGCGGCGGTCGTACCGCCGAAGACCAGGTCCTGGTCGGCTCCCGGCAGCTCCGAGGCCGCTTTCCGGGCCTGCGCCAGGAGTTCGGCCGGTGTGCCCTCGGCCGCGGGGAAGTTGGAGCCCCACGCGATCCGGTCGGCGCCGTAGGCCGCGACCAGGTCCGCCAGGAACTCGGCGGGGACGGATCCGCCCGCCGCCGCCGCGTCCAGCGCCCGGTGGGTGAGCTTGAGGTGGACGCCGGGGAACTCCGCCATCGCGAACAGGTCCTCGGCACGCCGGTAGGGCCGGCCGTCGGACAGGTCGGGGCGGGCGCAGTGGTCCAGCAGCACCCGCACCCCGGGGAATCGTTTCATCAGCTCGCGGAGCGTGGGCAGGCCCTGCATCGTCATCTGCAGGCAGACCGGTATGCCGTGCTCCTCGGCATGGGCCCAGGCGGGATAGGAGTCCTCGTGCCCCAGCCAGTCCGCCTGGCCGGGCATCGTGGTGCCGGTGGTGAAGAGCCGGAAGCCGGAAAGACCCTCGGCCTGCCAGTGCCTGATGCGCTCGACGGCGTCCGGCGCCAGGGCGTCGATCGAGTACACCCCGATGAACCGGTCGGGGTGGGCCCGTACCGCCTCGGCGACGTACCGGTTGTCATGGCCGTAGACCGTCGAGGCCTGCACCACCACCGCCTTCGCGATCCCGGCGTCGTCCAGCGCGCGGACGAGTCCGTCGATGTCCACCGGGCGGCGCTGCGACCAGTCCGAGCGGCGCCCGCCGATCGGGGCGGCCGGGTAGCGCCCGGTGTCGGGCGAGATGACGTGGGTGTGGCTGTCGATCACCAGCATGGAGGGTCCTGTCCTTTCAGTCGCCGGAGCGCGGGCCGTGGGACCGCGAGTCGCACGGATCCGGTGGACGAAGAGCACCGCGCCGGCAGAACGGGACGCTAACCGGGTGCCGCAATCATGGTCAATGATTTTGGCGGCAATATTTTCAGCAATCCTTTCGCAAGTATCGCTGATGATAGGATCGGCGACCGTGTCGGCGTTCTGCGGACCAGGTCTTGACGGACGGATTCCGGGAGAGAGGGATCAGCAGCAGGTGACCAGCACGCAGATCAAGGGTGCGGCCGCGCGCCTTCACGTCAGCACGCACATCCGGCAGGCCCTGTGGGCCGGCGACCTGCTGCCGGGGCAGCGGCTCGTGGTGCAGGACCTGGCCGATCAGCTGGGGGTGACCCGCAGCTCCGTGCGCGAGGCGCTGTTCGACCTCGCCTCCGACGACCTGGTGGAGCTGGTGCCCAACCGCGGCGCCAGCGTGCGGGTGATATCGGTCCAGGAGGCCATCCAGATCACCGAGTGCCGCTCCGTGCTGGAGCGGCTGTGCGCGCGCAGGGCGGCCGAGCACGCGACGCCGGCGCAGCGCGCCGAGCTGATCGAGCTCGGCGCGCGACTGCGCGCGGCAGTCGCCGCGGAGGACTTCCACGCCTACTCGGCGCTCAACCGCAAGCTGCACGACCTAGTCATCGAGTTCAGCGGTCAGACCATCGCCAAACGCCAGCTGGAGCGGCTCAACGTGCAGATGGTGCGCTTCCAGTTCCGCCTCGCGCTGCGCTCCGGGCGCCCCCAGGAGTCACTGCCCCAGTTGCTGGCCATCATCGACGCCGTCACCGCCGGCGACCCCGACGCCGCCGACGCGGCCGCGGCGGCCCAGCTGGCCAGTGTGATCGACCAGCTGCGCATGACCGAACAGCTGCCGCCCGCCTGAGGACAGCGGCCCGGGCAGGCGGCGGGGCGCTACCTTCGCACCCCCGTCACCACGTGGGCGTACAGCTCCTCCGAGACCGCCAGCCGGGCCGTCAGACCGGCCCGGGTGAAGGCGTCGAGGGCGGCGGGGGCCTGCCGTTCGCTGGTCTCGGTCAGCAGACAGCCGCCGGGCGCCAGCCAGTCCCCCGCGCCGGCGGCGACCCGGCGCAGTACGTCGAGGCCGTCGGCGCCGCCGTCGAGGGCGAGCGGCGGCTCGTGGTCGCGGGCCTCGGCGGGCAGCAGGGGGACCTCGGCGGTGGGCACGTAGGGCACGTTGGCCGCGAGCAGGTCGACGCGGCCCCGCAGGGTGCCGGGCAGCGCCTCGAACAGGTCCCCGGCGTACACCCGGCCGCCGGCCGCGGCGAGGTTGCGGCGGGCGCAGCGCACCGCGGCCGGGTCGAGGTCGGCGGCGTGCACCTCGGGAGCGTCGAGCGCGGCGGCCAGGGCGGCGCCGACCGCGCCCGAGCCGCAGCACAGGTCGACGACGACGGACGCGTCCGGGGCGTGCGCCAGGGCCTGCTCGACGAGGAACTCGGTGCGGCGCCGGGGGACGAACACCCCGGGCCGCACGGCTATCCGCAGGCCGCGGAACTCGGCCCAGCCTACGACGAGTTCCAGGGGCAGGCCGGTGACCCGGCGGTCCACCAGGGCGGTGATCTCCCCGGGGGTGCGGGCGGCGGCGAGGATCAGCTCCGCCTCGTCCTCGGCGAAGACACAGCCGGCGGCGCGCAGCGCGGCGACGACGTACTCGCGGGAGGGAGCGGAAGAAGACGGTGAAGACGATGACGAAGAAGACGGTGACGACATGGAGGACGAGGAGCCTTTCGGGTACCGAAGGGCGCTCTCGCGGTCACCTGCCGGAGGTGATCCGGCGGTCGAGGGAGGAGAACGCCCGGGCCGACACAGCGGTGATGGGTCCCACCTCCTCGGTCACGACGGCCGGGACGGTCCGCGGCCGTCGGCCACACTACCGCACCGGCACCCGCCGGCAAGTTGTATGATGCAACCAAGTAAGTGAGGGAGGTCCCGTGACAGCACCCGACAGGGCCGAGGAGATCATCCACCGCGAGCTGACCGCCTTCGCCCGGCGGGCCCGCGCCTCGGCGGGCCGTATGCACCCCGAGCTGTCGCTGGTGTCGTACACCCTGCTCGGGCATCTGGAGGAGCGGGACGGCTGCCGGGCCACCGACCTGGCCGCGCACTACGCGCTGGACAAGTCCACCGTCAGCCGCCAGGTGACCGCCCTGGAGCGGGCCGGCCTGGTCGAGCGGCGCCCCGACCCGGACGACGCCCGGGTCCAGGTGCTGCACCTGACGGAGGCGGGGCGGCACATCCTGGCCCAGGTCACCGAGAGCCGCCGGGCGGCGTTCCGGGAGCGGCTCGCGGGCTGGCCGCAGGAGGACCTGGTGCGGTTCGCGACCTATCTGGCCCGGTACAACGCCTGAGCACGGCCGTGTGCAGCGCCTGAGCGCCTCCGAGTACGCCGCCGGAATCCGAGTACGCCGGTGGAACACGTACCGTGGAGACCTCCGACCCACGGTTCGCACGCCGCCCTGTCCAAGCGGCCCGAAAGGCACCACCGCGATGAACATCACCCGAGGCTTCACCGGACGCCCCCGCGCCGTCCGTCCGGGGCTGCCGCCCGGCCAGTACGACGCGCGCGACGACTGGCCGGTGCTGTCCGCCGAGGTCACGCCCGACCTGCCGGCCGCCGACTGGTCCTTCCGGGTCGGCGGGCTGGTCGCCGAGGCCCGCACCTGGACCTGGGAGCAGGCGCACGCGCTGCCCGCGGCGGCGTACGAGGGCGACATCCACTGTGTGACGGGCTGGTCGAAGTTCGGGATGCGCTTCGAGGGCGTGTCCCTGGACTCCTTCCTGGCGGCGGCCGGTCCGCTGCCGGCCGCCACCCACGCCGTGGTCCACGCGCACACCGGCTACACGGCGAACCTCCCGCTGGCCGACCTGACCGGCGGGCGTGCCTGGATCGCCTGGTCGTCGGACGGCCGGCCGCTCGACGCCGAGCACGGCGGCCCGGCCCGGCTGGTGGTGCCGCACCTGTACTTCTGGAAGAGCGTGAAGTGGGTCGCGGGCCTGGAACTGCTCGACCACGACGAGCCGGGCTTCTGGGAGGGCAACGGCTACCACCCGCGCGGCAACCCGTGGGAGGAACAGAGGTACTCCGGTGACTGAGACGACGGCGGCTCCCCTGCCGCGCACCCGGTTCGCCGTCCCCGGGCGGATCGCCGTGGACGAGCAGGTGGCGGCCCGCTGGCAGACCGCGACGCTCACCGAGATCCGCCGTGAGACACCGCGCGCGGCGACCTTCCGGTTCGCGGTGCCGGGCTGGGCCGGTCATCTGCCCGGCCAGCACCTGCTGCTGCGGCTCACCGCCGCCGACGGCTACACCGCGCAGCGCCACTACTCCCTGGCGTCCGCGCCGGACGACTCGGGGCACATCGAACTGACCCTGGACCGGGTCGCGGACGGCGAGGTCTCCGGCTGGTTCCACACGGTGGCCCGGCCCGGTGACCAGGTAGCGGTGCGCGGCCCGCTGAGCGGGTTCTTCGCCTGGCCGGGCGACCGGCCCGCGCTGCTGGTCGGCGCCGGTTCCGGCGTCGTACCGCTGATGTCGATGGTGCGGCACCACCGGGCCCGGAACCTGTCGGTGCCGCTGCGGCTCGTGGTGTCCGCGCGCGCTCCCGAGGACCTGCTCTACGCGCGGGAGTACGGCGCGGAGTCGACGCGGGTGTTCACCCGGTCCGCACCGGCCGGGACGCCGGTCGGCCGGCTGACGGCCGCCCACTTGGCGCCGCTGCTGGCCGAGCGCCCGGCCGGCGGCTGGGAGGCGTACGTGTGCGGGTCCAACTCCTTCGCCGAGCACGCGTCGCGGCTGCTGGTCGCGGCGGGCCAGCCGGTCGACCGGATCCGCGTCGAGCGGTTCGGGTAGGGCCCGCTGTAGGTACCGCTGTAGGGACCGCGACTGCGGTGGGGCGCACCTGCGGCTCCCGGTCCACGGCCCGCTGCCCCCGGTTCACGGTCCGCTGCCCACGGTTCACGGTCCGCTGCCCACGGTTCACGGTCCGCTGCCCACGCCCCCTCCGCGTTTTCCGTCGCCCGCCCTGGGCACCTGAGCGGCGCCGGGGTGGCGCGGGTGCGGCCGGACGGGGTACCAGAACCGTGCGGGTACTCGTGCGCGTGGCCGACGCGGAGGGACCGGCGGCCCGGGAAGCCGTGCGGCCGGCCGTCCGGCCCCGCGGCCGCGGCGGGGGCGAGGAGGACGAGATGCGAATGCGGGTGCGCGGCTGGCGCTGGCGGCGCAATCCGCTGCGGCGCCGGTCGGACGTGATCGAGGCGTGGACGGTACTGGTGGTGGCGGTGCTGCTGCTGGTCGGCGCCCCGGCGGTGGGGGCGGCCACGGCCTGGTGGGCGCACGGCCAAGCGCGGGCGGTCGCCGCCGAGCAGCGGGCCGAGCGCCGCCAGGTCCGCGCCGAGGTGATCGGCGCGACCCCCGAGACACTGCCGTCGGTGCAGTCCGGCGGACAGCACTCCTACCGGGCGACGGTGCGCTGGTCCGAGCCGGGCGAGGCGCCGCGGACCACCGCGGCCCGGCTGCCGGCCCAGACCCGGCGCGGCGAGACCGTCGACGTGTGGCTGGACGCGCGGGGCCGCAGCGTGCCCCCGCCGGCCGACGCCGCCACGGTGTGGCGGCACGCGGTCACCATGGGCGCGTGCGCCACGGCGGGCGCGGCGGCCACCATCCTGCTCGGGCACTGCGCGGTGCGCCGCGTCGCCCTGCGGCGCCGGCTGGCGGAGTGGGACCGCGCCTGGGCCCGTACCGAACCGCAGTGGTCGCACCGCGACGCCTGATCCGATCACCTTCCGCGGCCGAGCTCGTCCACCGGGACCCTCGGTCGTCCCGGCCACCCGGTTGACCAGCGAGAACATACCGCCCCGGGTGCACACACCGACGCCGCCCCCTTACGAGTTGCGACCAGGATCTGGCGAGTCCTCCGATCACTCACGTACGGTGTGATCATCCGGACGGTCCGGCGCTGTCCCTCTCCCCAAGGCGGTTCTCGATGGCCCTGTTCGACCTTCCGCTCGACGAACTCCGCGACCACCGCAGTACGTCGCCCGAGCCGGAGGACTTCGACGCGTTCTGGAGCAAGACGCTCCAGGAGTCCCGCGAACACGACCTGGACGCCCGCTTCGAGCCGGTCGACACGGGGCTGACCGCGGTACGGACGTACGACGTGACGTTCGCCGGGTTCGGCGGACACCCGGTGAAGGGCTGGCTGAACCTGCCGGCCGGGGCCGACCGGCCGCTGCCGCTGATCGTCGAGTACATAGGCTACGGCGGTGGGCGCGGCCTGCCGCACGAGCACCTGCTGTGGGCCGCCACCGGCCGGGCGCACTTCGTGATGGACACCCGCGGCCAGGGCAGCGGCTGGGGCGGCGGGGGCGCCACGGCCGACCCGGTCGGCGGCGCGCCCGCCTACCCGGGGTTCATGACCCGGGGCATCGACGCGCCGGAGAACTACTACTACCGCCGGGTCTTCACCGACGCGGTGCGCGCGGTCGAGGCGGCCCGCTCGCACCCGCTGACCGACGCCGCGCGCACCGTCGTGCTCGGCGGCAGCCAGGGCGGCGGCATCACCCTCGCGGTCGGCGGGCTGGTGCCGGACCTGACGGCGGTCGCGCCCGACGTGCCGTTCCTGTGCGACTTCCCGCGCGCGACCACGATCACCGACCGGCACCCCTACCGGGAGATCGGCCTGTACCTGAAGACGCACCGGGGCCGGGCCGAGGACGTGCGGCGCACGCTGTCCTACTTCGACGGGGTGCACTTCGCGGCCCGCGGCCGGGCCCCCGCACTGTTCTCGGCGGCCTTGGAGGACCTGACCTGCCCGCCCTCGACGGTGTTCGCGGCGTTCAACGCCTGGGCGCACCAGGACAAGGACATCGAGGTGTACGAGTTCAACGACCACGAGGGCGGCGGGCCGTTCCAGCAGGCCGCCAAGGTGCGCTGGCTCAGCGGCCGGATCTGACGGACGTCAGGGTTTGCGGGCGGTGACCAGGCGGGCGCGCGGCGCGCCGTCGGGCCGCCGCCCGATGCCGGGCAGCGGGTGCAGGTCGACCAGGAAACCGGCCCGCGCCAGCTCCCGGCGCACGTCGCCGAGCCGGAAGGTCCGGTAGTACATGACGAACGGCGGCCGCCACACCGCGTTGCGCACCCGCATCGCGGTGTCGAAGCCGAGCAGCGCCCAGTAGGCCCGGGAGCCGGGGCGCGGCGGCGCGCCGAGCGGGAAGGCGAACCGGCCGCCCGGCCGCAGCGCGGCGTACACCTGGGCGAAGAGTCCCGGCAGTTCGCGGGGCAGGAAGTGCCCGAACGCGCCGAAGCTCACCACCAGGTCGAACGCCGCGGTGAAGGGCAGCGCGCGGGCGTCGGCGCGGACCCAGGAGCGGGCCGGTCCGGCGGGGCGGGCGGGCCGCCGGGCGACCTCCAGCATGCCCGCGCTGAAGTCGACGCCCGTGACGCTCGTCCGGCACACCCGGGCCAGCACGTCCAGGCCCGCGCCGGTGCCGCAGCACAGGTCCAGGCCCGCGTCGAACGGGCCGAGCGGCAGCAGCGCGGCGGTCACGGCGTCCAGCACCGGTCGCGGGGTGCGGTACGGGGTGTGGTCGAACTTCGGGGCCAGCAGGTCGTAGCCGTGCTCGACCGACGACAGTGCCTGGACGGCGAGTTCGCGCAGGGTGGGAGCCTCGGGGCGGGACATCGGGTCAGCGTAGCGGCAGCGGTGGCGGCCGGGCCGCTCGCCGGTCGTGGTACAGTCTGGTTAGCACACGTGCACGTCCCCTTCTTGGGACGCCGGTGCCGTTCTCATCCCGGTTCACCGAACCGCCCGTCCGATCCGGTCGGGGCGTCGGTTTTCCTCACACCACCCCGCGAGCGGGTTCTCCCGCTGTCGCCGAGGTGCTGTTCCCCCGCCGTCCGCAGGCACGTCTCACCGCCTGCCCGCACGGCCTCTCTCCCCCTTCCCCACGCGTCTCGTTCGCTCGCCGTCCTCGAAAGGACCCTCCCTCATGACCACCACACTCGAACACCCTCCCGTCCAGCAGGGGCCGGCCGAGACCCTCGGCGGCGTCCTCGACCTCGACGCGGGCGGCAAGGGCCACCTGCGCACCGCCGGTCTGCTGCCCACGGCCGCGGACCCGCAGCTCTCCGCCGCGCTGATCCGCCGGCACGGCCTGCGCAAGGGCGATCTCGTCGAAGGCGTCCGCGGCGACCGGCGCACCCTGACCGACGTGGTCCGGGTCAACGGCCGCGCCCCCGAGCGGCCCGGCGCGCGGCGGCGCTTCGGCGACCTGACGCCGCTCCACCCGCACCGGCGGCTGCGCCTGGAGCACCCGGCGGCGGGCCTCGCCGGACGCGTCGTCGACCTGCTCGCCCCGGTCGGCAAGGGTCAGCGCGGCCTCCTCGTGGCGCCGCCGAAGACCGGCAAGACGGTCCTGCTCCAGCAGCTCGCGGCCGCCGTGACCGGCAACCACCCCGACGTCCGGCTGATGGTCCTGCTGCTCGACGAGCGGCCCGAGGAGGTCACCGACATGCGGCGCTCGGTGCGCGGCGAGGTGTACGCCTCCACCTTCGACCGGACGCCCAAGCAGCACATCGCGCTGGCCGACCTGGTGATCGAACGGGCCAAGCGGCTGGTCGAGGCCGGTGAGGACGTGGTCGTCCTGCTCGACTCGCTGACCCGGCTGTGCCGGGCGCACAACAACGCCGCCGGTCCCGGCGGCCGCACCCTCAGCGGCGGGGTCGACGCGGGCTCGCTGACCGGCCCGAAGCGGTTCTTCGGCGCCGCCCGGCAGGCCGAGGAGGGCGGCTCGCTCACCATCCTGGCCACCGCGCTGGTGGAGACCGGCTCGCGGGCCGACGAGTTCTTCTTCGAGGAGCTCAAGAGCACCGGCAACATGGAACTGCGGCTGAGCCGCGAGCCCGCCTCCCACCGCCTCTTCCCGGCCGTGGACGTCGACGCCTCCGGCACCCGGCGCGAGGAACTGCTGCTGACCCCCGGCGAGTTGACGGCCGTGACCGGACTGCGGCGGGCGCTGCGCAGCCGGGACGGGCACGGCAGCCTGGAGACGCTCCTGGAGCGCATGCGCGCGACGCCGGACAACGCCACGTTCCTGCGCCGCATCCAGCCGACGCTGCCCACCGGCTGACGGGCCGTCGCCGGCCGGGCGTGCGGCATCCGGGTGCCGGTCCCCGCCACTCGGCCCTCACGATGTGGCGCCTGGCGCCCACATTCCTACGTTTGCGGTATGACTATCGGATTCTCTTCCCGGTTGGTTCTGTCCGGCTGCGCACTGTGCGCGACGGGGCTGCTGGCCCTGGCGCCCGCCGCGGCGGCGGTCCGCACCAGGCCACCGGACCCCGGCCCGTATCCCGGAGCGCGCGCGGCGGCCCCGGAGCCGGCCCTGCTGTACCGCGCCGGCACCCAGGTCCGGCCGCGTCCCGGGGCGCCGGAACTCCCCGATGTGTCCGCCCTGTCCTGGGTGGTGGCCGACGCCGGCAGCGGCGCGGTGCTGGCCGCGCACGACGCGCACCGCGCGCTGCCGCCCGCCAGCACCCTCAAGACGCTGTTCGCCCTCACCATGCTGCCGGTGCTGCCCGGCGGCATCCAGCACGAGGTGCGGCCCGAGGAACTGGCCGAGGTCGGTCCGGGCAGCAGTCTGGTCGGGGTCGCCGAGGGCCGCACCTACCGGGTCGCCGACCTGTGGAACGGAGTGTTCCTCAACTCCGGCAACGACGCCGTGCACGTACTGGCCGCGCTCGGCGGCGGCTGGCGCGAGGCGGCCACCCGGATGCAGGCCAAGGCCCGCGCGCTGGGCGCCCGCGACACCCACGTGCGGTCGCCCGACGGCTACGACGCGCCGGGCCAGGTGTCGTCCGCCTTCGACCTCGCGGTGTTCGGCCGGGCCGGGCTGCGCAACCCGGAGTTCGCCCGGTACTGCGCCCGGGCCGCGGCGCTGTTCCCGGGCGGCGGCGGGGACACGTACCCGATCGAGAACACCAACCGGCTGCTGACCGGCGCGGACGGGGTCGCCGCCTACCCGGGGCTGGTCGGTGTCAAGAACGGTTACACCAGCGGCGCCGGGCACACCCTGGTGGCCGCCGCCCGGCAGGGCGGGCGGACCCTGGTGGTGACGGTGCTGAACCCTCAGGACGGCGGCGCCTTCACCGTGTACGAGGAGGCCCGCTCGCTGCTGGACTGGGGGTTCGCGTCGGCCGGCCGGGTCGATCCGGTCGGCTCGCTGGACGCTCCCCGCGCGCGGTCGCGGCCGGGGCCGGCCTCGTCGGCCGAACCGGTCGCGGCGGCGGCACCGGCCGAGGACGGGCCGGGCTGGGCGGAGACCTGGGCGATCACCGGCGCGGCCGGACTGGGCGGCGGGGCCGTGCTGCTCGTGCTGCGGCGGGTGGCGGGCCGGTCCGACGAGGAGTGACCGGCCGGCAGCGCCAGCAGCAGGCCGAGGGTGATCCAGACGTAGGTGTTCGCGCCGAGGAAACCGTCCGGACCCGAGGCGTCGTCGGTCCACAGCCACACCACGCTGGTGCACAGCACCGCGTACAGGGCGCCCGCGACCCGCGGGTGCCCGGTGCGCAGCAGAACCGCGAGGGCCGGCAGCAGCCACACCAGGTGGTGCACCCAGGTGACCGGGCTGACCAGGCACGCGGCCAGTCCGGTCAGGGCGAAGCCGGCCGGCCAGTCCCCCAGGGCGACCGCCCGCCGGGTCCGCCACGCCCACACCGCCAGCACCGGCAGCACCGCCGCCGCCCACACCGCCCGGTCCGGTTCGCCCAGTCTGGCCAGCACCCCTTGCAGGGACTGGTTGGAGACATAGGCGAGACGGCCGACCCGGCTGGTGTCCCACAGCGCCTCGGTCCAGTAGAAGCGCGAGGCGTCCGGCACCGCCCAGGCGGCCAGCGCGGTCGCCCCGGCGGCCACCGCCGTCGCGGTCCCGGCCGCCCGCCACCGCCGGGCGAGCAGCAGCAGGCCGATGAAGAGGACGGGCGTGAGCTTGACGGCCGCGGCCAGTCCGATGCCGACGCCCGCCCACCGGCCGCGCCCGGTGGCCAGCAGCCGCGCGTCGGCCAGCACCAGGGCCAGCAGCACCAGGTTGACCTGGCCGAAGCTGACGGTGTCGCGCAGCGGTTCGAACAGGGCCAGCAGACAGCCGGTCAGCGCCCAGCCGTAGACGCCCGGACGCCACCGGGCGCCCGCCGCCAGGACCCGCAGGACCACCGCGAGGGCGATCAGGTCCAGCAGCAGGCAGACCGCGACGGTGGCGGGCAGGCCGAGCAGGGCCATCGGCAGCATGGCGAGGGCCGCGAACGGCGGGTAGGTGAAGCCGTACGCCGTGCCGGGCACCCGGTAGTCGTAGATCCGGCCGCCGTGGTGGCGCCAGCTGTCGACGGTGCCGTGGTAGACGCGCAGGTCGAACCAGTCGCGCAGCAGGGGCACGGTGGCGGTGAAGACGGTCACGGCGGTGGCCAGGGCCAGGATCAGCAGCAGCCGGCCGCGGTCGGTGGACGGCCGCCTCATGCGACCGGGTCCAGCGCCGGTGCCGGGCGGGCCTGCTGGAACTGGTGGGCCTGCCACAGCACGATCGCGGCGAGCACACCGCCGCAGACCGCCAGGGCCAGCTGTCCGGTGTCCGCCGGGCCGCCGCCGGGCAGCGTGGCGAGGGCCAGCACGCCGGTCACGGCCGCCGCGCGGTGGCGTACGGCGGTGGGCGCGGCGGCGGCGATCAGGTAGAGGCCCCACAGTGCGTACCAGGGGCGGATCGCCGGGCCGAGGGCGGCGACGGCGGCGAGGCTGAGGCCGACGGCGTACACCGGGCGGTGCCGCAGCCGGACCCAGACCAGGAGGACGGCGACGGCGGCGCAGACCAGGCCCAGGGTGTGCCAGGCGGGCACGGCCAGGTGGGCGAGGCCGCTGCCGAGGCGCTCCAGCAGGGTGCGGGTGGCGCCGCCCAGGAGGCTGGTCAGGGCCCAGTTGCCGGTCGAGACAGGGGTGTCGAGGGCGGCCGCCCAGCCGTATCCGGTGCCGGTGGCGGCCGTGGCGGCGACGGTGGTGACCACGGCCGTGAGGACGGTCGTCAGCAGTGCCCGGACCGGACGGCGTCCGGCGCGGACCTGGAGCACGACGACGGCGCCGAGGCCGACCGCGGCGGGTGCCTTGACCAGGGCGGCGAGGGTGACCAGCGCGGCCCCGGCGGCCGGCCAACGGCCCAGCGCGGCGGCCAGTCCGGCGCCGAGCAGTGCGAGCATCACGGCGTCGTTGTGGGCGCCGGCCACCAGGTGCAGCAGGACCAGCGGGTTGAGCGCGCCGAGCCACAGCGCGGCGGCCGGGTCGGCGCCGCTGTACCGGGCCAGGCGGGCCAGCGCGAGCGCCATCACCGCGACCCCGGCCAGCGCGACCAGCCGCATCCCGACCACGCCCGCCGGGAGTTCGCCGCGGGTCAGTGCGGACAGCAGGGCCGAGACGCCGATGAACACCGGGCCGTACGGGGCACCGGTGTGCTGCCACAGCGGCGCCACCTCGTCGGCCAGTGGTCCGCCGAGCCGGGCCGGGCCGTGGGTGTACACATCGATGCCTGCGTCCGCCATGGCGCCCTGCGCGAGGTAGCTGTAGACGTCCCGGCTGAACAGCGGCGGGGCGAGCAGCAGCGGCGCCGACCAGAGCGCCAGGGTCAGCAGCAGGGCGCGTGGCGTCGGCGGCTCGGGGCCGCGCACCTGGCGGCCGAGCAGCGCCCAGGCCGCGATCAGCAGGACGATGCCGAAGTAGACGGCGACCAGGCCGAGGGCGGCGCGGCCGGCGGCGGGGGCGAGCAGCTCGCGCACGGGCAGGGCACCGGCCGTCTCACCGCCCGCCGCGAGGGCGGCGGTGCCGGCCAGGCCGAGCAGCCGGCAGCGGCGGAGGTCGGCGGAGCGGACGACGGGCAGCACGCGGGCAGCATGTCGGCGCCGGGTGGCCGGGAGTCGACGTGCCGCCCTCCGCCCGGGAGACCTCGGGTGACCGCCGTGTGCTCCCGGCTCCGCCGATGGTGGTGGCCGATGGCGGTGGCCGATAGTGGTGGTCGATGGTGGTGTCAGCCCCACCCCCGGCCGGGGGTGCGCACCGCGCGGGTCCGGGGGCCAACATCATTCTGCTGCCGGGGCCTCGTTCACATACTGAAGCGCATGGCCAATCCAACGGTGCTCGCCGATCAGACGTCCATACGCGCATCCCGCGGGGAGCGGGAGAGGGGCAGCGACTTCTCCGAACTCTCCCGCCGGATCACCGAGGCGGGGCTGCTGCGGCGCCGCCCGCTGTATTACTCGATACGTTTCGGGGCGGTGGGAACCGCGCTCGCGGGGGGCGTGGCGGCGTTCCTCGCGCTGGGCGACAGCTGGGGCCAGCTGTTCGTGGCCGTGGCGCTCGCGGTCGTCTTCGGCCAGCTCGCCCTGGCCGCCCACGACCTCGCGCACCGCCAGGTGTTCTCCCGCCGGCGCCCCAGTGAGGCCGGCGGCCTGCTGACCGCGAATCTGCTGCTGGGCATGAGTTACGGCTGGTGGATGAACAAGCACACGCGTCATCACGCCAATCCGAATCACGAGGAGAAGGACCCGGACGTCTCGCCGGACATTCTGGTCTGGTCACGGCGGCAGGCGCGCGCGGCGGTGGGAATCGCGCGATTCGTCGGAAAGCACCAGGCGGTGCTTTTCTTCCCGTTGCTGACGCTCGAAGGTCTCAACCTGAGTTTCAACAGTGTCAAGGCGCTGCGCGGCCCGGCCGTGAAGCGGCCGGTGCTGGAGGGCGCGCTGCTGGCCGGGCACTTCGCGGTGTACTTCGGCGGGCTGTTCACGGTCCTCTCCCCCGGCAAGGCGCTCGTCTTCGTCGCCGTTCACCAGGGGCTGTTCGGGATCTACCTGGGTTCGGTGTTCGCGCCCAACCACAAGGGCATGCCGATGATCGAGGAGGGCACCCGGCTGGACTTCCTGCGCCGCCAGGTGCTCACCTCCCGCAATGTGCGCGGCGGCGCGTTCATCGACGCGCTGATGGGCGGCCTCAACTACCAGATCGAGCACCACCTCTTCCCCAGCATGCCCACTCCCGCGCTGGCCCGGGCCCAGCGGATCACCGAGCGGTACTGCGCCGAACTGGGCGTCCCCTACCACCAGACGGGACTGCTCGCCTCGCACCGGGAGGCGCTGCGGCACATGCGGAGCGTCGGGGAGCCGCTGCGCGCCGCCCGGTGAGTACGGGGCGGGGGGCGGCGGGCACGGGCCGACCTCCGAAGCCCCTCCGGCTGTCCCGGGGCCACGTCGGGTCAGCCCCGGAGAACCTCGCCCAGAGCCACGCCCGCGAACGCCGCGCCGACGCCGGCCGCCACGCTGAGCAGCACATTGCCGGCGGCGGCCCGGCCGGCGCCCGTCCCGGCCAGCCGCAGCGTGTCGTACGAGAAGGTCGAGTACGTGGTCAGTGCGCCGCACAGGCCGGTGCCGAGCATCAGTTGCAGGCGGGAGCCGGCCGCGCCCGCGACCGCCGCGCCGGTGAGCAGGCCGAGGATCAGCGAGCCGGCGACGTTGACCAGCAGGATGCCCCAGGGGAAGGCCGGGCCGCAGCGGGCGCGGACCGCGCGGTCGGTGAGGTAGCGGACCGGGGCGCCGATCATGGCGCCCACGACGACGAGCAGCCAGTTCACGACGGCCGCCCGCCGGTCAGGACCCGGCGGGTGCCGGCGGCGGCCGCCCAGACCGCGGCGAGCGCGGCGAGCGGGGTGGCGGCGAGGTAGGCCAGGCCGGTGGTCAGGTGCCCGGCCGCGGTCAGCCGCTGGAAGTCGACGGCGAACGTCGAGAAGGTGGTGAAGCCGCCGAGCACCCCGGTGCCGAAGAAGGGGCGCAGCAGGCGGTGGACCGGCCATCCGTCGGTGAGGGTCATGAACGCGCCGATCACGGCGCAGCCGGCCACGTTGACCCAGAAGACGGTCCAGGGGAAGCCGCCGGGCCCGGTGGGCCAGCACAGGGCGGCCGCGTAGCGGGCGGCGGCGCCCGCGCCTCCGCCCAGTGCGACAGCGGCGACGACGGGTGCCTGACCCCGGGCCGGGGGCGGCTCGGCAGGGCGGTCGGTGCTCATCGGGTGGTGCGTCTCCTACTCGCCGGCATGGGATGCCTTCGTGCGCAAGCAGGGACCGTTGGCGGCGGCGGTGCCGCGGTTCGGGTACGGCGGGCCCCTCCGCCGCGCCGCGCGGGCGCGGCCGGTGCCCAGCCTAACGCCGGGCCGCCGCTGCCAGCCCGGCTACCAGCCCTTTTCGAACATGCGGGCGACTTCGGCGATACGGACCTCGTCGCGCCGGTAGTACGTCCGTCCGCGCACCCTGCTGACGCGGAGCAGGCCGACGGCGGCGAGCAGGGCGAGGTGGGTCTCGGCGACCCGGCGGGGGACGCCGAGCCGGGCGGCGACGGCGTCCGCGTCCACGCCGTGGGCGGCGAAGCCGGCGGGTGCGCGGGGCGGCGGGAAGTGCGCGGCCGGGTCCTTCAGCCACTCCAGGATGTCCAGGCGCGTGCCGTCGACGGGACGCCTCAGCATCGTGTCCCTCCCTCCACCGGGGACGGCCTTGCCGTCGCTCCCCACTGTCCCGCAGCCGCGGGCCCGCTGTCCGGCGATGCGCGACTCCGGGCGGACGGGGCCGGGCCGACGAGTGGCGGCCGCGGCGGGACTACCATGCGGATATGGCAGCGAAGACGGCCGGCGTGCGGCTGGAGGACCGGTGGCGGGAGATCCTCTCGCTGCACGCGCGCACGTTCTGTGAGATCGACCGGGTGCTGCACCCGTACGGGCTCGGCGCCAGCGACTTCGAGGTGCTCGACCTCCTCGCCGCCGCCGCGCCCGAGGAGCACGGTCACTGCCGGGTGCAGAACCTGGCCGGCCGGGTCCATCTCAGCCAGAGCGCGCTGTCCCGGCTGATCGCCCGGCTGGAGCGGGACGGCCTGGTGCGGCGCACCGTCTGCCTGGAGGACCGGCGCGGCGTCTGGGTGGCGCTCACCCCCAGGGGCCGCGACCTGCACACCGAGACACTGCCGTTGCAGCGGGCCGTGCTGGCCCGGCTGCTCGGCGAGGACGGCGAGGACGGCTAGCTAGGGCCTGGCGAGCAGCGTCCGGACACCGTCCGAGGTGAGGGTGAGCCGGTGTTCGGAGCCGGCGTCGATGGACAGCGACAGGTCGTCGGCCGGCCACTGCGCGGCGAGCGCGCCGAGCGGCACCAGGCGGTAGCGGGAGACGAACGGCAGCAGGTCGGCCATCTCCAGTTCCGAGGTGAAGACGGGCACCACCTGCCCGCCGCCCGACTGTTCCAGCACCGGCAGCGCCAGTGAGGACGCGCTCGCGGCGTCGTCGTCGCCCGCGTCGTCCGGCACCGGCACCAGCACCTCGCTGCCCGCCAGCGTGTCGAGCGCCGCCGTGTCCGCGGTGTTCTCGGTGAGGGTGTCCAGTGCCCGCTGCGCGGGGGTGGCGATGTTGTCGTTCGCAGGTGTCTCCATGGCAGTTCCCTGGTAGCTGCGGTCGTGCCGCCCGCTCTCGCGATGACTCGCGATGATCGGCACGGGCGCGGTCCCGCCTCGCGTACCCGGTGCCGGGCGCGGCAATCCTGCCCGGCGGGCGAGACGGCGGCGCCCGGCTCGCCGAGGGGCGGCACCGGGGGTTGACCCGGGGCCGGCCGCACGGTGTGATGTTACCGGTAACACCGCACCGTCCCGAGCGGCGTCCCGCTCCCTCGAAGGGAACTCCCGTATGCCCGCCCTGACGACGACGTCCGACGGATTCCTGCTGAACGGCGAGCCGTTCCGCGTCATCTCCGGCGCGCTGCACTACTTCCGGGTCCATCCCGGACAGTGGGCCGACCGGCTGCGCAAGGCCCGGCTGATGGGGCTCAACACGGTGGAGACGTACGTCCCGTGGAACCTCCACCAGCCGGACCCCGAGGGCCCGCTCGACCTCGACGGCATCCTCGACCTGCCGCACTTCTTGCGACTGGCCGGCGCGGCGGGGCTGCGGGTGCTGCTGCGGCCCGGCCCGTACATCTGCGCCGAGTGGGACGGCGGCGGGCTGCCCGGGTGGCTCACCGCCGACCGGGACATCCGGCTGCGCAGCAGCGACCCCCGGTTCACCGGCGCCGTGGACCGCTATCTCGACCTGCTGCTGCCCCCGCTGCTGCCGCACCTCGCCGCCTCCGGCGGGCCGGTGATCGCCGTCCAGGTGGAGAACGAGTACGGGGCGTACGGCGACGACACCGCGTATCTGAAGCACCTCGCCGAGGGGCTGCGGGCGCGCGGCGTCGAGGAGCTGCTGTTCACCTGCGACCAGGCCGACCCGGCGCACCTGGCCGCCGGCAGCCTGCCCGGCGTCCTGGCCACCGGCACCTTCGGCAGCCGGATCGAGCAGTCGCTCGGCAGGCTCCGCGCGCACCGGAGCCAGGGCCCGCTGATGTGCACCGAGTTCTGGATCGGCTGGTTCGACCACTGGGGCGGGCCGCACCACGTGCGGGACACCGCCGACGCCGCCGCCGACCTGGACCGGCTGCTGTCGGCGGGGGCGTCGGTGAACCTGTACATGTTCCACGGCGGCACCAACTTCGGCCGCACCAACGGCGCCAACCACCACCACGCCTACGCCCCCACCGTCACGTCCTACGACTACGACGCCCCGCTCACCGAGTCGGGCGACCCCGGGCCGAAGTACCACGCCTTTCGCGAGGTCATCGCCCGGCACGCCCCGGTGCCGGACGAGCCGGTCCCGGCCGCGAGCCCCAAACTGCCGCTGACGGACGCCGAGCTGGACCAGTGGGCGCCACTGCTGCCGTACACACTGGCCGCGGACCCGGCGGCCCTCGACGACGACCCGCGGCCGGCGCACGAGCTGGGGCAGGCGTCCGGCCTGGTGCTGTACCGCACCACCGTGCCGACCGCCGGTGCCGGACTGCTCGGCTTCCCGGGCGGGGTCGGCGACCGGGCCCAGGTCTTCGTCGACGGCGCCCCGGCGGGGGTACTGGAACGCGAGCGGAACGAGGAGACGCTGGCGGTGCGCGTCCCGCGCCCCGGCGCCGTGCTGGACGTCCTGGTCGAGGACCTGGGCGGGGTCAACTACGGGCCGCACATCGGCGACCCCAAGGGCCTGCTCGGCCCGGTCTCCTTCGACGGGAGGGCGCTGCGCGGCTGGGCGTGCCGTCCGGTGCCGGCGGGCGTCCCGGACCCGGCGGCATTCGCCCCCGCACCGGCGGGTTCCGCCGCCGTACCGGCGTACCACCGGGGCACGTTCGAGGTGGCGGAGCCCGCCGACACCTTCCTGTCGCTGCCCGGCTGGACCAAGGGGCAGGCGTGGGTCAACGGCTTCGCCCTCGGCCGGTACTGGAACCGGGGCCCGCAGCACACGCTGTACGTCCCCGCGCCGGTGCTGCGGCCGGGCGGCAACGACCTGGTGGTGCTGGAACTGCACGGCACGGCCGCCGCCCGCGCCCGCTTCACCGACGCCCCGGACCTGGGGCCGGTCCAGGTCTGACCGGCCTATGCTGGGCCTCTGCCGGGTGGGGCGGGTGTGCCGTACCGCCCGTCCGGCGCGGAGGAACGGAGCGGACATGAGCCCCAGCGCGCCCCAGGGCCCCGCGCGGCGCAGCCGGCGGGGCTTCGCCGGAGCGCGCCCGGTGATGGACGACGTGGCGCGCCGCGCGGGCGTCTCCAAGCAGACGGTCTCCCGGGTGCTCAACGAGCATCCCGCCGTCCGCCCCGAGACCCGGGAGGCGGTCCGCGAGGCCATGCGGGAGCTCGGCTACCGCCCCAGCCGCAGCGCGCGGTCGCTGGCCAGCGGGCGGACCCGGATGCTCGGGGTCATCTCGTTCGACGCCGCGCGCTACGGGCCGGCCGCGATCCTGGCCGCCGTCGACACGGCGGGGCAGAAGGCCGGTTACCTGGTCAGCTCCATCGCCCTGGACACCGCCGACCGGGACACGGTGGTGGAGGCGGTGGACCGGCTGTCGGCCGAGGGTGCGGACGGGGTGATCGCCATCGCGCCGCAGCGCTGGGTGGGCCCGGCACTGGCGGCGACCGGTCTGGCCACCCCCCTGGTGGTGCTGGACGACACCCCGGCCGTCGTCGGTGATGCCGGCGGCGGGGCCCGCGAGGCCACCGGGCACCTGCTGTCCCTGGGCCACCGCACCGTCCACCACATCGCGGGACCGGCCGGCTGGACCTCCGCCGATCTGCGGCTGGCCGCCTGGCGGGCGGCCCTGGTGGCGGCCGCGGCCGAGGTGCCGGATCCGCTGGTCGGCGACTGGAGCGCGGACGCCGGGTACGAACTGGGCCGGCGGCTGGCGCGGCGGACCGCGCTGACGGCCGTGTTCGTCTCCAACGACCAGATGGCGCTGGGTGTCCTGCACGCGCTGCACGAGGCCGGGCGGCCGGTCCCCGGCGAGGTCAGCGTGGTGGGTTACGACGACATCCCGGAGGCGGCGCACTTCCTGCCGCCGCTGACCACGGTGCGCACCGACTTCGCGGAGATCGGCACCCGGGCGCTGCGGCTGCTGCTGGACCGGATCGACGGCGCCGAGCCGGCGCCGTCGGACGCGCGGGTCCCGGCCGAGCTGGTGGTCCGGCGCAGCAGCGGACCGCCGCCGGTCCGGTAGCGCGCGGCCCGGCCGCGGCTGTTGCGGCCCGGCCGCCGGGATGTTTCGCTGACGCTCGAAGATCACTTGAGCGGAGGCATCGCCATGACCGTCGAGACGGCAGCGCAGGCCGTGTTGTCCGGGCTGCACGACATCCGGTCCGACGTGGAGGACCTGTACCGCGACCTGCACGCCCACCCCGAGCTGGGCTTCCAGGAGCACCGCACCGCGAAGAAGGCGGCCGAGGCGCTGCGCGGCTGCGGCTACGAGGTGACCGAGGGGCTCGGCGGGACCGGGGTGACCGGGGTGCTCACCCGCGGCACCGGTCCGACGGTGCTGCTGCGCGCGGACATGGACGCCCTGCCGGTGCGGGAGGCGACCGGGCTGCCGTACGCGTCGGCCGCCACCGCGAAGGACGCGGACGGGCACGAGCGGCCGGTGATGCACGCCTGCGGACACGACGTGCACGTGGCCTGCATGGTCGGCTTCGCCCGGCTGATGGCGGCGGCGCCGGACGGCAGCTGGCAGGGCACGCTGGTCGTGCTGTTCCAGCCCTCGGAGGAGAACGGCGACGGGGCCCGGGCGATGCTCGACGACGGCCTGACGGACAAGGTGCCGCGTCCCGACGTGGTGCTCGCCCAGCACGTGCTGCCGTATCCGGCCGGTTACGTCGGCACCCGCCCGGGGTCCTTCCTCTCCGCCGCCGACAACCTGCGGGTCACCCTGCACGGGCGGGGCGGGCACGGCTCGGCCCCGCAGACCGGTGTCGACCCGGTGGTCATGGCGGCGATGTGCGTGGTCCGGCTCCAGACGGTGGTCTCCCGGGAGACCGGCGCCACCACGCCCGTCGTCGTCACGGTGGGCAGCATCCAGGCCGGCACCGGGCCGAACATCATCCCCGACCACGCCGTTCTCCAGCTCAACGTCCGCACGTACGACGAGGCCGTGCGGCGGCAGGTGCTGGCCGCGATCGAGCGGATCGTGCGCGCCGAGGCGCAGGCGTCCGGGGCGCCGAAGGAGCCGGAGATCGAGCACCTGCGCTCATTCCCGCCCACCGTCAACGACGAGGGGGCGACCGACACCGTCACCCGCGCCTTCGCCGGCCACTTCGGCACCGACCTTCACACCGTCGACCTCCAGACCGCCAGCGAGGACCTGAGCGAGATCCCGGACGCGTTCGGCGTGCCGTACACCTACTGGGGCATCGGCGGCATCCCGCCGGAGACCTACGCCCAGGCCGAGCACCGGGGCACGGTCCGGCAGGACATCCCGTCCAACCACAGCCCGCGGTTCGCCCCCGCCCCGCAGCCCACCCTGGACACCGGTGTGCGGGCGCTGACGGTGGGTGCGCTGGCCTGGCTGGCGGGGTAGCGCGGGCCGGGCCGACGGGCCCGGCGGTGCTCATTCGATCACACTTACCCCCACTTGATCGATCATCCGGGTCCGTGTGGTTAACATATGAGCGCCGCCTAGCTCGAAAGATGGAACCTTGACTGTCAACGACGACTCGTTCACCGACTGGAAGAACCGCGAGGAGATCGCGGAATCGATGATCCCGATCATCGGGAAGCTGCACCGGGAGCGGGACGTGACGGTCCTGCTGCACAGCCGTTCCCTGGTGAACAAGTCGGTGGTCAGCATCCTGAAGACGCACCGCTTCGCCCGGCAGATCGCCGGCGCCGAGCTGTCCGTGACCGAGACGCTGCCCTTCCTGACGGCGCTCACCGCGCTCGACCTCGGCCCGTCCCAGATCGACATCGGCATGCTCGCCGCGACCTACAGGGCCGACGACCGGGGCCTGTCGGTGGCGGAGTTCACCGCCGGGGCCGTCGCCGGGGCCACCGGCGCCAACAAGATCGACCGGCGTGAGCCGCGGGACGTGGTCCTGTACGGTTTCGGCCGCATCGGCCGGCTGCTGGCCCGGCTGCTGATCGAGAAGGCCGGCTCCGGCAACGGACTGCGGCTGCGCGCCGTCGTGGTCCGCGACAGCGGCGACGGCGACCTGGTCAAGCGGGCCTCACTGCTGCGCCGGGACTCCATCCACGGCCAGTTCCAGGGCACCATCACCGTCGACGAGGCGAACAGCACGATCGTCGCCAACGGCAACGCGATCAAGGTGATCCACGCCGCCGATCCGACGACCGTCGACTACACCGCGTACGGCATCGAGAACGCCATCCTGATCGACAACACCGGCCGCTGGCGGGACCGCGAGGGCCTCTCGCAGCACCTGCGCCCCGGTATCGACAAGGTGGTGCTGACCGCGCCCGGCAAGGGCGACGTCCCCAACGTCGTGCACGGCGTCAACCACGACACCGTCAAGCCGGACGAGCAGATCATCTCCTGCGCCTCCTGCACCACCAACGCGATCGTGCCGCCGCTGAAGGCGATGGCCGACGAGTACGGCGTGCTGCGCGGGCACGTGGAGACCGTGCACTCGTTCACCAACGACCAGAACCTGCTGGACAACTACCACAAGTCCGACCGGCGGGGCCGGTCCGCGCCGCTGAACATGGTGATCACCGAGACCGGCGCCGCCTCGGCGGTCGCGAAGGCGCTGCCCGGCCTGGAGGCCCCGATCACCGGCTCCTCGATCCGGGTGCCGGTGCCGGACGTGTCGATAGCGATCCTCAACCTCCAGCTCGCCCGCGAGACCACCCGCGCCGAGGTCCTCGACCACCTCCGCGAGGTGTCGCTGACCTCGCCGCTCAAGCGCCAGATCGACTTCATCACCGCCCCCGACGCGGTCTCCAGCGACTTCATCGGCTCCCGGCACGCCTCGATCGTCGACGCCGGCGCGCTGAAGGTGGAGGGCGACAACGCGATCCTCTACCTCTGGTACGACAACGAGTTCGGCTACTCCTGCCAGGTCGTCCGGGTCGTGCAGCACGTGTCCGGGGTGGAGTACCCGACCTATCCGGCACCCGCGGCCTGAGCGGTCAGGCCGCCCGGCGGCGCCGCGGGGCCGGGTCCTGGCGGGCCGGGGGCACGTAGGCCTGGTCGAGGGTGCCGGCGTCGGTGCCGGGCGGGGACGGCTCCAGCCTGCGGCGGCGCGGGCCGCGGCGGGGAGGGACGTCCTCGTCCGGGGACCGGCCGTCCCTGGCTGCGCCCGGCGGGCCGGGGCAGGCTGGGCGGGTGGACCGATCCGAACCGGCCGACTTCCCGCGCCGCCGCCGTACCCCCCGGGGGCCCCGCCGCGGTGGGACTGCCGCGCGGCCCGCGGCGCCGTACGGCGGGGCTGCGCCGCGAGGAGGTGGCGCGGCTCGCCGGCATGTCCACCGACCACTGCACGCGGCTCGAGCAGGCCAGGGGCTCCCACCCGTCCCGTCAGATGCCGGCCGCCGTCGCCCGGGCGCTGCGGCTGACCCGTGACGAGCGGGACCACCTCTTCCATCTGGCCAAGGAGGAACCGCCTCACCGGCGACGCGTCCGCCTGCCCGGCGGACGAACGCAACGTCATCCGGCGGTACTTCACCGATCCGGCGGCCCGCGAGCCGTTCCCGCCCGAGGAGCGACCGGGCCGCCCGGGCGGCGGCCGTGGCCCAACCGCGCACCGCAAGCGGGGAGTTCGCGGCGTTGTGGGGCCGGGCACGAGGTCGCCCGGAACTGGACTGCGGGACACTGCTGAGCCCGGAGCACGACCAGCGGCTCGTCGTCCGCACCGCCCGCCCCCCGGCGGCTCCTCCTACCAACGGCTGCGGCTGCTGCGCGTGGTGGGCCTCCAGGACCTGACCCCCGGCTGAGCGTTCCGGGCATGTCGACCGGGCGCCGGTTCGATCCGCCCCAGCGGTGGTACTTCACTGTCACGTCCGCCGGACCCGCTCTGACACACCGTCAGTATCCGGCGAGGAGGAGGCACATGGCTCCGCAGGTGCGTGAGGTGATGACCCTCGGTCCGGTCACCGTGGCCCCGGACACCCCGGTGTGGGAGGTGGCCCGCGTCATGCGCGACAAGAACATCGGCGCCGTCCTGGTGGTCGACGACGGGCGGCTGCGCGGCCTGGTCACCGACCGCGACCTGACGGTACGCATCCTCGCCGACGCCGAGGACGCCTCGGTCCGGACGGTCGCCGAGGCGTGCAGCGGCAACGTGGTGTGTGTCGCGCCCGAGGACGACGTCGACCGGGCCGTGCAGCTGATGCGGGGCAAGGCGCTGCGCCGGCTGCCGGTGGTCGACGACGGGCAGCCGGTCGGCATCATCACCCTGGGTGACGTGGCGGTCGAGCAGGACCCGACCTGCGTGCTGGCCCGGATCAGCGCGGCCGAGCCGAACCGCTGAGGCGGCGGCCGTCAGCCGCTGTGCTGGTGGGTCCGCCGGTCCGCGCTGCCGGTGTCCGGCGCCGGGCCGTCCTCGCCGCGCAGCCGTACCTCGACCTGGCCGTCGACGACGCGGGTGTCGAAGGCGGGCTGCGGCGCGGTGGCCGGGCCGCGGACGTTCCAGCCGTCGGCGAGCCGGAACACGCTGCCGTGCCAGGGGCAGGTCACGCAGCCGTCGGCGACGGCGCCCGCGGAGAGCGGGCCCGCGAGGTGGCTGCAACGGTCGGCCAGCGCGTGCACGGTACCGCCGGATTCGCGGACCACCAGTACCGGCACGTCGTCCACGGTGCGCCGGACGGGCTCGCCGGCCGGGAACTCGGACACCGCGCCGACCCGGTGCCAGCCCGGGGTGACGAGGTGCGGGACGTCTTCGACGTGGTTGGCGCCGGATGCCTGCCGGTAGGCCAGGTGCCCGCCCAGCATGCCGCCCACGCCGACCGCCGTCAGGCCCAGGAAGGCGTACGTCCGGCCGGCTCCGGGCCGGCCCGTGAGGCGGCAGAGCAGCGAGGCGCCGTAGAGGCCGACGGCGGCCGTGTTGGCCAGGGCGTGCGCCAGGCCGACCCGCTGCTGCTGCGGGTGCAGTTCCGCCCAGTCGACGGCACCGGTGACGGCGGCGGGGCCGGCGGTGGCGAGGCCGACGCCGATCAGCAGGCCCGCCTCCCGGGAGCGGCCGGGGCACAGGTCCAGTACCGCCGCGGACAGCCAGCTGCCGATCGGGACCTGCACCAGCAGCGGGTGCAGCGGGTGGCCGAGCCACCGGCCGTGCAGTGCGTCCCGCGCGGAGCCCAGGGGCAGCGCCCGCACCCCCTTGCCCAGGGCGTCGATGACCCTGTCCGCCCTGGGGGTGCGCTCCAGGGCGTCCAGCAGCCACAGGACTCGGTTCTGGCCCATCCGGCGGTGACCTGGCTTTCTGTTCATGGGCGCTGAGTCCCCCGGGGAGCGGGACGGAAACGCCCGCCGCAGCGCAGCCGGACGCGTCCCCAGGAGTTGTTGACGTAACCCTTGGGGTTCCAGACGGTGGCGGGTGACTCGGGGGTGGTGGCGCCGGCCGAGTCCCGGGCGCGGGCGACCACCTCCACCTCGCCGGCCGGCAGATCCAGCACCGCGTGCCAGTGCTGCCACACCCAGGGGCCGGCCGCGTCCGCCAGGCCGGCCCGGGTCCAGGTGCGGCCGGCGTCGCACGAGACGTCGACCCGGGCGACGGTGCGGCCCTCGCCGGCCAGGGCGTAACCGGTGATCCTGGTCGGACCGGCGGGCGGCCGGGAGCCGTCGGCGGGGCTCAGAACGGCGCAGTTCAGGGCGAGCGGTCCGAGCGGGACGCCGTCGCCGGGGCGGGCCCGGCCGGGGTCGGCGGCGGCCGGCGGCAGCCGGTAGGCGACCGCCTGGAAGTGGGCGTCGGAGGGGGTGGCCCGGGCGGTGACGCGGTGCAGCCACTTGACGCTGCGGGCGCCGATCCAGCCCGGCACCACCACGCGCAGCGGCGCGCCGTGCACCCGGGGCAGCGGGCGGTCGTTCATCGCCCAGGCCAGCAGCACCTCCGGGCCCAGCGCCTTGGCCAGCGGCACCGAGACGCCGTAGGGCTCGGGCGGGTCGGCCTGCGGGGAGACGTCGGGGGCGGTGAACGCGATGTGCGCCGTACGGGGGTCCAGGCCCGCGTGGCCGAGGACATCGGCCAGCCGGACGCCGCGGAAGCGGGCGGTGGACAGGGCGCCCGGCCCCCACGGCGTCTCGCCGGGGATGTCGCGCACATCGGTCAGGGCGCGGCGGCGGTTGCCCGCGCACTGGAGGGTGGCGGTCACCTCCGTCGCCGCGAACCGGGTGCGCAGGTCGTCCAGCGACAGGCTGAGCCGCCGCTCGACCAGGCCGTCCACCGTGAGCCGCCAGCCGGCCGGGTCGAGGTCGGGGACCGGACCGTGGTTGCGGCTGAAGAAGGTGTCCAGGGGCGTGATGCCGCCGCCGGTCAGCGCGGCGGGCGGTGGCTCGGCGTTGAACGGCTCCCGTTCGTGCACCACCATGTCGTCCCGCTTGCCCCAGAGCCCCATATGCGGCGATTATCCGCTTCCCTGCCGAAGCCCGCCCGCGCACGGAGTGACGGGTGACGCCCACCCGCGCGCCGCGGCCCTCAGTGGTCCCGGGCCGGGCCGAGGTGGCGGTCCAGGATGCCCTCGACGATGCGCAGCAGCCGCTCCCCCGCCCGGTCGACGCTGCCGTTCTGGGTGCTGACCTGCGCGCCTTCGAGCACGAAGGTGATCTCGGCCGCGGCCTGCTCGGGGTCGGGCAGCCCGGCCGCCGCGCACATGCCGGTCAGCCTGCGGGTCTGGCGGGCCTTGTGCTCCTCGACGACCTGCCGTGCGGGGTGGGCGCGGTCGGGCAGCTCGGCCAGGGAGTTGATGAACGGGCAGCCCCGGTGCGAGATCCCCGGCAGCCCGTCGGCGATGAACCGGGCCAGGCCCAGGATCTGCTCCCGGGGCCGGCCGGGATGGTCGGCCTCGGCCCGGTCGAAGGCGGCCTGGTAGTCGGCGGCGACGATCCGCAGCCACTCGGCGACCAGCGCGTCCTTGGTCTCGAAGTGCCGGTAGATCGCCATCTTGGTGGTCTCGGCCCGCTCGGCGATCGCCTGGACGCCCACCCGCCGGATCCCCTCGCGCTGGAAGAGCTCCTCCGCCGCGTCGAGGATGCGCTCCCGGGGCGGCAGTTTCGCCACCCGCTCCGGTCTCCTGGAGGGCCTCGCGGCGGTCGGTTCCATGACTGCTACGGTACCAGTCCGTCCCGAGTGATACCGCTCGGTATCGTCCGGGACTCACAGGTATCGTTTTCTTCTCAGCACCGGGAGTGACAGTGGAAGTCGCCGAGTACGTGGGGTTCGACGCGGTCGGACTGGCCGAACTGGTGGCCGGGGGCGAGGTGACCCCCGCCGAACTGGAAGCCGCGGCGCGGGCGGCGGCGGACGCGGTCGGCCCGCGGATCAACGCCGTGGTGGAGACCTGGGACACCGACGACCGGCCCGGTCCCGGCAGCGCGCCGCTGGCCGGTGTGCCCTTCCTGATCAAGGACATCGGGGTCGCCATGGCCGGGCGGCGGATGGAGCTGGGCAGCCGGCTGGCGGCCGGTCAGGTGGCCGGCGGCGACTCCTTCCTGATGTCGCGCTTGCGCCGGGCCGGCCTCGTGACGTTCGGACGGACCGCGACACCGGAGCTGGCCTACAGCATCACCACCGAACCGGTGCTGTACGGCGCGACCCGCAACCCCTGGGACGTGACGCGCAGCGCCGGCGGGTCCAGCGGCGGCGCGGGCGCGGCCGTCGCCGCCGGGGTGGTGCCGATCGCGCACGCCACCGACGCCGCCGGTTCACTGCGCATACCCGCCGCCTGCAACGGCCTGTTCGGCCTCAAGCCCACCCGGGGCCGGGTCTCGGTGGGCCCCGCCGTCGACGAGATCTTCAACGGCCTGGCCGTGCACGGCGCCGTCAGCCGCACCGTGCGGGACAGCGCGGTCCTGCTCGACCTGATCGCCGGCCCGGAACCGGGCGACCCCTACGCCGCCCGGCCGCCGGCCCGGCCGTACGCCCAGGAGGCCGGCCGGGACCCGGGGCCGCTGCGGATCGGGGTGCTGGCCCAGGCGTGGGGCGGGCACCGCACCACCGCGCCGGTCGCCGCCGCCCTGGCCCGCACCGTGTCCCTGCTGGAATCCCTCGGCCACCGGGTCACGCGGGCCGAGGTGGATCTCGGGGCCGGCTGGGAGGAGTTCGTCCTGGCCAACGCCCGGCAGTGGGCGGCGAACCTGTCCGCACAGGTGGACGAGCTGGCCGCCGCCCTCGGCCGGCCGGTCGACGCCTCCACCCTCGAACCGCCCGTCCTCGCGAGCTACCACTACGGGCGGCAGGTCACCGGCGCGCAGTTCGTCGCCGCCCTCGGGATGCGCAACCGGGTCTCCCGGAGCCTGGCCCGGTACTTCGACACGTACGACCTGCTGCTCACCCCGACCCTGCCGGAACTCCCCGTGCCGCTCGGCACGTTCGCCGAGGGGGCCGGGGAGCTGGACGGCCTGGGCTGGCTGGACCGGGTCCTGGGCCGGTCGCCGTTCACCGCGGTGTTCAACGTGACGGGCACGCCCGCCATGTCGGTGCCGGTGACGGCGGACGCCGCGACGGGACTCCCGGTCGGCATGCAGTTCGCCGCCGGGTACGGCCGGGAGGACCGCCTCTTCCGGCTCGCCGGCCAGTTGGAGCGGGCGAGCCCGTGGGCGGACCGCAGGCCGGCGGTGTGGGCGGGGGACCGCACCGGTCACTGAGCCGCCGCCCGGCCAGGTCCCTTGTTGCGTGCGGGAAGCGCGGTCCTCGCCGTCCTTCCGCGGGCCGGCTCACTCCTCGTCGCGCAGCCGCGCCGCCAGTGCGGTCAGAGGTTCGGCCTCCTCGGTGCGGCCGAGGGCGGTGAGCCGGCCGACGGCCGCGTCGAGGCGGGCCAGGGCGGGAGCGGGTCGCTCCAGGTAGACGCCCTCCACGGCGCCCGCGAACCGGACGCACTCGGCCCACTCCCCCGCGCCGTCCTCCGGTCCGGGCTCGCCGAGCAGGCCGAGGGCCCGCTCCAGGGCGGCGAGAGCGTCCTCGTAGGCACCGGCGTAGGCGTTGATCCGCCCGTGTTCGTAGGCCAGGGCGGTGTCCAGGGAACGGCCGTGCGGCCGGTGTCCGGCGGCGCGGGCCTCGTCGGCGACCCGGGCGGCGTCGGCGAGGAAGGCGCGGGCGTCGGCCAGCCCCTCGGGACCCTGCCGCTGGGCCTGGAGCCGGGCGAGTTCGCGCAGGCAGCTGCTGAGCTGTTCGAAGCGCGGTTCGCGGGCGTGCGCGGCGAGCGCCTGGTCCGCGGCCTGCCGGGCGCGCGCGAACTCCCCGGACTCCCCGAGGAGTACGGCGGTCTCCGCGGCGATCATGGCGTGGCTGCCCGGGTCGTCGTCCCAGCCGGCCGACTCGGCGGCGAGGGCGACGAGTTCGGCGGTGGCGGCCTTGAGGTCCTCCCCGGCGTGCAGCGCGCGGGCCCGGGTCAGGCGCAGTTGGGCCACCAGCCGGTCGTCCACCTCCCCGGCGGCGACGTCTGGCTCGGTGAGGAGGGAGTCCAGCAGGGCGATGCAGTCCTCGACCCGGCCCAGGTCGAGGCTGAGCTGCGCGGCGTTGCTGTAGGCGCAGTAGGCGTCGGTACGGCTGCCGGTGCGCAGGTCGAGTTCGGCCGAGCGGGTCAGGTGCCGCAGGGCCTCGTCGGGGCGGCCCAGGTGCAGGCAGGACTCGGCGAGGTCGCCGTGCAGCCGGGCGGTGTCGATCGCGCCGGCCGGCCAGTCGGCGGCCAGCCGCAGCGCCTCGGTGAGGTTCGCGTACGCGGTCTCGGCGTCCCGCAGGCCGAGCTGGAGCCGGCCGCGCAGGCCGAGCGTGCGGGGCAGGTGCCAGGCCGGGCCGTGGCCGCGCAGCCGCTCGAGGAGGGTGTCGACGCCGGCGACCGCGGCGGGCAGGTCCCCGGCCAGGGCGTGCGTGCTGGCCCGCAGCAGCAGGGCGCCGGAGAGCTGCCCGGCGAGGTCGTGCCGGGTGGCGAACGCGTGCAGCAGGTCCACCTCGGCGAGCACCGGCGCGATGTGCGCCACGCTCCGCGAGTGCTGCAACCGCAGCCCGAACGCGGTCGCCCGCAGCCGCAGCAGCCGGGCCTCCTGGTAGGGGGCGAGACCGGACGTCCGCTCGTGCAGCCGGACCACGGCCGCGTGTACGGCGGTCAGGGCGGCGGCCCTGGCTTCATCGGCGGGGCTGGTGGCGGGCGGGGCGGCGGCCTCGGCTTCTTCGGTGGACGGGGTGGCGGCCTCGGCCTCCTCAGTGGACGGGGTGGCGGCCTCGGCCTCTTCGGCGGTCGGCGCACCAGTCGGCGCACCAGCCTGTTCGGCGGTCGGCGCACCAGTCGGCGTACCAGGTGCCTCGGCCGTCGGGATCTCGACCGCGGCGAGCAGGGCGCAGGCCCGGGAGACCGCCGCGTCCGCCGGCCGGCCGGCGTCCTCGTACCGGTCCGCGGCCTCCTCGTGGAGGGCGCGGGCGCGCACGTGGTCGTCCTTCTCGGCCGCCCGGCCCGCCTCGTCGGCCAGCAGGTCCGCGCGCAGCCGGACCAGCGGACCCACCGCCGGGTCGTCGGGGTGGATGTAGTCGGGGGCGGCTACCAGCGTGCGCAGCCGCGCCCAGTGGGCCCGTGCGTCCGGGTGCCCCTCCTCGTCCAACGCCCGCGCCCGGGCGATGAGTTCCGGCAGCGCGGGCTCCGTGGCGTCGGGGAGGGCGGCGGGCGCGGCCGGGGTCACGTCGGCGAGGGCCCGGGTCCGCAGGGTCAGTTCCAGCGCGTCCAGGAAGGGTTTGCGGTGCAGGCGGGCCGCGCGGCGGTCGGTGTGGGCGCTGGTGCCGCCCCGGGTGTCGAAGCGGGCGGCGAGGCCGTCGGCGCGGCCCCGGAGCTCGGCGCGCAGGGCGGCCACCGTCCAGGTGCGGCCCGGGGGACCGGCGGCGGGCAGGTTCCCGTGGCCGAGGGACTCGACGCGCTGGAGCAGGACCTCGACGCCGGTGAGGAAGTCGAGCTGGTCCAGCGGCGAGTCGACCTCCTCGAACAGGTTCCGGTTCTCGGCGAGGAGTTCCAGGCCGCGGGCCTCGTTGCCGGTCAGCGCGCAGAACTCCAGGTGCCGGCCGACCTCCCCGGACATCGAGGGGTTGCGGCGGCAGCCGCGGTACCCGGCCAGGTGCAGCTCGCGGGCCCGGTCGCCGCGTCCGGTGCGCAGCAGCGGCAGCAGCGCGTAGGAGATCGACCGGGCCGGTTCCTCCTGGCAGGACTCCTGGCCCGCCAGCACCGGCTCCCAGCTGCGCAGCGCCCGCTCGTCGTCGCCGGCCGCGAGGTGGTGGCGGGCGCGCTGGCAGATCTCGCAGGCCTCGCAGTCGCTGAGCGGGGTACGGGTGCGGCCCGCCCACAGCTCGTAGGCGAGGTCGGTGTCCTCCCCGAGGTGGGCGGCGAGCTGGTACGCCTGGCCGTAGTAGGGCTGGAGGCCCAGGCCGGCCCGCTCGTACCGGTCGTGCATCTCCGTCAGCCACTGGCGCAGACTGCCGAGCGGTATCTCGGGCAGCTGGCGCAGCGCGTGCGCCACCCACTTGAACCGCCAGAACAGCTGGTGGCGCAGCCGTTCGTCGAAGACGTCGGGCCGCTCGTCGAAGAGGGTGAGCAGCCGGGCGAAGACGACCGGCGACTTACGGGGTTCGGCGCCGTAGGTGTACGCCTCCTGGAGTTCGAGCAGCGCGTGCACGAGGACGGCGGGTTCCTCGAACCGCTCGGCGGCGTCGACGAGTTCCTCGGCGGTCACGGTGCGGGTGCGGCCGTAGGGGCGGCGGTCGTTGTCCTGGAGCGCCCGGAACAGCTCGTCGGTGCTCTGGGGCGGGGGTGCGGTGGGCATCGTCAGCTGTCCTTGCGCAGGGCGTGGGCGAGAAGGTCGAGGAAGGAGCGGTTGATGAGACTGGACTCGGCGGGCCGCAGCGGGCGCCGGGACAGCATCGCGGCCTGTCCGTAGAGCGCTTCGGCGCTGGTGCGGGCCAGTTCGGGTTCGTCGATGGCGACGGCGGCCCGGACCAGCGGGTTGAGCTGGTTGAGGATCAGCTGGGCCCGCGGTGCCTCCTGGCGCAGGGCACCGAGGATGTCGCCCCACAGGCCGCCCTCCTGCTCGCGGGCGAGCTGGGAGCGGGTGCGTTCGTGCCGGGCCTCGCGGCTGTCCATGAGCAGGGCGGGCGCGGAGGCCGGCTGGAAGGTGCGCAGTGCCACGTCGCAGTCGAAGACGGCCAGCGCGTCCCGGGCCAGCGCGAGGTAGGCCGCGGCGGCCAGTTCCGTCTCCCGGTCGACGGGGTCGAGGTGGGCGGTGAGGGTGGCCGGGTCGAGGTCGGCGACGGTGGCCTCGGGGCGGATCTCGGGCAGCCGGTGGACCAGTTCGCGGTCGTAGGTGTAGCCGCCGTTGACGACGCCCAGCCCGGCGGCGGAGGCGATCGCCGCGATCTGCCGGAACTCCTCCACGGTGGAGGTGACGAGCACGGTGCGGTGGGTGCGGGCGAACTCGTCGAGGGTGGTGTGTCCGTCGGTGGTCTCGAACGGCAGCCAGGGCAGCAGCATCCGCAGGATCTCGTCGTCGTGCACGGCGAGCGACTTGACGGCCAGGTGGTGGGCCGCCAGGAAGCGGCCGAGCAGGTCGGGGTCGCTGGCGGCGGCCCGCGCGATCCAGTCCCGCAGCCGTTCGGCGAGGGCCTCGCGGACGGCGGCGAGGGTGTCGTCCTCGTACAGGGACTCGCGGGACGCGGTGGGGCGCAGGCTCTCGGCGTCGACGACGCAGCGCACGAAGAACGCCCACTCGGGCAGGATCTCCTCGGCCTGTTCGGACAGCAGCATGCCCTTGACGTGCACGCGGTGGCCGTGGCGGCGGCCGGCCGGCACCGTCTCGGGCAGCACGCAGGCGATGCCCTTGAGGCCGACGGCGGGCAGGTCCAGTTCGACGGTGTCCAGCGGGGTGAAACCGAAGACCTCCGCGCCGTAGGCGGCGAGCGCTCGGGAGCGGGCTCCCGGGGTGGGGTACGTGCGCGCCCAGGGGGCGGGCTCGGGGTTGACGGACGCGCCGGGGCCTGCCGGGCCCGCGGTGCCGTCGTCGAAGGTCACCGGGTGGCGCAGCAGTGCGCCGAAGTGCCGCGCCAGAGCGTGCACTTGGGCCGGCCGGGTCCACTCCCCCGCGTCGGCGCGGGGGGTCAGCGTGACGGTGGTGCCGGGCCGGGGGCGGGCGGTGGCGGGCAGGGTGCGGACGGTGTAGCTGCCGTCGCCGCGGCCGCGCCACTCCACGGCGGGCGCGTCGGGGGTACGGGCGGAGCGGCTGAGCACGTGGATCTCGTCCGCGACCAGGAAGCAGGAGAGCAGGCCGATGCCGAACTGGCCGATGAAGTCGCCGCGTTGCTCGGCGATCCCCTCGGCGCGCTTGCTGCTGCGGCCGATGGTGGCCAGGAAGGCGTGCACGTCGGCGTCGGTGAGGCCGACGCCGTCGTCCTCGACGCGGACCACCGAGCCGTCGGCGTACAGCCGGATGCCGAACGCGTCGGCGCCGGCCCCGGGTTCGAGGGTGTGCCGGGCGGTCAGCGCGTCCACCGCGTTCTGGAGGAGTTCGCGGAGGTAGACGCGGGGGCTGGAGTAGAGGTGGTGGGAGAGCAGGTCGACGAGGCCGCGCAGGTCCACCTGGAAGGTGTGATCGGCGGTGGTGCCGGGAAGTGTCATCGGGCAGTCCGGGGGTGGGAGGGTCGGCAGGGACAGCTGGGGTGCGGGACGGCGGCGCGCGCACCGTCACGGCCGGTCGGCGGGCCGGGAGCCGGGTACGCGCCAGGGATGTTCCGGCGCCGGCGCCGGCGCGTCGGGCCGCGCACGGACGGGTGCCGGCGTACGTACCGCGGGGCCGTCGGCCGTACCGGAGCCGTGGCCGGGGCGGGCTCGGACGCGGCCCGGGGCTCAGGCGCGGCGGGGTGGTCCCGGGTGGCAGGCGCGGCGGTGGTGGCGGGGACTCAGGCGCGGCGGTGGTGGCGGGCGAACTGCTTCTCCGGCTCCGCGAAGTACTTCCAGGGCCAGCTGTCGGTGTAGGCGCCGTCGAGGGCCTGGAAGACCCGCCGGACCGTGTGCCGCTCGTCGGCCAGCGCCAGGGCCATGCCGAAGATGTTGAAGTCGTGCTGCCAGCCGGGGCGCCGCTGGTAGCCGGGGTGCAGGATGCTGTGGTCGGCCGCCTGGCGCAGTTCCGCCCGGATCTCGTCGCTCTGGAGGCAGCCGCCGTCGTCCGACTCGACCCAGTCCTCGATGTGCGCGATGGCGATCACACAGCCGAGCGGGTGTCCCTGCGGGGCGCGGGCGAACGCGTCCCGGGCGAACGCCAGGGCCTCGCCCGGTTCGCCGCCCCAGCGGGGCTGCAACTGGGACACCCACTCGATGTGACACTCCAGGTCCAGCGGGTCGCGGCGCAGGGCGGCGTCGCGCCGGGTCTCGTTGACGGCGGCGCCGAGCGACATGCCGCGGCCGGAGGTGAGCAGGGTGCGCCACGGCGTGACCCAGTCCGGCCGCAGTTCGGCGGCCGCGAACAGGTGCTCCTCGGCGATGTCGAGCCGCTCGTGGAAGGTGCGCCACTGCTCCTGGGTGACGTTGACGGCACGCTCGGCGGTGCGCGCCTCCCAGCCCCAGCTGACGTGCCGCGCTCCGGAGATCAGCAGGGCCGTCGCCCGGTGCTCCTTGTGGTCGTCGGTGTCCTCCGCGACCGCGCGGCCGATCCAGTCCTGCACCCCGGCCAGGTCGGCCAGCTGGCCCAGGACCCGGTGGTCGCGGCCGAGGTCGAAGGGGGCCAGCGCGGCCTTGACCGCCGTCCAGTCACCGGCGTCGGCCGCCGCCACCAGGGCGAGGACCCGCCGGTCGCCGAGCGCGCGCAGCGTGTACATCCCGTTCTTCTGCCTGCGCGGGACGGGAAGGGCGTGCGGGTCCCGCGCCGGTCTCTCCCCGCCCCTGCCGAACAGCTTGCCGAACATGCCGCGTCCTCCCCTGGTCCCGCGTGATCAACTTGTGCAGCATAAGCGGCACCGCTGACATCACTCCCACAGGGTGTTCACGACTGCTTCACCACTGTCAGGTCGCCGAGAACGGTGCCCACGCGGTGAGTTCGAAGCCGGTGCCGCGCCGGCGCAGTTCGAACGCGCCGTGGCCGGGCAGGTGGGCCGGCAGCACCAGGGCGTTGTGGTCGGCGGCGTGGGCGAACATCCGCGCGCGGCTGGCGCGGGCCCCGTCCTCGTCCTCCTCGAAACAGCTGTTGATGTGCGGCTCGTGCACCTGGATGGCGCCGTGCAGCAGGTCACCGGCGAAGACCGCGCGGTCGCCCGCGGACTCCAGGTGGATGATGGACGCGCCGGGGGTGTGCCCGGGGGCGGCTGCCAGCCGGAGGTTGCCGTCGATGGTGTACGAGTCCTCCCAGACGGTCACCAGGCCGGCCTCGAAGACCGGGTCGACGCTGTCCTCGTAGACGTTCTGGTTGCCCCGTCCGAACACCGTGTTGGGGAGGTTCTCCGGCTTCCAGTACTCGACGTCGGGCCGCGGCATCAGATAGGTGGCGTTGGGGAAGGTGGGCACCCAGTCGCGGCCCTCCAGGCGGGTGTTCCAGCCGACGTGGTCGTCGTGGAGGTGGGTGTTGACGACGATGTCGACGTCCTCGGGCCGGACGCCGACGGCGGCGAGGTTGGCCAGGTAGTCGGTGTTCAGGTAGGACCAGATCGGTTGCAGCGGGCGGTACTTGCCGTTGCCCGCGCCGGTGTCGACGAGGATGACCTTGCCCTCGCTGCGCAGCACCCAGGTCTGGGTGGCGGCACGGGTGAGGTCGCGCTCCGGCTCCCAGTGGTGCGGCGCCAGCAGCTCGGTGTGCCGCCGCCACTCCTCGGGGGTGCTGCCGGGGAAGAAGACGTCGGTGGTCATCGGCGTGGTGTCGGAGTACTCCATGACCCGGTCGATCCGTACGTCACCCAGCTCGATGGAGCTGACGGTGGGCGGCGCGGCGGGGGCGGGAGTGGACGAGAGGGACATGCTTCTCCTTGGGAGGTGTTCGGGCTCCTCCCACCCTCCGTCGGGCGCCGGCCCCGGCGGTATCGGTCACCCGACTGCACTCTCACCGGTCGCCGGTGTCGAAGGCGCGGGCGACGGCGAGGCTGTCCTCGTAGACGTGGTGCCGGGTGATCAAGCCGTCCGCGAAGGTGAGGTGCAGGGCGAACCGGGCCCGGTAGGCGCGTCCGGTGGACCGGGCGGTCTGGCGGATCTCGCCCAGCAGGACCGCGTCGGGTCCGTCGACGAGGATCCGTTCGATCTCCGTGGCCACCTGCTCGGGTACGTGGTGCTCGCCGAGCTCGCGGTAGTGGGCGGCCGCGTCGGCCCGGGTGGCGCGGTGCCGGATCCAGGGGGTCTCGGGACGGCCGTGCTCGTCCTCGGGCCAGCTCACACTCCAGTCGACGTGCTCGGCGTACAGTTCGGCGACGCGCCCGGGGTCGCCCTCGCCCATCCGGCGCAGCAACTCCTCGACGGCGGCGCGGGTGTCGGTGGGTACGGCTGCGGCCATGACGGGTCCCTTCGTACGGCCGGACCCCTGATCGCCCGGCGCGCCCACCAACCTAACTGCCCGTTCCCGAACGGACATTGGGTTTCGGCGAGTGCGCGACGCCCGCCGCCGCCCCGCGGTCTTGACACCGGTGGTGAGGCCGATGGCGTGCAGGGACTTCTCGCCGGGTTCGGAGACGCAGACGGTGGCGCCGCGGATGAACAGGGTGGCAGCGCGGAGCCGTCGGTGACACCCCGATCGCGCAGGAATCCGACCTGTTGCCGCTCGACAGGGCCCGCCCGGCCGGGACGAGCCACCCGGGAGGCCGGGCCCGGCATGGCAACAGCTGAGTATGCTGCGCACGCCGCCCGCCCGGCGCGGCACGGCGGCGTTCCGGGGAGCGGGTGGCGACGATGCGGGTGCCGCAGGTGCGGCGGGCCACCGCCGCGGCCGTCTCGACCGCCGTGTCACTCCGCCTGCCGGTCGACGACACGGCCGTCCTCCATGACTCGAACAAGCTCACGCTGCGGCTGCTGCCCTGCGACGTGCTGGCCCGGGTGGCCCCCGAGGCGGATCAGGTCGCGCACTTCGAGGTCGACCTCGCTCAGCGGCTCGCCGGGGCGGGGTGCCCGGTGGGCACTCTCGATCCCCGGGTGGCACCCCGCGTGCACCGGCGGGATGGCTTCGTGATCACGCTGTGGACCTACTACGAACCCGCGACCGCCGCCGCGGCCGCACCGGCCGACTACGCCGACGCGCTCGCCCGGCTGCACGCCGGCATGCGCCGGCTCGACATCACGGCACCGCACTTCACGGACCGGGTCCAGCAGGCACAGGACCTCGTGGCGGACCCCGGCCGCACGCCGGCGCTCGCCGATGCGGACCGGGAACTGCTCCGTGACACCCTGCGCGACCTGAGACACACCGTCGGCGAGCACCGCGCCGCCGACCAACTGCTGCACGGCGAACCGCACCCGGGCAACGTCCTCGGCACGCGGGACGGGCTGCTGTTCATCGACTTCGAGACCTGCTGCCGCGGACCCGTCGAGTTCGACCTCGCCCACGCGCCCGAGGCAGTCGCCGCGCACTGCCCGGGCGTCGACCAGGACCTGCTGCGCGCGTGCCGGCTGCTGATACTGGCGATGGTCACGGCCTGGCGCTGGGACCGGGACGACCAGTTCCCGGACGGCCTCCGGATGGGCAGGCAGTGGCTCGTCCGGATCCGGGCGGCACTCGGGGACGCCGGCCCGGCCACCCACGGCTGAACAGGACCTGCCTTGCCCGCACCCCTCGGCCTCACCCCTTGACGGCTACGAGGACACAGCTGTCCCCCACCTGCCACACCGGTGTGACATGCCGGAAGCCCGCCTGGTGCAGCAGTTCGGCATGGCGGCGCACGGAGAGGTGCCGGTTGCCGCCGCCACCGCCGGACGACGGACGGCACCGCTCCCGCTGCTCGAACAGATCGGCCAGCTCGGGATCGGCGGCCACCGCCTTCCACCAGGACTCCCAGTCCTCGTGGCCGTGCTCCCCCGCCCGTTCGGCCCGGCGCCGCCCCACATGGGCGGTCAGGTCGGAGCAGGGCCGCACGTCCGGCGGGAAGTGATCCCCGTTGATCAGCGCCCCGCCGGGCCGGAGCAGCGCTCCGAGCGTGCGGTACGTCTCCAGCAGGACGGCGGCCGGCAGATAGTGCAGGGCCGTCGTCGAGACCGCGACGTCCAGGCTGCGGCACAGCTCCAGGGCGTCGGTCCAGCCGTCCTCGCCGATGACCGCGTCCACGTACCGGGCGGCGTCCGCGTGATGGGTGCGCCCCAGCTCCAGCAGCACCGGGTCCATGTCGACCGCGACGATCTCCGCGTCCGGCAGCCGGCGGGCGAGCCGGGCCGACAGGGAGCCCGGACCGCACCCCAGATCGAGCAGCAGCGGCCGGGCCCGGCCGGCGCACACGTGCTCGACCACGTCGGAGATCACGGTGAACCGCTCCTCGCGGTCCACCGCGTACCGCTGCTGCTGCCGCTCCCAGCGCTCCACCCACGTCCTGGCCGTCTCCATGCTCACGCCCATCCGGTCGCGCCACCTCTTCCGTCTCTCATCTGTCGCACGTACCACGCAATCTACAGATGGAAACGATTGTCAGTAGCCTCTCACGCCAACGACTCGAGTACGGCCAGCAGGCGGTCGATCTCCTCCTCGGTGTTGTGGACGTGCAGACTCACCCGCACCACCGCGTCCTTCTCGTCCGCGCCCGCCTGGCAGAGGCTGTCGGCCCGGACCATGAACCCGTGGCTGAACAGGATGAACCCGAGGTCGTCGGAGGGGATGTCCCGGTGCCGGAAGGTGACGATGCCCTGCCGCCGCTGCCCCTCGGGAAGCGGCGAGCCGGCGGCCAGGCTCGCGGCGCAGCCGAGGATCTCGTACACGTCCAGCAGCCGCAGCCGGTCGGTCAGCCGGGTGGCCAGCCGGACGGCGTGCCGTGCGACGCGGTCCACACCGGCCGCGTCCAGCCAGTCCAGCGCGGCCAGCAGCGACACGACGCCGACCGTGTTGGGGGTGCCCGCCCAGCCGGCGGGGGTCAGCACGGGACCGCGGGTGTTGCGCGCCCACACCGCCCCCGTGCCGGGCAGCGCCATCGCCTTGTGGCCGGAGAAGACCACGAAGTCGACGTCGAGCGCCGGGTCACCGACGTCGACCGGGAGGTGGCCCACGCTCTGCGCGGCGTCCAGGCAGATCGGCACCCGGGGGCCGACGGCGGCGCGCAGCCGGTGCACGTTCATGTCACCGCCGTAGACGTGGTGGACGTGGGTGGCGGCGACGAAGCGGGTACGCGGCCCGACGGCCTCGGCCAGCGCCCGGTGGTCGTAGTCGCCGGAGGTCTCCTGGTACGGCAGGGCCCGCAGGTGTACGTCGACACCGCGGGCGGCCAGCAGCCGCCGGGCCTCCTGCCAGGGTTCCAGGTTGGCCCGGTGGTCGGAGAGCGGGACCAGGATCTCGTCGCCGTCGGCCAGTTGGGGCACCAGCCAGTCCCGGGCGACGGTGCGCAGGCCCTCGGTGGTGCCGCTGGTGAAGTGCACCGAGGAGTGCTCCGCGTCCCGGTCGCCGAGGAATTCCTTGACCCGCCACCGGGCCCGTTCGACCAGTTCGGTGGTCTTGTTGGCCCAGGGGTAGGTGCCCCGGCCGGCGTTGGCGTTGGTGGTGGTGAGGTACGTCTGTACGGCGTCCAGTACGGCTTGCGGTTTCTGCGCGGTCGCCGCGCTGTCGAGGTACGCCAGTTCCGGGTGCCCGGTGATGATCGGGAACTGTGCCCTCAGCTTGCGCTGCCACAGCCGGTCCTCGTCAGGTGTGTACTCAGGCATCAGGTCACTCCCGTACCAGGGGGGCGCCCGCGTCCCGCCAGGCGACGATCCCGCCGGCCAGACTCCGCACGTCCGGATGTCCCATCCCGGTCAGCAGCGCCGCGTACCGCAACGACTTCTCCCCCACCGGACACGCCAGCAGCACCGGCACACTCTTGCTGAACGGCAGCCCACCGCGCACCAGTTCCCCGAACACCTCGTCCACGATGTTCACCGACCCGGCGATGTGCAGCGCCGCATACGCGTGCGGCCCCCGGAGATCCACCACCAGCGGACGCGGCCCCTCCTGCGCCAGCCACCGCCGTGCCTCAGCCACCTCCACCACCCGCGCCTGCGCCTGCGACACCTCCGCCACCGGGCTGCGCCGGGGAGCGCGCCCCACCAGCTCCGGACGACGCTCGCGCACGTAGCTCAGATAGCTCTCCGCCCGGTCGCACACGATGAACACCGCGCTCTCCCGCCGCCCCGTCCCCTCCAGCCCGGCATCCACCTCCCGCAGTTGCCGCACCGCACCGAAGTACGCCGCACCCCCCGTCGGCCCCGACAGCAACCCGCACCGCCGGATCAGCGTCACCATCCCCTCGATCGCCTCACCCGACGACACCGACGCCATCACGTCGTACGTCACCGGGTCGAACAGACCGACCTGACGCACCTCGTCGATGGTCCGGATGCCCGGAATGAAATCCGACTTCCCCGCCACCAGACCCAGCACCCGCACCCCCGGATCGTGCTCCCGCAGCACCCGCGCCACCCCCGTCGAGGACCCCGCCGTCCCCACACACGCCACGAACCAGTCCGGGACCCGGCCCTCCAGATCCTTCACGATCTCCGGACCCGTCCCCTCCGCGTGCGCCTCCACATTGCGCGGATTGAAGTACTGATCCGTATGCAGATAACCGGCGTCCGGCTCCGACAGCGCCTGGTGGAAACGCGTCAACGGATCATCCGTGTCTGTCGGGTCCAGGCACTCGCTCTGCCCCGGCAACTCCTCGATCTCCGCCCCCAGCAGCAGCAACAGCTCCCGGACCTCCGGCACCCGCATCCGGTTCGTCACACTCTTGAACCGCAGCCCGTACAACCCCGCCAGCAACGCCAGCGCCTTCGCGGTGTTGCCGCTGGACAGCTCCACCACCGTCCCGCCGCCCCCGCCGCCGGCCGCCGCCTCCAGATGCGGACGCGCCATGTGCCACGCCGGACGGTCCTTCACCGAACCGAACGGATTCAACATCTCCAACTTCGCGAACAGATCGATGTTCCGCAGCCCGTGCACAGCCGGATCGATCCGCACCAACGGCGTGTTGCCAATGGCCTCGGTGATGCTGTCGTACCTCATGACCGCACTCCCTGCGCGTAGCTGACCGGCCAGTAGTCCTCGTCCAGGCACCAGCGCCAGGACCCGCCCGCCCGCTCGGCGGCCACGGTCCGCGCGACCGGCTGGCGCTGCGCGCGGTGTGCGTGGAAGTCCATCGCGTACCCGGCGGTGTTGACGAACGCCAGCAGGTCCCCGGCCCGCGGCAGCCGGGGCAGGAAGACGACCCGCCGGGTGATCAGATCGGCCTCCAGACAGAGATTGCCCACCAGGTGCACGCCGACCGGCCCGGTGCCCTCGTCCGCCGCGTCCGCCGGGCCGCCGCGGGGCAGCAGCACCGGGTCGACCAGGACACCGTGCTCCTCCAGGCTCACGTCCCCGGCGTTCATGCCGAGGCGCACCAGATGCCGGTCGTCACCCGTGGGCCGTACGTCCAGCACCCGGGCGAGGGACAGACCGCACTGGTCGACCAGTGCGCGTCCCGGTTCGATGTACAGGTCGTGCAGGTGCTCCAGCAACAGCGTGGCCGGGGCGCGGCCCAGCACCGGAGCGGGGCGGGTGAGCAGTTCCTCGAGGTAGTCGGGGCCGGCGACGGGCCGGTGCGCGGGGTAGAGCGCCGCCGAACCGCGCACCGTACCGCCCTCGTTGCGCAGTCCGTAGCCGTGTCCGCGCCAGGCCAGCGGCGGGCGGATGCCCAGTACCGCCTCGCTCAGCGCGGTGGTCCAGCGCTCCCACTCCCCCGCGTCCTCGACATAGCCGACCCCGAACCCGCCGCCGACGTCCACGGTGCGCGGCGCCAGCCCGCGGGCCCGGCACTCGTCCAGCACCAGCACGCACTGTTCCAGGGCGCGGGCCTTCTCCTCCAGCGCGGTGGTGTCCAAGTGGTAGGCCACTCCGGTCAGTTCGACGACGTCCGCGTACCGTTCCAGCGCCGACCAGAGCGCGTCCGCGTCCCGCACCGGGGTGCCGAAGCGACTGCGCCGGGACAGCATGCGGGTGCCGGCCGCCCGGTCCGCCTCGAACCCCGACAGCCGCACCAGGACATCGACCCGGCCCAGGCCGCACTGGCGTACCAGCCCCGCCAGCAGCTCCAGTTCGCCGGGCGAGTCCAGGTTGACGGTCGCCCCGACCCGTGCGGCCAGCCACAGGAACTCCGCGTCCTTCGGGCCGGTGGCCATCACCCGGTCCCCGGTGAACCCGCAGCTCACCGCGTGCCGCAGCTCCGCCAGGGAGGCCACGTCGACGCCGACCGCGGCCGGGTCGCACGCCGCCAGTCTGCGCACCAGGGCGCTGGAACGATTCGCCTTGTGCGCGAAGTACACCCGTCCGGCCAGGTGGTGACGCCGGTAGACCGACCGGAACCGTCCGGCGTTCTCCGCGACGACCTCCGGCAGCAGCACGTTCAGCGGTGATCCCAGCGCGTCCACCAGCGAGTGCAGGAACGGCACATCCCCCAGCAGCGCGGCGAGCGGTGGATCCACCCGCGGCCGCAAGTACAAGGGCGCGTCCTTCACTGAGTACCCTCCCCATGTCGGCCGGTCGCCGCCTCGTTGTCGCGACAACCGCTCTCGATCATCGTTTCCATTTAGGCGCGCCGCTAAGCCACCGTTTCGCGCGCACCGTCACCACCGTCACGTCCGGCAGCGGGGTGGGCGACCCGTGCGGTGCCGGCGGCGGCCGGAGCGCCGCGACGGCGGTCGGAACGGCACCGGTCACACCGAGAAGGCCGTCCCGCTCAGCGTCGACGACGCACCGGCCCGCGTCAACGCGGTCGCGGACGGCCGGAAAGCGCAGGGCCGTTCCGGCGTGGGGACGCCGGAACGGCCGGGGGTCGGGGAAGGACCGGGGTTCGGGCAATGACCGGGGTCCGGGGAAGGACCGGGGTTCGAGGAATGACCGGGGGCCGGGGAAGGACCGGGGCCGGGGAACGGTCCGAGGTCAGTGGCCGTCGAGGGCCAGCGTGGCGAAGGTGGCCAGCCAGTGATCGGTGGTGAAGTCGCCGCGCTCCACCGCCGGCAGGCCCGCCGCGAGGTGGGCGTCGGCCGCCGTGCTCAGCCGGTCGCGGACCGGCCCGGCGGGCAGCGCGTCCGCGAGGGAGCGCAGCGCCGCCGCCCGGCTGAGGGCCAGGCCCAGCAGGTGGCCGATCTGCGGGTCGGCGTGGTCGGAGACGACCGGGACGTCGAGCAGCGCGCAGGGGGCGCCCGTGCGCAGCGCGGGCAGGAAGCGGTCCAGCCACGGCGCGAATCGCGCCGCCGGCAGCACCCGGCGCACCGCGTCCGCCTCGCTCAGCGCCGGGGACAGGAAGTCCTGCCCGGACGGCTCCCAGTGCGCCGGCGCGTCGTGGTCGTCGGCGAACCAGGCCAACAGGCGCTCCCGCACGGCCTGTTCGGTGCCGGCCGACAGTTCGCCCGAGTCCAGGGCGAGGCCCAGCGCGAAGGCGCTGTTGGGGTGGTTGCCGTGGCGCACCGGATAGGTGGCCCTGGGCAGCCAGTCGGCCAGCAGCCGGTCGACGACGGCGACGGCCGGGGCCAGCGCCTCGGTCCAGCGGGCGCCCTCCCGGGTGCCGCGGGCCCGGCACTCGGCGGCCAGCGCGAGCAGCCAGGCCCAGCCGTAGGGCCGCTCGAAGGAGGGGTGGTCGCGGAGATAGGCGGCCTCGACGGCGAGGTTGCCGGGGGTGAGGTGCCGGTCCAGTACGTCGACGACGGCCTCGGTGCCGGGCAGCGCGGGGGTGCCGCCGTACCTGTTGAGCAGCCGGACCAGCAGCCAGTGCATGTGCGCCGAGGAGTGCCAGTCGTAGGCGCCGTAGAACGCCGGGTGCAGGGTCCGGGGCTCGATCCGCTCGTCGGCGGACCCGATCAGGTGGGCCGGGAAGTTGGGGTACTCGCGGGTGATGTTGGCGAGGGCGAGCCGGGCGAACGGCGTCGCGTAGGTGCTGAGCGGGGTGCTGAGCGGCATCAGTGGGTGGCTCCCTCGGTGACCTTCAGGTCCTGGCCGGCGGGGGTGCGGGCGGCGGCGGTCAGCAGGGCCCGCAGGCCGTGCGCGACGGTGGCCGGCGGCAGGGCGGGTGCCTGGCCGTCGGTGACCTGTTCCGGCGCCCAGGGGACGTGCGCGAAACCGCCCCGCAGGTGCGGGAACTCGGTGGCGATGAGGTGGCCGAGGCCGTAGGCGACGTGGTTGCAGACGAAGGTGCCGGCGGTGTTCGAGACGGCGGCCGGGACGCCGGCCGCGCGCATCGCGGCGACGCACGCCTTGACGGGGAGGGTGGAGAAGTGGGCGGCGGGGCCGTCCGGGACCACCGGTTCGTCGACCGGCTGCCGGCCGTTGTTGTCGGGGATGCGGGCGTCGTCGACGTTGATGGCGACGCGTTCGACGGTGACGCCGGGGCGGCCGCCCGCCTGGCCGAGGCAGAGCACCAGGCCGGGAGCGACGGTGCGGACGGCCGCGCGCAGGGCGTCGAGGCTGTCCCCGAAGGCGCAGGGCAGTTCGACGGCGGTGACGGTGAGCCCGGCGGGCGGTTCGGCGGCCACCAGGGACGCCGCCTGCCAGGACGGGTTCACCCGCTCGCCGCCGAAGGGCGCGAAGCCGGTGATGAGGACGCGGGTCACTGCGATTCCTTCCTGGAAGGGCTCAGGAGTTGCTCGGAGATTCCGTACGACGACGGCTCAGAAGGCGAAGACCGCCATGATCACGGTGCAGCAGCCGAGCAGCGCGATGCCGGTGGGGAGCTGGGCCTTGATCGGCCCGTACTGGTCCTTCAGTTCGAGCAGGGTGGCCGGCACGATGTTGAAGTTGGCGGCCATCGGGGTGCAGAGGGTGCCGGCGAACCCGGCGAGCATGCCGATCGCGAGTACGCCGGGCTCGTTGCCGTGCATCTGCTGGATGAGCACCGGCCAGCCGATCGCCGCGGTCATCACCGGGAACGCGGCGAAGGCGTTGCCCATGATCACGGTGAACAGGAACATGCCGACGCAGTACGCGACCACCGCGAAGTACTTGGAGTCGTCGGGGAGGACCTTGTTCATGATGTCGCCGACCTGGTCGCCGACCCCGGCGGCGGCGAAGATCGAGCCGAGTACGGCCAGCAGCTGGGGCAGCAGCAGCGCGGAGCCCATCGCCTCCAGCATGGAGCGGCCGGAGTGCACCGGGACGGAGACCTTCTTCTCGCCGGTGACCAGCATGCCGACCACGAGGGCGGCGATACAGCCGAGGCCCAGTCCCAGCAGCGTGGCCTTGCCGTCCTCGAACAGGCCGGACTCGTCCAGCACGGAGGCGCAGACGATGGCGACCAGCGGGATGGTCAGGGCGGGGATGAAGATCTTGTTGCCGAGCCGGGCGGCGGACGCCTCGCGCTGCTCACCGGTGGTGGTGACCGGCACGCCCTTGCCGAGGAAGTTGAACCCGGCGAGCACGATCAGGGCGAGCACGGCGACGCCGAGCGGTTCGGCGGGCAGCGTCCAGCCGCCGTTCTTCGCGGTGGCGTTGGCCACCCCGGTCCCGTAGGGGAAGGTGAGGCCGAGCAGGCCCCAGAAGGCGGCGGACGTCCACCGCTTGGGGTTGGTGCGGTCCATGGCCATCTGCGCGGCCATGACGACGAAGACCAGCCCGATCAGCCAGTAGAGCCATTCGACCTTGATCACTTGTCGGCCCCCTCGGGAAGCGGCAGGTCGTGCTCGGCGGCGGCGAGTGCCATCTCGCGTTCGAGCTGCCTGTCCATGAGCAGCAGCCGGGCGCCGTGGATGAGGAAGGCGCAGACCGCGAGCGGGATCGCCCACAGGGCCAGCTGGGTCGGTTCGATGTCCTGGTGGTACGTGGAGTTCACGAAACCGGTGATCAGCAGGATGGAGCCGATCGCGATGAAGCAGTCCTCGCCGAAGAAGACGCCCACGGTGTCGGCGGAGGCGGAGTAGGAGCGCACCTTCTCGCGCAGCCGGTCGGGCAGCTTCGCCCCCGTGGTGCGCTCGGCGGCGGCCTCGGCCATCGGCGCCACCAGCGGCCGCACGGTCTGCGCCGGGCCGCCGATGCTGTTCAGGCCGAAGGCCGCGGTGACCTGCCGGACCAGCAGGTAGACCGTGAGGAACCGGCCGGCGCTGAGCCGGCCCAGGCGGCCGATGAGATTACGGGCCTGTTCGCGCAGGCCGTAGCGCTCCAGCAGGCCGATCACCGGGAGCACGATGGCGTAGACGGTGACCGAGCGGCTGTCGGCGAAGGACCGGCCGAAGGCCGCGAGGACCTCCAGCGGATTCATCCTGCCGAGCAGGCCGGTGACGATACCGGCGACGCCCACCACGAGGACGGGATTGCGGCGCGTGACGAATCCGAGGATCACCACGACCACACCGAGAAGCACGATCATTCGGTGGCCTTCTTCAGGCTTTGGGGAGGGGGACACGCACACGAACCGGGGAAACCCGGATAAGTGGCAGATGCACGGACCCTAGGCGATCGTTGAACGATCTAACAAGACCCAAACTCTTGTCGAATCGTTCAACGATCTATTAGGTTCGAGGTGTGATCGACCTCAACGCGGACCTCGGTGAAGGCTTCGGCCGCTGGACCCTGACCGACGACGACGCCCTGCTCTCCGTCGTCACCAGCGCCAATGTCGCCTGCGGCTTCCACGCGGGCGACCCCTCGGTGATGCGGCGCGTCTGCGACCGGGCCGCCGAGCGCGGTGTGCGGATCGGCGCCCAGGTGTCCTACCGCGACCTGGCCGGCTTCGGGCGGCGCGCGATGGACGTGCCCGCCGACGAACTGGCGGCCGAGGTCGCCTACCAGATCGGCGCGCTGCGGGTCTTCGCCCGCGCCGCCGGGACGGACGTGGTCTACGTCAAGCCGCACGGCGCGCTCTACAACCGCACCGTGCGCGACGACGAGCAGGCCGGTGCCGTGGTGGCCGGCGTCCGGCTGGCGGGCGGGGACCTGCCGGTGCTCGGGCTGCCGGGGTCACGGCTGCTGGCCGCCGCCGGGGCGGCCGGGCTGACCGGCGTGCCCGAGGCGTTCGCGGACCGCGCCTACACCCCCGAGGGCACCCTGGTCCCGCGCCGCGAGCCGGACTCCGTCGTCACGGACGCGGACGCGGTGGTGCGCCGCGCGGTGGCGTTCGCGGTGGACGGCACGGTGCGAGCGGTGGACGGCAGCACGGTCACGGTCGCCGCGCGTTCGCTGTGCGTGCACGGCGACACCCCGGGCGCTGCCCGGATCGCCGCGCGGGTGCGTACGGCGCTGGCGGCGGCCGGCGTCGAGGTCGGACCGTTCGCATGACACCACGACCGCCGCTCACGGCACGCCCCGCCGGGCGGCACGCGCTCCTCGTCGAACTGCCCGACGCCGAGCGGACCGCCGCCTTCCACGCCGAACTGCTGCGGCGCCGCGCGGCGGGCACGCTGGTGCCGGTCGAGGAGATCGTGCCCGGCGCCCGGACCGTACTGCTGGACGGAGTACGGGACCCCGACGCGCTGGCCCTCCGGATCGCCGAGTGGCGGATCCCGGCCGTCACCGCCGACGACGGGGACGTCGTGGACATCCCGGTGCGCTACGACGGCCCGGACCTGTCCGACGTCGCTCAGCTGTGGGGAGCCGCGCCCGCCGAGGTCGCCGCCCGCCACTCCTCCTTCATCTACCGGGTCGCGTTCTGCGGTTTCGCGCCGGGCTTCGGCTACCTCACCGGACTGCCGCCGCACCTGCACGTGCCGCGCCGCGCCACGCCCCGCACCCGGGTCCCGGCCGGAGCGGTCGCGCTGGCCGGCCCCTACAGCGCGGTCTACCCGCGCGCCACCCCGGGCGGCTGGCAGCTGATCGGCACCATGCCCGACCCGAGCCCGCTGTGGGACCCGGCGCGGGAGCGCGCGGCGCTCCTCACCCCGGGCAGCCGGGTGCGCTTCGTCCCCGTGGCGGACGCGCCATGACCGCCAAGCTCACCACCGTGCGGGCCGGCGCGCTCACCACCGTCCAGGACGCGGGCCGGCCCGGCCACGCCCATCTGGGCGTGCCCCGCTCCGGCGCGCTGGACGCGCCCGCGACACGGCTGGCCAACCGGCTGCTCGGCAACGATCCCGGCGCGGCGGTCCTGGAGACCACCGTGACCGGCTGCGCGCTGCGGCCCGACCGGGCCGTCACCGTCGTGGTCGGCGGTGCGCCCTGCCCGGTGACGGTGGCCGGCCGGCCGGCCGCCTGGGGCGCGCCGGTGCGGGTGCCGGCCGGCGCCGTGCTGGACGTCGGGGCGGTGACGGCGGGCGTGCGTTCGTACGTCGCGGTGGCGGGCGGCGTCGCCGTGGAGCCGGTGCTCGGCAGCCGCGCCACCGACCTGCTCTCCGGGCTCGGCCCGGCCCCCCTGCGCGACGGCGACGTGGTCCCGGTCGGCACCCCCGCACCGCCGGCCCCGGCCCCGGCCGCCGCCCCCTGGCCCGCCCCGCCCACCGAACTGGTCCTCCCGGTACGTCCGGGCCCGCGCGCCGACTGGTTCACCCCGGCCGCGCTGCGCGCCTTCACCTCGGCGGTCTACCGGGTCTCCCCGCACAGCAACCGCATCGGCCTGCGCACCGAGGGCCCGGCCCTCGAGTGGGCGTCGACGCACGAGCTGCCCAGCGAGGGCATGGTCCTGGGCGCCGTCCAGGTCCCACCGGACGGCCACCCGGTGGTCTTCCTGCACGACCACCCGACGACGGGCGGCTACCCGGTGATCGCGGTCGCCCCCGAACCCGCCCTCGCCGCCGCGGCCCAGGCGGCGCCGGGCACGCCGGTGCGGTTCGTACTGGGCTGACGCGCCGCCCGGTCAGTCGACGGCCGGCGGCTCGAACCACGTGGGCGCCTCCGCCAGCGCCTGCTTGATCCGGGACCGGCCGAAGTCGCCGATCTCCGGCAGGGCGTCCACCGCGAACCAGCCGACGTCCAGCGACTCGTCGTCGTTGACCCTGGCCTCGCCGCCGAGGGCCCGGCAGCGGAAGGTGATGTCCATGTACTGGCAGATGTCGCCGTTCTCGTACGTCACCGGGTTCAGCGCCTGGACCAGGACCACCCGCTCGACCGCGCACCGCACCGCGGTCTCCTCCCACACCTCGCGCACCGCGCAGGCCGCGGGCTGCTCCCCCGGCTCCGGGATGCCGCCGATCAGCGACCAGCGCCGGGTGTCGGTCCTGCGGTTCAGCAGCACCCGGCCGTCGTCGTCGAAGACCAGGGCGGTGACCCCGGGCAGCCACAGCAACTGGTGGCCGGCGGTGGCGCGGAGGGTGCGGATGAAGTCGGGAGTAGCCATGCGCCCGACCCTAACGGGAGCGCCGGGCCCGGCACCGGGATCCACGCGGGGCGTGCGACGGGCGTACCGCTACACGCCACCGGCGCGCCGCCCGCGCACACCGGCGGCGACCGCCCAGCCGAGGCCACCGGCCGCGACCAGCACCAGGAGGAGCTCCGGCAGGACGCCGAGCTTGGTGGCGGGGGTCTCGGAGGAGCGCAGCGGCACCTCCTGGACCAGGGAGCCGGCGACGAACATGCCGGTGCGCTGGGTGATGGTGCCGTCCGGCAGGATGATCGCGCTGACGCCGCTGGTCACCGGCACGGTGACGGTCCGGCTGTGCTCCACGGCGCGGACCCGGGACATGGCGAGCTGCTGGTAGGTCATCTCGCTGCGGTCGAAGGTGGCGTTGTTGCTGGGCACCGAGATCAGCTGAGCGCCGTCGGTGACCTCGGAGCGCACCGCCCAGTCGAAGGCGGCCTCGTAGCAGGTGACCAGGCCGACCCGGGTGCCGGCCATGCTGAAGACGCCGGGTTCGGTGCCGCGGCTGAAGTCCTGGCTGACCATCGACGTCCAGTCGCTGTTGATGGCGCCGATCAGACCGCGCAGCGGCAGGTACTCCCCGAACGGCTGGATCTGCCGTTTGTCGTAGGTGTCGACGGGGCCCTTGTCGGGGTCCCAGAGGATCTGCTCGTTGTAGAGCCTGCCGTCGCGCCGCACCACCCCGCCGACCGAGATCGGGGCCTTGATCGCCTTGGCGGCGGCGTCGATGACGTCATAGGCGTCGGCGTTGGCGAACGGGTCGATGTCGGAGGAGTTCTCCGGCCACAGCACGATGTCGGGGCGGGCCACCTTGCCCGCGTCCACCTGGGCGGCCAGCCGCCGGGTCTCCCGCGCGTGGTAGTCGAGCACCGCGCGGCGCTGGGCGTTGAAGGCGAGCCCCGCGCGGGGCACGTTGCCCTGGACGACGGCGACGGTGGTGGTGCCGTCCTCCGCCTCGTCGCTGACCAGCGTCCTGGCGGCGAGGGCGCCCAGGACGGGGACGGCGACGCCGAGCAGGGCGGCGACGGCCGCGCCCTTGTGCACGGCGCGGGTGCGCCGGGCGGTCAACGCCAGTTGGACCGCCTCGTACAGGCCGAAGCCGCACAGGACGACCGCGAAGCCGAGCACCGGGGTGCCGCCCAGCGCGGCGAGCGGGAGGAAGACGCCGTCGGCCTGGCCGAAGGCGATCTTGCCCCAGGGGAAGCCCTCGAACGGCACGCGCGCGCGTGCCGCCTCGCCGGCCGTCCAGATCGCCGCCGCCCACACCGGCCGGCCGGGCAGCTTGGAGACGGCGGCCACCCCCGCGCCGACCAGCGCGACGAACAGCGCCTCGATCGCGGCCAGCGCCAGCCAGGGCCCGGGGCCGACCTCCACGCCGGTCCACACCAGCAGCGGCAGCAGGAAGCCGAGGCCGAACAGGTAGCCGAGGCCGAGGCCCGCCTTCCAGCCGCGCCCGCGCAGCACCCCGCCGAGGACGGCGAAGGCGGGCAGCGCCAGCCACCACAGGGTGCGCGGCGGGAAGCTGACGTAGAGCAGGACGCCGGCCAGGGCGGCGACGGCGGCGGGCAGGAGCCGGCGGCCGAGGCGCGCGGCGCGCGAGGCGGGCGCGGTCCGCGGGTCCGGCCGGTCCGGCCCGGCGACGGATGGTGCGGTGACGGTCACCCCGGGAGTGTACGTGGGTGACCTGGGCCCGGCCCGGGCACCGCCTCAGTGCGCGGTGCCGGGGGCCTTCGGGCGAAGCCGGTCCTTGATGACCAGTACGGCCGCCTCCGCGTCGTCCACGGTGATGGTGAACGTGTGGCCGTCCCACAGGCGCAGCACCACGCCCTCGCCGCGCCGGACCACCACGGCGGTGCCCTTCTCCGGTCGCCACCGGTAGCCCCAGCCGCCCCAGTGGCGCGGGCACACGATCGGGGCGAACTCCGCGCCGGCCACGTGCGACAGCGGGATGCGGCGGCGCGGGACGCCGATGTGACCGCAGCGCACTTCGAGGCATTCCCGGTCGACCTTCAGCGCGACGTGCACGAAGGCCAGGGTGCCGAAGAGGACCAGCAGCCCGGCCGCGATGCAGCCGACGACGGCCATGGCCAGCGCGGCGATGCCGGACTCCCAGGCCGAGACGACGGCCAGCTCGATACCGAGTGCCATGCAGGCGGCGCCGATCAGCGCCAGCAACCACTGGACCCGGTTGGTGGCGCGGCCGGTCCAGACATCGGGGTGGGGCACGTGCCCGCCGTGGGGGTGGTCCCTCATGGCAAAGAGGTTACTCACGATCGGCGCCGTGTGTACCGCGCTGCGCAGGGTCACTGGGCCGACCGGGCGCCCGGCCGGCTCAGCGCGCGGGCGTGGCCGTCCGCAGCAGCCGGCCCTCGGCGTAGCTGAGCGCGGGCGCGGGCAGCACGCCCTCCCGGCCGCTGAGCAGCACGGTGAGGGTGCCGTCGGCGGGGGCGTCGGGGGCGGGTCCGGCGCCGATCCGGCGCAGTGCCTGGGCGGCGACGGCGCCCGCCGAGCCGTGCAGCGCGAGCGGCGGGCGGCCGGGCCGCCGCACGGCGGCCCGGATCCGCTCGGCGACCAGTTCGTAGTGGGTGCAGCCGAGCACGACGGTGGTGACGTCGGCCGGGGTCAGCGCCGCGGCGGCGGCCACGGCGGCGTCGATCGCGGCCTCGTCGGCGTGCTCGACGGCTTCCGCGAGCCCGTGGCAGGGCACCTCGGCGACCGGCACGCCGTCGGCGAAGTCCCGGATCAGGCCGCGCTGGTAGGCGCTGCCGGTGGTGGCGGGCGTCGCCCAGATGGCGAACGGGCCGCCGCCGGCCGCGGCGGGCTTGATCGACGGGACGGTGCCGACCACGGGCAGGCCGGGCTCGTGCCGGTCCCGCAGGGCGGGCAGCGCGTGCACGGTGGCGGTGTTGCAGCCGACGATCAGGGCGTCCGGGCGGTGCGCGGCGGCCGCCTCGGCGACGGCGAGGGCGCGGCCGGTCAGGTCCTCGGGCGTACGCGGTCCCCAGGGCATGCCGTCGGGGTCCAGGGAGAGGATGAGATCGGCGTCCGGTCGCAGGCGCCGTACCGCGGCGGTGGCCGCCAGCAGACCGATTCCGGAGTCCATGAGCGCGATCTTCACCCGGCCACGATAGACGATGACAGGCGCGGGCCGGCCGCCGTGGGGGAGACTGCGCACGTGAACGCCGTTGTCTGGATCTCCGCCGTATCACTCGCCGCCTGGCTGTGGCTGCTGCTTGGCCAGGGCTTCTTCTGGCGCACCGATGTCAGGCTGCCGCCCCGCCGCGGTCCCCGCCCGGGCGCCGGGTGGCCGTCCGTGTGCGTGGTCGTCCCGGCCCGCGACGAGGCGGCGGTACTGCGGGACAGCCTGCCGTCGCTGCTCGCGCAGGACTATCCGGGGCGGGCGGAGATCTTCCTGATCGACGACGGCAGTACGGACGGCACCGGCGCGCTGGCCCGCGAACTGTCCCTCGGGGTGGGCGGGCTGCCGCTGACCGTCGCCTCGCCCGGGGAGCCGCCCCCGGGCTGGACCGGCAAGCTCTGGGCGGTGCGGCACGGCATCGGGCTGGCCCGCGCGCGCGAACCGGAGTACCTGCTGCTGACGGACGCCGACATCGCGCACGCGCCGGACAGCCTGCGGGAGCTGGTGGCCGCCGCCCGTACCGGGGGCTTCGACGCCGTCTCCCTGATGGCCCGGCTGCGGGTGGCCAGTGTCTGGGAGCGGCTGGTGGTACCGGCCTTCGTCTACTTCTTCGCGCAGCTGTACCCGTTCCGCCGGATCGGCCGGCCCGGGTCGCGGACGGCCGCGGCGGCGGGCGGCTGTGTGCTGCTGCGCACCGAGACCGCCGAGCGGGCCGGCATCCCGGACGCCATCCGGCAGGCGGTGATCGACGACGTCGCGCTGGCCCGGACCGTCAAGCGCGGCGGCGGGCACATCTGGCTGGGGCTGGCCGACCGGGTGGACAGCGTGCGGCCCTATCCGCGCCTGGCCGACCTGTGGCGGATGGTGGCGCGCAGCGCGTACGCCCAGTTGCGGCACAACCCGCTGGTGCTGCTCGGCACGGTCGCCGGGCTGGCGCTGGTGTACCTGGTCCCGCCCGTCGCGCTGGTCGCGGGCGTGGTCACCGGGAGCGCGGCGGGCGCCGTCCTCGGCGCTCTGGCGTGGCTGGTGATGACGGGGACGTACCTGCCGATGCTGCGCTACTACCGGCAGCCGCCGTGGCTGGCGCCGCTGCTGCCGTGCACTGCGGCGCTGTACCTGCTGATGACGGTCGACTCGGCGGTCCAGCATTACCGGGGGCGGGGCGCGGCGTGGAAGGGCCGGACCTACGCCCGTCCGGAGGCCGTTCCCGAGGAGGGCTGACCGCCCGTGCGCGGGCGGCTCATTTGCGGCCGGGCGTCCAGTTCATGCCCCAGCCGTAGGCGCGGTCGACGGTGCGCTGCGGGCTGACGCCGCGCTCGGGGACCAGGTAGCGGGCCTCGCGCTGGACGACGAGGTCGTCGCCGGTGTTGGTGATCAGGGCGAGCGCGCACACCGTCGAGGGGACCGTGCACTCGTCCAGGGAGAAGTCGACCGGGGCGCCGTGCTGCGGGCGGAGGGTGACGGTGGCCTTCAGGTCGGCGAAGGAGCGCGCGCCCTCGTAGATGGTGACGAAGACGAGGACGCGGCGCAGGTCGCGGGTGTGGTCGAGGTTGACGGTGAGGTTCTCGCCGCTCGCCACGGCGCCGGTGCGGTCGTCGCCGTCGAGGTGGATGAACGGGGGCCGGTCCAGGGCGCCGTAGGCGTTGCCGAGGGACTGGATGACGCCCTTGGTGCCGTCGGCGAGTTCGTACAGGGCGCACAGGTCGAGGTCGAGGCCGCCCTGCGGGGCGAGGGACCGGCTCAGCCTGCGCACCCAGCCGGAGCCCGGGCCCGGGCCCGAGGACGGCCCGCGGGTCTGCCAGTTGAGGTTGACGTGCAGGGCGCCGGAGGTGCCGCCCTGCTTGGTCAGCGAGACGGACGGGGCGGCCTTGGTGAGCGTGACCTTCGTCAGCCGGACCGGCGGTGCGGGAGACCGGCCCGGCGCGGGCGCCGGGGGCTGCGGCACGGGCGCCGGGGTCACCTGCGACCGCGGGGCGCGCGGCGGGTCGTCCACCGTGATGCCGTAGTCGGTGGCCAGGCCCGCCAGTCCGCTGCCGTAGCCCTGGCCGACGGCGCGGAACTTCCAGCCGCCCTGGCGGCGGTAGAACTCGCCCAGCACGAAGGCCGTTTCGACCGTCGCGCCCGGGTTGTCGAAGCGGGCCGCCACCGTGTCCCCGGCCGCGTCCCGGACCTCGATGCAGAGGCCGGGGACCTGGCCGAAGGTGCCGCCGTCGGCGGAGGCGGCGAGGACGACGGTCTCGACGGCGGGCTCCACGCCCGCCAGGTCGACGAGGAGGCTGTCGGTCGTCCGGCCGCCGGCTTCCCGCTTGCCCTCGTGGCGGACGGCTCCGGAGGGGTGCGCGGGCTGGTTGTAGAAGACGAAGTCCGCGTCGGAACGGACCTTTCCGTTCACCAGGAGCAGCGCCGAGGCGTCCACGGCGGGCACGCCCGGGCCGGCCCGCCAGCCCATTTCGACGCGCAGCGCCCCCGTCGGCACCGCGGTGTTCGAGCCTTTGGCCATGACCATGTCCGGCTCCCTCATCTCCTGCCGACAACGCGCCCGGGCGCGTTCCGCGCCTCCGTCCATTCTGCCGCGCGTGGCGCGTTTGCGCCGTTGCCCGCCCGGCCAACTCCCCCGGACGGCCCGGGGAACCGGGCCGCAACCGGCCGGTAACACGTTCGCAAGTCGGCCTTTATCAGAAGATCGTGTTCCGGGCATGCCCTTTTTCGTCAAGTTCGCTCGCATTGGGGATCCCAGGTCACGGCGGACACGGAAAACAACCCTCTTATCGGTCTCCCCAACCAGCACATCGTGGGCTTAACTTATGTGCCATGACCTCCCCCCGCTCCACCTATGGCGGCGGCTACTACTCCGCCTCCTTCCCGGACACCCCGATCTACGACTCGCTCGTGGCCGAACGGGGCACTCCGCAGATCGCCCCGATCCGGGTCCCCGCCGCGTACGACGCCCCGGGCAGCCACCTGCCGGCCCTCCCGTCCGCGCTTCCCGCCCTGCCGGCGGCGCCCTCCCAGCCTTCCTACGGCTACCCGCAGCAGGTCCCCCAGCCCGCGCCCTTCCAGCAGGCCCCCGCCGCCTACATCCCGCAGCAGATGACGGCGCCGCGCGGCTACCCCGCGCCCCAGCAGCCCCAGCAGCCCCGCCCGGCGGCGCCCGCGCCGACCGGGTACGAGGCGATGCGCCCGGCGGCGCCCCGGCCCGCGCCGGCCCCGGCGCCGTACCAGGACCCGTACAACAACCAGCAGTACCGGGGCTACTGAGCCGGACCCGCCCGCTGTCGGTGCCGCCTGGCACGATGGCCTCATGGGGAACGCGCGACTGCGGTCGATCCACGTACATCCGGTCAAGGCGTTCCGGGGCGTCTCGCCCCGGGCGGCCGAGGTGGAGCCCTGGGGGCTGACCGGAGACCGCCGCTGGATGCTGGTCGACGACGGGGGAAAGGTCGTCACGCAACGCCAGCGGCCGAGCCTCGCGCTGGCCGCCGCCGAGCCGCTGCCCGGCGGCGGCGTACGGCTGTCCGCGCCCGGTGCGCGGCCGCTCACGGTGCCCGCGCCGGACGGCGGGGAGACGGTCATGGTGGAGCTCTTCCGGGACAAGGTCCGGGTGACACCGGCCGCGGACGAGGCCGCGCACGCGTGGTGCGCGGCGTACCTGGGCGCTCGGACACGTCTGGTCCACCTGGACGACCCGGCCACGCGCCGGCCGATCGACCCGGTGTACGCGCGGCCGGGCGAGACCGTGTCCCTCGCCGACGGCTATCCGCTGCTGCTGACGGCCACCGCCTCGCTGGACGCCCTCAACTCGCTGATCGCGCGGGGCGATCACGCCGCCGAGGGCCCGTTGCCCATGGACCGGTTCCGGCCCAACGTGGTCGTGGACGGCACCGGGGCGTGGGCGGAGGACGGCTGGTCGCGGGTGACGATCGGCGAGGTCGCCTTCCGGGTGGCCAAGCCCAGCGGACGGTGCGTGGTGACCACCACCGACCAGGCCACCGCGGCCCGCGGCCGGGAGCCCCTGCACACCCTGGGCCGGCACCGCCGCCGGGACGGCAGGCTGCTCTTCGGGCAGAACCTGGTGCCGCTGTCCGGCGGCACGGTACGGGTCGGCGACCCGGTCACCGTCGACGGCTGACCCGGCGCGAGCGGTCCGCCGGCCGTGATCGTCCGGCGGGAACCCGGGGGCGGGTGCCGCGCGTTGACCCGGATGAGAAGTTCGTGAGTGGTCCGCCGGGCGCCCGGCGGCAGCCGCCGGGCGGTGAGCCACCGAAGGTGATCTCGCTCTCTCTTCGACGGCCCCGCTCATGAACGGGGCGGTCCGGGGTTATCACGGAGCGGGAAGGGGGTGCGGACCGTGCGAGCGATCAGGGGACTGTGGCGCTGGCGGCACAATCCGCTGCGCCGCGCGACCGACCTGGCCGAAGCCTGGGTGGCGCTGGCCACCCTGCTGTTCATGGTGTGCGTCGCACCGGTGCTGGGCGTGCTGGTGGGCACCGCCGCCGACGACGCCCTGCGCCGTTCGGTCCACGACCAGCAGGAGACCCGCCACCGGGTGACGGCCACCGTCGTGCGCGAACTGGACCGCTCACCGCTGGAGGTGGACCCGGAGACCGCCGCCGCGGGTGACCTGCGCAGCCGTGTCCTGGCCGAGTGGACGGCACCGGACGGATCGGCCCGGCGCGGCCCGGTCCTGGCGGGCATCGACTCCCCGCACGCCGGCGACCGCTTCGGGATATGGACGGACGAGCACGGCCGGACGGTGGCCCGTCCGCTGGACGCCGCCACCGCCATGACGCACGCCGTCCTCGCCGGGACCGGCGCCGCCCTGGCGGCCGCCGCCCTGGCCGAGGGAGCGCGCCGGCTGGTCCTGTGGCGCATGGTCCGGCGCCGCTACGCGCGCCTGGATCAGGCCTGGGACCGGGCCGGTCCGGACTGGGGCAGGACGGGCACCGGCTGTTGACCGGGTTGCGCCTCCGGTCAACCCACCCCTGCGGCGCACGCTACGGTGGACCGGCCGAACCCGTTTCGGCATCGACCCGCGCGTGAGAAGCACCGGGGCATGCCCCCGGCGGCCGACGAGCCATCAGTACGACGAGGTGGGGGCACAGCAACGCCATGGCACAGGGCACGGTCCAGGTGACGCACACCGGTACGTCGCGGTGGCGGCGCCGCACGGGCGAGTACGCATCACTCGCCGCCGCCCTGGAGGCCGCGGCCGACGGTGACGTGCTCACCATCGCCCCCGGCACCTACCGGGAGAACCTCGTGGTCCAGCGGGCGGTGACCCTGCGCGGTCCCGACGGCTCGCACGGATCGGTGCGGATCGCGCCCCTGGACGGGGTGCCGCTCACCGTGCGCGCCTCGGCCGTGGTGCAGGACCTGCACGTCGAGGGACAGGACGCGGCGGCACCCGCCGTACTGATCGAGGAGGGCACTCCGGAACTGCTCGACGTCCGGATCGTCACCCGCTCCGCCGCCGGGATAGAGGTGCGCGGCGCCGCGCGTCCGACGGTGCGGCGGTGCTCCGTCGACAACCCGGCGGGCATCGGCATCGCGGTGGTGGACGGCGGCGGCGGGGTGTTCGAGGAGTGCGAGGTGGTCGCGGCCGGCCAGGAGGGCGTCGCGGTGCGCTCCGGCGCCCGGCCCCGGCTGGAGCGCTGCCGGATCCACCACGCCGCGGGCTCGGGCCTCACCGCGACCGGGGAGCACTCCTCGGCGGAGGCCGTCGGGTGCGAGATCTACGAGGTGCGGGGCAGCGGCGTCCAGGTCACCGGCCGGGCCACCGCGCACCTCACCGACTGCGACGTGCACCGCACCACCGCCGACGGCATCACCCTGGACACCGACGCGGTACTCACCCTCGCCGACTGCCGCATCCACGACATCCCGGAGAACGCGGTGGACCTGCGCTCCCGGTCCGTCCTCACCCTGACCCGCACCACCGTGCGGCAGTTCGGCCGCAACGGCCTGTCGGTGTGGGACCCGGGCACCCGGGTGGACGCCAACCAGTGCGAGATCTTCGACAGCACGGGCGACTACCCGGCGGTCTGGGTCAGCGACGGCGCCACCGCGGTGCTCGACTCCTGCCGGGTGCACGACGTGCCGGACGCCCTGTTCGTCCTGGACCGCGGCTCGCGCGCCGACGTCGTCGACAGCGACCTCTCCCAGGTGCGCAACACCGCAGTGTCGGTGAGCGACGGCGCCACCGCGCAGCTCGACGACTGCCGGATCCGGGAGGCGGCGACCGGCGCCTGGTTCCGCGACCACGGCAGCGGCGGCACGCTGAACAACTGCTCCATCGACGCCACCCGCACCGGGGTGATCGTCACCAAGGGCGCCGACCCCACCATCGAGCGCTGCGTCATCGACTCCCCCGGCGAGGCCGGCGTCTATGTGTCGGCCGGCGGCCGCGGCAGCTTCCTGAACTGCCGGGTGACGAACAGCGGCGGCTACGGCTTCCATGTGATCGACGGCTGCCGCAGCACGCTGCGCAAGTGCCGTGCCGAGCGGTGCGCGCGCGGCGGGTACGAGTTCGCGGACGCCGGGGCGGACGCGGGCGACGCGGGTCCGGTGGTCGAGGACTGCACCAGCGACGAGAGTACGAGCCTTGGGCCGCCGCAGACCCGGGAGCCCGCGGTGCAGACGGTGACCCGGTCGCCGGGGCTGCTGGGCTCGATCCCCGGCCAGCGCAGTACCGAGCAGGAGCCGCTGGTCACGGCCGCCGAGCCGGAGCGGCCGGCCCGTTCCTCCCAGGACGTGCTGGGCGAACTGGACGCGCTGGTGGGCCTGGAGAGCGTCAAGCTCGAGGTGCGGGCCCTGATCGACATGATCGAGGTGGGCCGGCGCCGGCAGCAGGCGGGCCTGAAGGCGGCGTCGGTCAAACGGCACCTGGTCTTCACCGGCTCCCCCGGCACCGGCAAGACGACGGTGGCCCGGCTGTACGGCGAGATCCTGGCCTCCCTCGGTGTGCTGGACAAGGGCCACCTGGTCGAGGTCTCCCGGGTGGACCTGGTCGGCGAGCACATCGGCTCCACGGCGATCCGCACCCAGGAGGCGTTCCAGAAGGCGCACGGCGGGGTGCTGTTCATCGACGAGGCGTACGCCCTCTCCCCCGAGGACGCCGGGCGGGACTTCGGCAAGGAGGCCATCGACACCCTCGTCAAGCTGATGGAGGACCACCGGGACTCGGTCGTGGTGATCGTCGCCGGCTACACGGCGGAGATGGAGCGGTTCCTGTCGGTCAATCCCGGGGTGGCGTCCCGTTTCTCACGGACCATCACCTTCGGCGACTACGGGCCCGAGGAACTGCTGCGGATCGTGGAGCAGCAGGCCGACGAGCACGAGTACCGGCTGGCGCCGGGCGCGGCCGAGGGCCTGCTGAAGTACTTCACGGTGCTGCCCAAGGGCCCGGCGTTCGGCAACGGGCGGACCGCCCGCCAGACTTTCGAGGCGATGGTGGAGCGGCACGCGAGCCGGGTCGCGCAGGTCGCGGACCCCAGTACGGACGAGCTGACCCTGCTCTACGCCGAGGACCTGCCCGCGCAGCCCTGAGTCCCGCCGTCGGCGCCCGGCACCGTGCCGGGCCCGTCCTCGTCGGGCCGGGGCGCGGGCACCTCCGGGCGCAGCCGGGCCAGCAGCCGCCGGCGCTCCTCGGCGAACGCCGGGTCGGCCTGGTAGTCGCCGTGCTTGAGGATCGGCGCGGGCAGCGGGTGCTCGGCGGTGCGGCCGTAGGAGAGGGGGTCGTTCAGCGCCGGCCGGTCGACCTCCGGGCCGCAGTCGCCGGGCAGCCGCACCGGGCCGCCGATCGGGTCGGTGAGCCGGTACAGATTGCGCCAGCAGTCGATCTCCCGGTGCAGGGCGGCGAGCGAGTCCGGTCCGAAGTAGGCGGGGAACCAGCGGCCGTAGAGCCGCTCCAGCGGGGAGCCGTAGGTGAGCAGGGCGACCCGGCCGCGGGCGGACGGCTCCAGTTGCCAGGCCGCCGCGGCGGCCAGCACGCTGCCCTGGGAGTGCCCGGAGAGCACGAGCCGGCCGCCGGTGGTCCGGGTCCAGGTGGCCATGCGCCAGGTGAGGTCGGGCACGGCGCGCTCGGCGTAGCAGGGCGGGGCGAACGGGTGGGCGGCGCGCGGCCAGAAGGTGCCGACGTCCCACAGTATGCCGATGCTGCGCCGCGCGGAGGCGTCCTTGTAGGCGCGACGGCCGCCGGTGACGAACAGTATGAAGCCGAGGCCGACCAGCCAGGAGCCCACCGCCTGGGCGGTCTCGGCGGCGCCGTGCACGACGGCGTACGAACCGTCGGCGGTCTCGGCCGGGGTCCGTCCGGTGGCCAGGGCGCCGACCAGGGCGGCCAGACCGAGCACGAAGGTCGTGGTGGAGACGACGGTGACCAGCAGCGGCACCCGGTCGGTGAGGCCGGCCATCGCGCGGGCGGCGGCGACCTTGCGGCTGGGGGCCGGGTCGCCACTCTCGTCGGGGTGGCCGCCCGCCGCCTCGTCGGTCGCCTCGGCGCGTTCCGCGCGGGCCCGGGACCAGGTGCGGCGGGCGAGCAGGGCGAGCAGCGCGAGCAGCACGAGGAGCAGCGGCGGGATGACGGACGCCTGCCAGGTCAGCAGGACCGGCGGGCCGGCGAGGGAGGTGCCGGTGCCGTCCAGCCAGTCCGACACCCGCTGGGCGACGCCGCCGGACATGACGCCGCCCAGGGCGCCGGCGAGCATGACGACGGCGGGTCCGCCCAGGCCGCGCATCGCGGTGCGCCGGTCGGGCGCGGTGCGGTACAGCAGGTGGGCGACGACGGCGAGGGCGATCACCAGCAGTCCCTGCGCGGCGGCGAGGCCGCCGAACACCGCGTCGCCCGGCAGCCGCCCGGCGGACGCCCACCCCGGCCGGTCCCAGCCGGCGTACACCGCGGCGAGCAGCAGCAG